>JBBQWG010000021.1:0-105227 GCA_038210825.1 Verrucomicrobiales bacterium
GCCGCCGTGTTCATGAAAGTGCAGCGGCTTCGCTCGTCCATCATGAAGATGGCTGTCGTTGCCGTGTCGGTGATTGCCCGCAGCAGTCCATGCCGGTAACGCAGTTCCTCCTCAGCCCGATTTTGCTTGCTAATGTCGGTGCTCGTTCCGAACCAGTAGAGGATTTTTCCGTCCTCTTGAGTGAGCGGATTGACCCGTGTCAGAAAAGGACGGAACTCCCCGTCAGCTCCTTTGAGCGGGAAGACCATGTCGAACGGCTCGCCGCTCTCAAGGCACGCCTTCCACCGGGCCAGAACTTTCGGCAATGTCTCCGGGTCATGAACTGATTGCCAACCCCAGCCTTCCATCTCCACCGGCGTGGTCCCGGTGTAATCGTACCAACGGCGGTTGTACCAAAAGATGTGGCCATCCGGCCGGGCCATCCACGCCAACTGGGGGATGGTATCTGCGAGCAGCCGCAGCTTCTCTTCGCTCGTCCGCAGCGCCGCCTCGGCCCTGCGCTGAGCGGTGATGTCCTGGTGGACCAGCACGACTTCCCGGACCCGCCCGGCATCGTCTTTGATCGGATAGGCGACCGCAGTCACCCACCGCATTGGGTCGGTGTGCCTGGTGCGGTCGGCGATCGTATCGTTGGGGTCGTATTGGATAGCCGGGACCAAGGCGGGTTCTCCGGCGAACGCCTGCTGGATGAAGGAGAGGACGCCCTTAGCCTGGAGTTGCCGGTCTTCGAGGATGTTGTAGTCGCCGATCTGGTCGAGGGAAACGCCCCACAATTCCTCCCAAGCCCGGTTTACCCGGCTCGTGAGGCCATCAGGCGAAAAGATCTGAATGCTGAACGGGGCTTGATCCATCAGGCTGCGGAAACGCTCTTCGCTCTGCCGCAACGATTGTTCGGCCCGCTTCCGCCCGGTGATGTCCATCGCGACGGCTACCACAAACTTCGGGCGGCCGTCGCCTCCCCGGATCAGCGAAACGCTGTTATTCACCCAGACGTGCGACCCGTCCGGGCGCACGTAACGCTTCTCGATGTCGAAGGGCGGACCTCCGTTCACCATCGCCTCGAACAAGGGCAGGTTGCGGGGGAGATCGTCGGGGTGGGTGATCACCTGCATCCGCAGGACGTTCAACTCCTCTGCCGGGCGGCCGACCATCTCGCAGTAGCGCTGATTGACCAGCACAAACCGGCCCGTCATGTCGGTTTGGGCGACCCCGGCGAGGGTCTGGTTGAAAATGCCCCGGAAGCGTTCCTCGCTCTCCCTCAATAATTCCTCGGCCTCATTCCTTCTGGTGATGTCACGGGTGAAGCAGCGGGTGTGGACGAACTTGCCGTTGTTCCACAGCACGCTGGAATCGATCAAGACGTTCTTGATCGTCCCGTCCTTGCACCGCAGCCGGGCCGGATACTCGTTCAGTTTCTCCCCGGTCTGCAGGCGGTTGAGGATATCACAAATCACGTCCTCATCGGCGTGAAAATCGGCGATGGGGCGGCCAACATACTCGTCCCTGCTGTAGCCGAGCAGCTCCAGCTCGGCCCGGTTGGCGCGTAGAATGATCCCGTCCGCCCCCACCCAGTGCAGGCCTACGGTGGCGTTCTCGAAGAAGTCGGCAAGTTCGGCTTCACTCTGTCTGAGTTCCTGCCCGGCGCATTGCCGCTCGATGAATTGACCGACGTTGCCCGCCACCGTCCCTATCATCTCCAAGAGGCCGGAGTCGGGTTCCCGGATGCGGCGGGTAAAGAATTCGATGACGCCGATCACCCGGTCACCGACTACGACCGGACAGGCGAAGGCGCTGTGCAGGCCGTATCGGGCGGCGGAAGCAGCCCTGGGAAAATTGGCGTCCCGCTCCACGTCGAGCAACCAGATGGGCTGGCCGGTGGACCACACGGTCCCCGGTAACCCTTCGCCCTGCTTAAATGCGCGGCTGAAAGTCGCGGCTTCAAATTCAGTCACGGGCAGTTCCGGCGTGTGCCAGCTGTGATGGCATTCGAGACAGTCCCCTCCCTTGTCCACAAGCCAGAAGAACCCGACATCCCATGATAGGCTTTCGCACACCGCCCTCAGGACTCTGCCTGCCCCCTCCCGAACATCGGACGCCTGGTTCAACGCCTGAGTCACACCGAGGCGCGCATTGCGGTATTGTTCGGCCCTGGTCCGTTCCCCAATGTCGCGCAAATAGGCCGTGAAGAGCGGCGGACCGTCCGTCGGGATGCGCGTGATGGCCAATTCCACGGGGAACTCGCTGCCGTCCGCATGCATCGCGGAAATCTCGATCCGCTTGCCGAGAACCGGTCCTTCCCCGGTCGCAAGATAGCGCGCCATCCCTTGTCGATGCCGCTCCCTCAGCGAGGGCGGGATGATGAGACCGGCAAGCTCACGCCCTGTGACCTCATCACGGGTGTAGCCAAAGGTCCGTTCCGCAGCAGGGTTGAACTCGATCACCTTGCCGTGGTGATCCATCGTGATGACGCAATCCAATGCCGTTTCCAGGATAGCTCTATGGCGGGCTTCGCTTTCCCGGAGATCCTGTTCGGCCTTCCGCTGTTCGTTAACATCCCGGAAGATCATCACCACACCAATCAATTCCCCCCCCGCGTCGCGGATGGGCGCGGCGGAATCGTCGATCGGCCGTTCCGTGCCATCCTTGGCGATCAGGATGGTGTGATTTGCCAAGCCGACGACGATGCCCTCGCGCAGCACTTTGTCCACCGGGCTCTCGACCCGCTGCCGGGTATCCTGGTTGAGAATGGCAAACACGGCTTCCAACGGTTTGCCTGTGGCATCCTCCATGGACCAGCCGGTTAGATCTTCCGCGACGGAGTTCAGGAAGGTGACTTGCCCCCGGGAGTCGGTGGCGATGACAGCGTCTCCCATGCTGGCGAGGGTCACCCGCAGCCACTCCCGCTGCTCGTGCACTTGCGCTTCGGAGTGCAAACGTTGCACCGCGATTGCAGACTGATTGGTGCCCACTTCCAGGAGCAGTCGCTCCTCCTGCGTCGGAAAAGCGGGATTTCGGGACGCGGCAATGAGCACCCCGTGATCGATACCGGTCCCAATTCGCATCACGGCGGCGCACAGCGTGCCCAGCCCTTCGGCAATGATTTTTGCCGGGTGCTCCCCGCGGTCGCTTTTCTGCAATGGCGTTAGAGAGGTCTTCAGCGCGGACTCCTGCGACTCATCAAGTGATTGCCGCGTAAGCAACATTTCCACCGGAACCTTCCCGGCCGGGCCGTCGAAGCGGACGTAAATCAGGTCGAGCGGCAGTGTGTTCAGCAGCGACTCACCCAGGGTGCGCGCAATTCCCTCATACCCGAGACCCTGCCAAATGGCGGGCAGTGTAGTGAGGGCTACCAAATCCCGAACAGTCCGGCGGAGCTGCTCATTTTCATTTTGTAGATCGTTAAGGACGTCCATTCGATCAGGCCCTAATTTCCTTTATTCCCGGCGGACCCCACATTGGATTCAGTCAAGACGGTGCCGGCGAGGCAAACTGGTTTGGGGGGGAGTGTGCTCATGGTTTGGCGTAGTTAATTGGGGGTGGACACTTGCCCATGAGGCATGGTAGCAGCCGTGTGATGCGCTGGAAAAGGGTTTTTCTTCAGAAAAAGTCAGACCCGCATCCCGGCCCAAGACCCGTTTCAGGACCTTCTTCCTGCGGTGACTTGGGGATCTCAACTCCATGCAAGGCCCCGTGCAAATTGCCCGTTCCACCGTCTGATCAACTGCATTCTGCATCCGATCCATCACACGCATCCGCCGCGGCAGTTCGTCAGTTTCCCAATAGGACGGCGGACTACGAACAATGGCATGACCAATGCAGAAGAGACAGATATCCTTGTTCCCGGTGCAGGGGTGGTGGCCACTCACAAGATTCATGAAAATTTTTACTAAAAAAACCTGGTCGCCAGCCATGACCGTGGCATTCCTGATCTACGGGAAGGAGGGACGTCACCATGTTTGATGAACCGGATAAACTTGCCCTCGGTCTCGTCACCGGCATCCTCTTTGGCATCCTCCTCCAAAAAGGCCAAGTCGCGAAATTCCAAGTGCTGATGGGCCAGTTTTTGCTCAAGGATTTCACCGTTGTGAAGATCATGGCGACGGCCATTGCGGTGGGCACCGTCGGCGTGCATGCGCTGGTGGCGATGGGTTTGGCGGAGTTTCACGTTCAAACCGCTTCGCTGGCCCGTGTGATCGTGGGAGGGCTGTTATTTGGCACCGGCCTCGCGGTCTTCGGGCTTTGCCCGGGCACGAGCGTCGCGGCGTGCGGCGAAGGTCGGCGCGATGCGATGATTGGTGTGGTCGGAATGCTTGTTGGCGCCGGCCTCTATGTCGCGGCATTTGCGGCGTGGCAGCCGATGCTCAAAGCAATGGCAGACTACGGAAAAGTGACGCTGCCCGGGCTCACCGGCACCCCGCGGTGGCCGTGGGTCGCCGCCTTGGTGACGCTCATCGTCATCGCTCCCGCGATCATCGGGCGAATTCGCCGCCCCAAACCATACGGCACCACTCTAACACAACCTTAAAAAAATCATGGCACTCATCTTTGAACGCATTCAAACCGAAGGCATCGCGGAACTTTCCTATCTCCTCGGGGACGACAGCGACGGCGTCGCCGCCATCTTCGATCCAACCCCGGACGTGGACAAATACCTCACCCTGGCGCGCGAAAAGAAGCTATCGATCACACACATTTTCGAGACGCACATCCATGCGGATTTGGTGAGCGGCGCGCTGGAACTGTGTGCCCGTGTGGGGTCGGCAAAAGTATATTGCAGCCATGAAGGCGACGCCCGCTACGGGTTCGATCATGAAAAGGTGGAGGATGGGGACAAGTTTACCTTCGGCAAGACCATCATAACGGTGCGCCACACGCCGGGACATACGCCCGAACATGTGAGCTATGTCGTGGCAGCGAAGGATCGCCCGGACTCGCCGTGGGGAGTGCTCACGGGGGATTCGCTTTTCGTGGATTCCGCCGGGCGGCCCGATCTGCTCGGCTCCAGCGAAACGGAGGAGCTGACGCAAAAGCTTTTCAAGACCCTGCGCGAATTCTATCTCGCGCTGCCGGACAGCGTGATCATTTATCCTGCGCACGGTCACGGTTCGCCGTGCGGCGCGGACATCGGCGACCGGCTCGAGAGCACTATCGGTTACGAGCGGAAGTTCAATCCCTACCTGCAATTCACTGAATACGATAAGTTCAAGGAGCACACGCTGAGCAACGCGCCGCCGGTGCCGAAATATTACCCGCTCATGAAGAAGGTAAACGCGAAGGGGCCGAAAGTTCTGGGCAATTTGCCACGCGTGCCGGGCCTGCCGGCAAAGGCCTTCAAGGAAGCGATTGAACAGAAGGCCGGGGTGCTTGTGGACACGCGCATGATGCTGGGCTTCGGCGGCGGGCACATCAAAGGCGCACTGAGTATTGGCGGCACTCCGATGCTTTCCATCTGGGCCGGCTGGCTCCTCGAGCCCGACGAACCCATCCTGCTCGTGATGGACAAGGACAGCCAGATCGACGAGATAGTGAAGCTGTTTCTCCGCACCGGTTATACCGGATTTGCCGGCTATCTCGTGGGCGGGATGGCGTCGTGGGACAACGCCGGACTGCCGCTGGAGGAAGTCCGCCAGATGACCGTGCATGAAGTCAAGGATGCCGGAGCAGCATTGCAGATCGTGGATGTGCGCGCACCAGGCGAGTGGGAGTGCGGCCATGTTCCCGGGGCGGTGCACATGTTCCTGCCGGAACTGCGTAAAAAGTGCGCCGCTCTGGACAAAACGCGGCCCGTTGCGGTGTATTGCGACAGCGGGTACCGGGCGAGTATCGGCACCAGCATCCTCAAGCAGGAAGGTTTCAGCAGCGTCTGCAACGTGCCCGGCAGTTGGCAGGCGTGGAAGAAGGCCGGGTTCCCCATCGAAGGAGGAGGGGACAAGGAATGAAACGGCTCCTGCTGGCAATGCTTCTCGTCCCTTCCTTCGCGAATGGTGCGGAGATTGGCGTCAATGCGACGGACTATGACGGTGCCGCATGGTCTCCCTATCTGGTGGGTGCCGGCATCGGTATGCTGTCATGGATGACCTTCTATTTTGCTGACAAGCCCATCGGTGCGTCCTCGTTTTACGCGACAGTGGCGGGGTTCATCGGCAAGGTTGTCGCGCGCGCGCACACCGGGTCGTTGAGGTATTATCAGAGCAATCCGCCCGCCGTGAATTACGGTTTCGTATTCGTCCTCTGCTCGATCCTCGGCGGGTTCCTCGCGGCGTGGACGGGCGGTGAAATTCGCAATGAATGGCTGCATCCGATGTGGGTGGACCGCTTCGGCGACAGCATTGCTCTGCGTGGGGTCGTGGGCTTCATCGGCGGCGTGCTCATGGCCCTGGGAGCGCGGCTGGCCGGCGGCTGCACCAGTGGTCACGGCATCAGCGGCACCCTTCAACTCAATGCGGGCTCGTGGCTCACCGTCATCTTCATGTTCATCGGCGGCATCTCCACCGCCATGCTCCTCTACACCACCTTATGATCGATCCAGGCAAAGCAGTGAAGGAATCCAGCGAGCCGCCTCCAATGGTGCCCGCTGGCAGGAAAATCGTGGCCGCGATCATCTTCGGCACCGTCTTTGGGTTCCTTTTGCAAAAAGGCGGTGTCGGCAAATACAACGTTCTCATTGGCCAGCTGCTGCTCCAGGACTTCACCGTCGCCAGAATCATGTTGACGGCGATCGTGGTGGGCATGGTGGGCGTCTTCACGCTGCATCATTTTGCGAAGGTCAATCTGAACATTCATCCGACCAGGATCGGCGCGCAGACCATCGGCGGCACGCTCTTTGGCACCGGATTTGCGCTCATCGCCTATTGTCCCGGCACCGGCGCGGCGGCGCTGGGGCAGGGAAGCTGGGACGTGCTCTTTGGCATGGCGGGCCTCGTTGCCGGATCCTATTTGTTTGCCGAGATGTCCGGCTGGCTGAAGCGCACCGTCGAGACGTGGGGCGACCACGGCAAGGTCATGCTCCCGGACCTCCTTCACATCCCGCGCGGCGTTTTCGTGGCCGGTTTTGCTCTGCTGCTGACGGCCGCGCTGTTTGCGCTTCACCGCTTTTCCGACCGCTAAAATTTATGAATGCCGCTGACTTACCTTTCCCACCGCGGGCGACGCGCGTCGAGGGCAGCAGTGCCGAGGAAATCAATGCCCGCATCGAGCGCGAAACGTTGGCTAATATCTCCAACGTTTTCGCGGGCGGCCGCGAGGCGATTGGGCTTCGGCTCGAGGAACTGGATTGCGAGTGGGACATAGAGCGCACGTTGGAAGCCAACGCGGCCTCCCTTAGTTTGATAGCTCTGGGGCTGGGATATTCCGTGGACCGGCGCTGGTTCGCTGTCCCCGTCGTCATCTCCGCCTTTCTCCTCCAGCACGCGCTGCAAGGCTGGTGTCCGCCGCTTCCGCTTTTCCGCCGCAGCGGGATCCGCACCGAGCGGGAAATCCATCTCGAGCACACCGCCTTGCGCATTTTACGCGGTGACTTCGGGACGTTGCCCAACGATTCACACGAAGCGTTTCGCTTGGCAAAGGAGGCGCGATGAGCACGCGATTCGTTGGCTCAAAAAGTGTCGGCTGGGTTGCGGGCTTGTCGCCCCTCCCGGCAGCGGCATGTCCCATTTGCAACTCAGTCACCGGAGAGCAGGTCCGTGCGGGCATCTTCAACGAAAACTTTTGGAGCACACTGCTCGTAGTCGCGTCCCCGTTTCCCATCCTCCTGCTTGCCATTGCCGCCTACCATTTCGGCTGGCCGCCGTTTTGCACCAGTTCGTCTTCCACCCAGCACAAAAACGGCAGTCACCAACCCTCCCCATGAATCCCGGCTCAAATCAAAAACCGCTCGTCGTTGCCGGCACCTTCATGGGCATCGGTCTGGGAGGATTCTTCGATGGGATCGTTTTCCATCAACTGCTCCAGACCCACAACATGCTCTCTGCGAAGTTTCCCAAAACGAGCATCGCCAATATGGAGATCAATATGTTCTGGGACGGCCTGTTCCATTCCATGACCTACACCATGACGATCATCGGATTGGTCCTGCTCTGGAAATGCGGCGCACGCCGCGATGTGCCGTGGTCGGGTAAAACTTTTCTCGGCGCCAATTTTCTAGGCTGGGGACTTTTCAACTTCGTCGAGGGCATTATCAACCATCATATCCTGCACGTCCACCACGTCGTGGAAAGTCATGGGCAGTCCCTGTTTGACTACCTGTTCCTGGCCTCCGGCGTCATCCTGATCCTTGGTGGCTGGTCTGCGATCCGTTCTGCCCGCATCAAGCCGGGGATGCCCCGGTGCGCATAAAGCTCCAAACGGATGTATGAAAGAGACCTTGCCGGACCACCAGCGCATCTCGGAGCATTTGGCTGTTGAGCGAACTTTCCTTGCTTGGGTCCGGACGGCGATTGCCGTCATCAGCCTTGGTTTTGTCGTGGCGAAATCCAGTCTCTGGTTACGTGATCTCGCCGCACGCTTGGACCCTGAACAGGAAATGCAAAGCATTGGCATATCGCTCCACTTGGGCATCGGGATGATGGCGTTCGGAAGTATTATCCTGATTCTTGCGGCTTGGCATTGTTGTATCGTCCATCGGGCCATTGAGCGTGGAGAAGTCCGGCCCGCTCACGGTATGGTCGTAGGGGTGACGACGGGGGTAGTTTTGCTGGCGATTCTGATGATCGTTTACATAATGCTGGCGGCGAAAGGTTTTTGAGCGAGTAACTTTTACCTTGCGGGATCGGACCACCCTAGGGGCGGGCCGCCAATGAAACAAAAAGGATCCAAAGCCCCTCGACGGGTCGGCCGTCTCGAGGTCGGATCACAAAAGCTGCGCGGTTGCTGAAAAGAGAATTATTTTAAAGTCCTGCATCGCCATATGGCGCTATAGAAGTAAGTCCGGCCATTGCCGGTCAAATTTTAGAAGGGTTTGCTCGGACTGGACAACCTAGACTCCCAACCCCCACCCCAACATGAAATCCTCATTTTTGTTCGCGAACGGGCCGGTGATAATTGCGGTTCTGATAGGCGCAACCCTCGGGGCCGCTCTGGGCTATTTCGGACAATGCACATCAGGTGCCTGTCCCCTTACCTCAACGTGGTGGCGGGGAGCACTTTACGGCGGGGTTCTTGGCTTATTTTTTGGAATGAGTCCAAAGGGAAAACAGGCTTCTACCCACAAGGAGCAACCCCATCCTGCACTCCCCCCGGTAGAAACTGCAGCGCGCGTCCCTGATAAGGATTCCATTTCCGGTAGTTTGCCGCCCCAGAATTAACCCCCCAATTTGTGAAATTCAATATCGCCGAGGGCGCGGAAACGGGTGGAGATAAGCTCCAATGCCAGTTCCGAGAGAGGTTGGTTTCCTACGTGGCGGAAGATGCCTCCATCATTCTGGTGGCCGACAATGAAGCAGAAGTGTCGGAAGCGGTGCCGCAATTGGTGCGCATTGGGTTGGACAAGGTCGAAGCGTGGATTCCGGCAGACGAAGCCCTCGGAATCGATTCGGAGAACCACGGTCTGATTGCTATACAGCGCAGGATCACCACGGCAGAATTGCCTAAAGCCCTCGCCATGCATCCCGGCGCGGCGGTGCTGGATGTCCGAAGCGTGGGGGAATATGAGGAAACGCACATCCAAGGAGCCAAACACGTCGCCTATAACCGGCTGGCTGCGCGCCTTGCGGAAGTGCCCCGCACTCAACCGCGCTATGTCCACTGCGGCAGCGGTCTGCGGGCCAGCTTGGCGGTTCCCTTCCTTGCTCGCGAAAACTTCCACGTGATTCACGTTGATGGTCCGTTTGGGGACGTCCCAGCGTCCATCATCGGTTAGTCAAAAATGCCGTTGATATAACCAGGCCTGTTGGTTTCCTTATAAAGCCTTCCGCTCCTTGAATTCAGCAGACTTGGCCAAACCAATTCCCCTCAATGATGGCTTTTCGTGACTTTGTGGACAACATCGGCACTGCCGTGGATGCGGCTGGCGTTCTTGTAATAGTGTGCGGGGCAATTTTTGCCACCGGTCAATTTATCCTCGGGCGAAAAAACGTGCAGGTAAATTCTTATCGTCTTTTCCGGCAGAACATGGGACGTGCCATTCTCCTTGGATTGGAATTCCTCGTGGCCGGTGATATTATCCGAACGGTGGTGGTGGCTCCCACTTTTGATAACGTAGTCGTTTTGGGTCTTATCGTGCTGATTCGGACGTTCCTCAGCTTTTCCCTTCAACTTGAAGTGGAGGGCCACCTTCCTTGGAAACAGCCCCCCCCACCGGAAAACCGTCCAGAATAAAATTCCACCCCCCAACCCCTATGCTTATAATGATAATCCACCCCTGCCTTACTCTTTTCCTTGCTCTTTGCATGACCACCACGACGCGGATAAATGCTGCCGAACCTGCTCCGGTCACCATACCTCTTCAGGTGCGCGAAAATATACGCATCGTTTATCAGATCAGTGATGACGCCCAGCATGAAGGCTTGAACAAAGGCTTGTTCTACGCCCGGAAGCTGCTCAACACCTATGAAAAACAGGGAATCACCGCCGACCAAGTGCATCTGCACTTGGTCTATCACGGGACAGCTATAGCGGCTGTTTCGAATGCGGAAGCCCGTAAACGGCTGGGTGCCGAGAAGCCCGAAAACCAGAACGCGGCCGCCATTGCGGAGCTGGTGAAAAAGGGAGTGGAGATTGAACTTTGTGAAGACACCATGCGGCAAAAGAAAGTGGTCGCCGCCGAACTGATGCCCGGGGTGAAAATGGTGGTGGGTGCCTTTCCCCGGCTGATCGATCTGCAGCTCCAAGGCGTCGCCTATATTAAGTTCGAGTAGCTTGGCGGACCCCGGCCTCTCGCGGCCCACTAGTCAGGTGGCAATCGACCTCCGGCCCTCCCCTGCCATTGAGGTGTCGTCCCGAATGCAGCCGTTGCCAGGCAGCATACCGGCGGAGGTTCATTTTTCTTAACGGCTTCCAGCAGCAGACTCCGCCCTCCCCGCCTCGTGCCTCGGCCTGCCCATCGGAGACTGCCGCCGGAACGGGCACCGTCGGATCTTGCACCCGGCGGGGCTGAATTCCCGGTGCGTGCTGTCGCCGTGCCTGCCCCCTTCGCCCGTCCACGGCACGTCTCCCGGACATCCGGTAGCAAGATAGCGCGCCATCCCCTGCCGATGCCGCTCCCTCAGCGACGGCAGAATGATGAGATCGGCAAGCTCACGCCCTGTTACTTCTTCAAGGGAGTAGCCAAACGTCCGTTCCGCCGCCGGGTTGAACTCGACCACCTTGCCGTGTTAATCCATCGGGATGACGCAATCCAACGCCTTTTCCAGGATACAGGATAGCCCGATGGCGGGCTTCGCTCTCCCGGAGATCCTGTTCGGCCTTCCGCTGTTCGGTCACATCCCGAAAGATCTTCACCACCCCGATCAAGCGCCTCGCACAGGAAGCGGGTTTCCACCCTCACTTGACGAAACCGGTGCAATTGACCCGGAACCAGGACATTTTGCGGGAGATGGAAAAAAGCAGTCTGAAGATGAAGTGAATTGGATAGGTTACCGCCGTCCGGGTTTGTGGGCGGCCATTTGGGGTTCGACGTTACGGGAATCGACATGCGGTTCCTCGTCGTCCGGCCAATCATTCATCAGATTGGCCCATGCCCGCTGCTGGAGTGGGTGGTCATTTGGCCTGGCGGATCCATTGCAGGAGATCGGCCATTTGCTGGGGGGTTAGGGCGGACTCGAAGCCGGCGGGCATTAGAGAGCCAGGGACAGGCTGCATGGAGGTGATGTCGCTGCGGAGCACGGCCTGTTCGGCCCCGCCGGGCAAGCGGAGCACGAGGTTGTTGACGGTCTCGGCGGAGATGACGCCGCTGAGGACGGGGCCGGACGCGGCGGTGACGGTCCAGCCGCGGTAACGGGCTTCCACGGTCTGGGCGGGGTCGAGGATATTAGCGAGGAGCCAGCCGGTCGGTTTGTTGGCGGTCATGTCGAGATCCGGGCCGACCTCATGGCCTTGACCGCGCAGCCGGTGACAGAGGGCGCAGAGGGATTCAAAAAGCGGCTGGCCGGCAGCGGCATTCCCGGGGAGCTTTTCCACAGCGGCGTAGGCGGCGATGACTTTTTGACGGTCGGGGGAATGGGATTGGAGGTCGGGAGGGCGGATGGCGGCAGGGATGACTTCCTTTTGTTTCAGGCGGTGGAAGAGGGGGCTGTCAGGACGCAATGAGGACATGACGGCCACCCGCACGTCTTCATCGGGGTGTGCTGACAATTCGGCAAGGACGGGTTCGCTGCGCTCCGGGGGCCAGAAGCCGAGGGTGAAGGCGGCCTGGAGGAGCACGGCGGGATCGGGATCGCGGGCGAGGGCGGCGACGGCGGGGAAGAGGGACCCGACCGGGAAGGCTTCGCTTTCCCGCAGGGCGGCGCAGCGGACCCAGGGGTGGGGATCCGTCAGGGCGGCGCTGAGGGTGGCTTCGTCCAAGGCACCCAACCCGCCCAAGGTGGCGAGGGCCTGCAACCGGACCTGCGGCAGATGGGCGGGAGTGAGCAGGGCCCGGAGGGGGGCGTGAGCCGCAGGATCCTTCCGCTCGAGGAGAAGGCGTTGGGCCATGTCGCGCTGCCAGCCGTTGCTGCTGTTCAGGGCCGTCACGAGGGCGGGGGCCGGCATGGTGGAGAGGTCCGGCACCGGGCGGCGCGGGGAATCCATGGGGGCGATGCGGTAAAGGCGGCCGCGGTCGGAACCGGCGCGCAGATCCACCCGGGCCTGCATTTCCGGGGAAATCCATTCCGGATGCTCCAGCACGAAGCGATAATAATCCGCCACCCAGAGGGCACCATCCGGACCGGTGCGGAGGAAGACCGGACGGAACCAATTGTCGGTGCTGGCGAGAAACTCCCGGGCTTCCTCCCCGGCGGCGCGCTGGCTGCGGAAACCACTGCCGTCGCGCGACAGCACCTCGCGGTGCACGGTGTTATGCACGGGTTCGGCGATGAAGACGTTGTCGGCAAAGGCTTGCCCGAACAGGGTGTCGCGGTAGGGGGCGGGGGAGCAGGCGCTGGTGACGTGATTCAGCGACCACGGCTGATTGGGCCGCTCAAGGGGTGGGCTGACGGGAAAGACCCGGGTGGCGTCAGGATAGTTGGCGAGGGGCTTCCTGACACGTTGGACCGCGAGCTGGGGATTCCGTTTCAGATAGTGTTCCGGGAGGGTCACCTGCCAGAGCCAGGATGGATTGTTATTGCCAAACCAATGCCCCCAGTCATCGCGGCGCAGGCCGTATTGCGTCATGCCGGAGACGGTTTCAATTTCTCCGGTGTCAGGACGGAACCGCACATCGCGTCCGCTGATGGCGAGGGTCTTTCCGGTTTTGACCGAAGTCACCGTGCCGCCGCTGTCGCCATTGGCCGCATAGATCCAGCCGTCGAGGCCCCACTCGAAACCATTGAAGCGGTGCTGCTGGTTGCCGGGGGTGAATCCGGTGAACAACACCTCGCGGGTTTCCGCCCGGCCATCGCCATCGTGGTCAACGGCGTAAATGATGTCAGGAGCGGCAGCGATCAGAGCCCCCTGCCGCCAAGGCATGACACCGGTGGGAAAGGGCAGTTCATCGGCAAACACGGTGGTATCCTCATAGCGGCCATCGCGGTCGCGGTCGGTCAGGATTTTCACCACCCCGCCGGGCTGGCCCTTGCCATCCATGCCGGTGGGATAGTCATTCATCTGCACCACCCAGAGGCGGCCATCGGGGCCCCACTCGAAGGCGGCGGGGTCGGTGATCTGCGGCTCATGGGCCACCAGCTCCGCGCGGAAGCCGTCGGGCAGGCGGAGGGATAACAAACCCTGCTCCGGCGGCAGCGGAGGCGGCATGGGCAGGGCGATCAGGGTCCGGGCCGTCAGGGTGGTTTTGCCGCCGGTGGGCGATTGGATAGTCAGGATGCCGTCCTTTACCGACACGGTGGTCCCGATGAGGGGAGGCAAGTGGTCAGGGCCGGTGGTGCGGGGGGCGCGCCGCACCTGCTGGGACCAGCCGGGCAGCCAGCCCAGATCCGCCCGGGCCTGCCTCGTCCAGAGGTGGATGGCCTCGTGGGCCTCATCGGCAAACAGGAGATCGGCCATGCTATCGCCATTCAAATCCGCAAACCGGATCCCGCTGTCAGGGGCATCCCCTGACGGAACCGGAACGCCCGCAGGCCGGGGGAATTGGCCCGCCATTTTCCCACCGGTTACGGTGATGCCGTCTTCTGCGATTTGCACCTGCTCGGCGGTGCCGTCGCTGTCGAGGTCGGCCCGCAGGGTGAAGGGTCCGGCCGCCCCCACCGGCAGGGCAGGGAGGAGAAGCGTCAGGGCGAGGCATTTCATCGGGAGAGCTTTTCCATGATATTGCGGGTGATGCGGTCCACGACAGGATCGCCGCCGCGCAGGCCGTGTGCCCAATCCGTGCTGCCGCAGGTGAAGACAGTGCCGCCGCGTTGATAGACGCCGAGCACCGCGTTGCCCTTGCGGCCATTTTCCCAACGCTCATACCACTGGCAATCATCCGGATGCCACTGAGCCGGGGCACTGGCCAGGATTTGAAAGGTGTCAGGAGTGCCATCGCGGTGGGTTGGGAAGGGCAGGCCTTCCTTCCACTCGATTTCGCAGCCGTCACACTCGTAACCAACGATGGTGTCCTTGGCACCGAAGGAGTCGTCACGCTTCAGGCCGGTGCCCTGATAAATCCAATGGTCGGGCCGGTGCACCGTGAAAGCCCCGGTGCCATCCATGACCTGCCCATGGCTTTTGTGATAACCGCCCCAGAGGAAGCCCACGCCGGTGAGTTGGTTTTCCGGCCGTTGCACCAGATGATGGCTCCACAACGAGGAAAGGGTCGCATAACCCGCGCGGGCTCCATAGACCGGATCGCTGGGAAAGTTCTGCTTCCAACAGGTGAGGGTCTGGCCGTCCGGGCTGGAGCGCACCTGCCAGCAACAGGTATTGCCGCTGAAGAAGGCCACGTTGCCGCCTTGGCCAATGAATTTTTCCAAATGGTCGCGCATGGGGGCTGACCAGTATTCGTCATGCCCCACGCTGAGCACCAGCCGGTAGTGCGGGAGAATCTCCGGATGAAATTCAAGATCGCTATTGGCGGCATACTCCAGGGCGAAGCCATTGCGTTCGGCCCACGCCACAAAGGGCTGCTCCCAATTGCTGAACTGGCTGGCCGGGGGCCGCTGGAACGAGACCTGATGCCCTTGGTTGCCGCCCCGCCCGTTGTAGGCGTAAAGGCTGAAGCCGCCCCAATTGTTGTAGGCGTTGTAGGTATTGGTGCTCAACTGAAGAAGCACCCGTGAGGTGCGGCCCGGCTCACCGGCGCGCAGGACAAAGAAGCAGGAGGCTTCGGCCCTGACAGGGGAATCCGATGCGGCGGCAGCCGGCCGGACTCCATGCAGGCTGACTTGATAATAACCACTGCGCCAACCGGCGGGGATTTTTACGGTCAGGGTCTGCGGCCAACGGCAGCCCATGGATGAACTGTCCTCCGGCACGGGGTATTCCTTGCCGGAAAGGTTCTGCTGTTCCCATACTTTTTCCTGTTTGAGGCCATGCCGGGTGATCTCCGCTGTGAAGGTGGGCAGGCTGGTGGAAACATGCAGGGTGATTTCCTCCCCGGGGGCATAACTCACTTTTCCCGTATAACCCGCAAGGGCAGGAGGCGGCAGGCTCTCCGCTGCCGATGACAGGAGAACCGGCAGGCAGAAGATCAAGGCAATGAGGTGCAGTTTCATTTATGGCCAGTCTACGTGCCGGACCCGGCCGGAGGCAAGCTTCGCAGTTCACGCAGATGAGGGGCCGCAGAAATTTTACCCGGTGAAAAACCGCTAAAAACAGTTTAAACTTGAAACTGCCGGATGGCTGCTCCCCGGGACCATACGCGGCGGTAGCACCGCCCACCCCCAGCCCTTCAAAGGCTGCTCATGAGCAGGCATCCGCCACGGAGACTCCATGCCATGGTGCGCCACCAGTTGGTGGCGACCAGGCGCTGATGGCCCCTGACGTCAAAACCCGCCGCAAGTTTTTGATGAAGGGGAATCTGCACCAACCCGGTCGAAAGCCAGTTGAATCCCAAGGGCACCAGACTGGCGAGCAGCCATGGGTCGCGGGAACCGCCGAAAACCAGCAACCCGGCGGTCACCAGCTCGCCAAGCATCAAGGGGGCGGCAATCCAGGTGATCCGCCGGGTATGCCGCAGATGATAGGCCACAAAAGATTCCCGTCCGACATTGGCGAATAACGGATAGTGCACGAGTTGAATGGTCCAAATCAGGCCAATCAGCGCCCATGTGGCGGCGTGGTGGAAGGAAACAAGGGGACTCATGGCATGGCAGGATGCTGACTGAGGGGCTGCATAGTCGGGTCTGTCTGCTGCCGTGGCCTGAAGGAATTGGCGCGCCACGCCACCATTCCGAAGCAGCAAAAATCCAGGCATCTGGGTGCCATCACCCTACGGATTTCGCGGATAATGACCAGCGAATAAAGCCTTCCCCCAGAGCTGGGACATCAATCCCCAGGGGGTGGGCCCTTGAGACGCTGTTCCAACAAACGGCGGTGTTTGGTAATCCTGCCACTGACGCGCTTCCGCCACAGACGGAAACTGGAAGGCTTCAACTCACGCCGCATTATATCAATGATTTCACATTCCGTCAGGCCGGTCCGTTCCTTGATCTCCTCGAAACTGGTGCGGTCCTCCCAGGCATAACGGATAAGCTGTGAAATCTGTTGCGGTGACTGAATCACTTTCATGAGAAGAAATAGGGTCTGAAAATGCAGGCTGATTTTTTTCCCCGGAGAAAAAAGCGGGGCGGCACATGGCAACGCCCAGTCTTCCGTTGCAGGGTGGGCCATGAAGAAACGAACGCCCCGCCATCCGGGTTGTGTGCGAAGTCGAGGGAGGTTTCCTGAAGGTTCGGCGCCAACAGCCTGCCACCGCTCCGGGGCATGCTGTTGCATTGATCCCCGGGGAGGCCTCTGGAGGTGGAGGTAGCTATTTGTATCAGGAAACTGCCGCCAACCGGACGTGCGGACCGAAGTCAAGGGACCACATAAATGGCCCTGTCGTTTCCGGTAATGACGATCTGCCCGGAGATCCGGCCAATCCTCTGTTGGGTTTTCCCAAGCGGAGGAGGGCCGGGGGATCCTTCTATCCGGCACGGATGGAAAACTGCCGGACCCAGCCGTGCCGGTGAAGCGTAAAGAGCCAGAAGCAGTTCCTTGTTCCCTTTCCTCGGGCACCTGCCGCGCACCGAATTCATCCCCCCCGCCTTCGAACCCCCCGCTCACTCCCCCATGCATGATCCCCCGACCCGTTCCTCATCCGCCATCAAACGACCGCAACGTTTTTTGATCCATGCGTGCGCCCTGCACCGGGGATCCGGGCAGCCGGGCGGGCAATGACTTTCTGCGAACTCTGTATTGATTATGAAAAGAAATTATTTGATGCACGGCTGTTGGGCGGTCGCAGTGGTGATCGCTTTCGCCGGGGGATCGCACCGCACCGCGGGCAGGTCCAGCCTTGAGTCTTCTGCGGCTTCGGTAGTGCCGGGCACGGGGGCGCAGCGGGCTTCCCTTCCGTCGGGCCCCCTGACCCGCAAGCAAGCAGAGCGCCCCGGCTCCCGCGCCCGCGACGGAAGTTCTCTTGGGAATTTGTTTGGCAGTCTTGAATCATCCTCGGGAGATTTGAGTGCTCTGATCGGGCAGGCCCTGCGTGACCGGAACCCCATCACCCGCCGCCTCGCTTTCTCCCGGTTGTTGGAATCGCTAACTCCAGAGAATGCCGCGGCGGTGCGTGAACAAATGGTCGTCCTTGGGGCCGACCCCGATCAGTGGCGGGATTTCCATTACAGTTGGGGTGCCATCGATGGCAAAGCGGCCTTCGCCCACGCGGCCAAAAGTCCGGAGGCTGATCTCACCGCCACCCTGACGGGATGGGCCGCCGCCAACCCGGGCGAGGCGATGGCCCTGCTTGACCAACTGCCGGCCGAACTGCTCGGCCAGCGCGACGAGTTGGTGGCCAGTGTGGTTTCAGGCCTCTCGGACAACGACCCCGCCCTTGCCACTGCATATGTGGTCAGACTGGGACAGGAAGGAAACTCCCAAGCGGGTGGGTTGATGGAATCGGTCGCCAATGCAACGGTCCGCCATTTGGGGCCGGAAGCAGCTTCCCGCTGGGTTGAATCCTTGAGCGATGGCCCCCTGAAGGGCAATGCCATGAGCAAGGTGGCGGAAGTTTATGTGAGGCGGGACCCGGAGGCTGCCGCACGCTGGGCTGCGGGTTTGGCGGATCAGGACTACGCCAGCCGGAGCATCGAACAGGTCGGGGCCCGTTGGGCGCAGTCCAATCCGGTTGCCGCAGTGGGCTGGCTGGAGAGTCTGCCTGCCAGCCCGGGGCAGAAGCAGGGCCTAAGCGGAGCCTTCAGTGATTGGGAAGACCGGGACCCGGTAGCCGCCGGGGACTATCTTTTTGCGATGCCCAAAACCCCGCAACGCGATGCCGCTATCAGCGGCTTTGCCACGGGTTATGCGTGGCAGGATCCTCAAACCGCCATCGCGTGGGCCCAGGACATCGCTGACCCGGTGTTGCGCGAAAACTCCCTGACCCGGGCCGGACAGATCTTTTACCGGCGGGATCCCGATGCAGCCATGGCCTGGCTGGCACAGAGCGGATTGCCGGAAGAAGCACGCCAGCGCGTCCTGACGCCGGAAAGGAGACGTTAGTATGGTGATGAAGGAGATCCTAGCAAAATAGAACAAACCGGCTGGAACGGGACCGGTGCGCATGGCCTGCCGCGGTGGCCGGGCCGGGGCATCCGCATCGCACCACCTGACACTCCCGCACAGCGGCACAGCGGACTGCTGCTGCTGCTGCTGCTGTTGCGGTTGCTGCTTTCCGGCATCGATTTTTCCAAAACCCAGTCAGGGAGCCGATGGACCGCTCCCCAGCCGGAGCGTCGGGGGAGGGAAATCAGGCACTGCCGGGGCGACGGGAAAATTTTGCTTCGCAAAACGGATTCACTGGATAACTGTTGCTAAACTTTTTTTACATGTCCTCCTCCAAACCGATTTCCGAAATCCTGAGCGAAGCCAGCATCCGCGACGGCATGACGGTCACTCCCGAAGGAAAACCCTGCGCCCGGTCCGTGCATGGCGTGAAGATGCGCGACCTCGTACTGCACACCGACGACCGCGGCACCGTCTGCGAAATGTATGATCCGCGCTGGGGTTTCCACGACGCCCCCATGGTCTTCACCTACTTTTACACGATCCGGCCCGGCTGGGTCAAAGGATGGGCCATGCACAAAGTCCACGACGACCGCTACTGCCTGATGCAAGGCGAAATGAAAGTGGTGCTCTATGATGCCCGCGAGGACTCCCCGACCTTCGGACTTGTGCAGGAAATCTTCCTGACCGAACACCGCCGCCAATTGCTCAGCATTCCCACCGGCGTGTGGCACGCCGATCACAACATCGGGAAGAAGGACGTCATGGTGGTGAATTTCCCCACCATCCAGTATGACCACAGCTCGCCTGACAAATACCGGCTGCCCGTGGGGACGGATCTGATCCCATATCAATTCGGGGATATTCAGGGATTCTAACTCCAGGGTTCCCCTCCGTTATGAACGATCCTGCGCTGCCGGTCCGGCTGCCTCTGGCGCGGGCACCCCGGGTTTCCCTGCTCATCCCCACTACCAGCCAGGCGGAGAAACTGGGGGCCTGCCTCCGGTCCCTGGCCGCCCACCTGCCGCCCTCCGTGCCCTGCGAGGTGATCGTGGTGCTCAATGGCCCCACCGACGCGGTCCGCTCCTTGGTGCGGGAAAAGTGCACCGGTTTGATAATTGCCGAATCCGCCGCCAATCTCGGGGTGGCCGGCGGCTACAACCGGGCCCGCAGTCTGGCCGGCGGGGAGTTTCTGGTTTTGCTGCATGATGACGTGGAAATCGGCCCCGGCTGGCTGGAGCCCCTGCTCGCCACCGCCGCCGCGCACCCGGCCGCCGGAGCCATCGGAAGCCGGGTCCTGAATCCGGATGGCACCCGGCAGCATGCCGGTTCCATTCTTTGGCGGAATGGACTCACTTCGCCCGTCCCGGTCCCGGCCGACTTGCCGGACCAGCCATGGCCTGTCGACTACCTCGGCACCTGCTGTATCCTCGTCCGCACCTCGCTTTGGGATGCCATGGGCGGCCTGGATGAGCGGATTTATCCTGCTTATTATGTCGACGTGAGCCTTGCCATGAGCCTGCGGCGGCTGGGGGCTATCATCCTCTGCGAGCCGGCCTCCTCTTTGCGGCACCATGCCAAATCCAGCTCCACCCGGGCGTTCGGGGATTTTCTCTGCCTGCGGAACCGCGCCCGCTTCCTGACACAATGGGAGGACGCCATGGGGGAGTTCGAGCCGTGGGCGCCCGATTCCCCCGAGGCCATCCCCAACGCCCTCCGGCGCACCCGTCTCACCGCGCAACGCCTCGCTGCATCCTGGCAACCCATCGCCCCCGTCCCGCCGCCCCCGCACGACCCCGTCCGTCAGGAAATCCGCCATTTCCAACTCGCTGCGGAAATCGCGGCCAGCTGGGCGGAGCATCGAATCATGCAACTTTCGGAACAAATTTCCGTGATCTCAGCCTCCGCACAGCAGAAAATCGCCCGCCTTTCGGAAAAGCTGGCGGTGCGGGATCAAAAAATCAAAAGCTTGCGCGCCCGCGGCGACCGGCTCGCCGCAAAGCTCCGCCGACCGCCCAAGGCCACCCCCTGGCAGCGGCTCCGGCGCTGGGTGCGCCGCCGTTTCTCCTGCCCCGCCCCCGGCCCGGGACAGCCCCCCGCAGCCCCGGATCCGTAATTTTGGGCTAATGCCTGACTGCTCCTGGTGCCCATGCTGCGGGAAGGGTAACGAGCGGCGGTAAAGGCGGCATATGACCGGGAGCCTCCGGATGCTGATGGTGCGTGGGCCCGACTGATATTTCAACCGGCGTAAACAACGACGGTGTCAGCAATGTTTTGTTCAATGACGGGACCCTGCAACATTCGGGATTATTCGTTCAAGGCAATTTTAGCGGAGCTAATTCTGCCTTTGTGGCACGGTTTACCTCCCCCTCGGGTTCCGGGTTGATTTTGGGGAACGGAGGCCAGGCCCGGATCGAAGGAGGGGCGGGGAATAATCCCTTCACGAGTCTGACCTTCGGGCTTGAGAATAACGCGACGTTTACTGCTGCGGTCATCAATCCCGATGTTACCAACTCTGCCGGTGATGGCACGATCAACTTCACCGTGAACTATCTGCTCGGGGATGGACTGGGACCCTTTACGGAATCTTTTTCCGTCAATAGTAATGGTCAAAACTTTTTCCGGATTGATGCCTTGGGTGACGCCCGGATCACAACGGTGAACTTCAACTCGACGGACACCACATTTGCGGATTCCGGCCAGGTGAGGATCGGAGGATTTGCCGCTGGGACCCGCGTTCCGGACGGCGGTGCCACGGTGGTCCTGCTGGGCCTTGTGCTGGGCGGCCTTGGTGCTGGGAGGCGTTTCTTCATCAGGGGATAACCCTCCTCACCGGGTTCCCACTTTCAAAGGCACAGGATTCGTCCTGTGCCTTTGGCGTTTGATGCGCGGGTTTGGCCACCAGCCGGAGGGCTGAAGTTCTTGAACCAAGCGCCCCAAATTGGATGGTATTTGAATTTAGCAGGACCATCGGCCAGATAAAAAGCCGGCGATCAGCTTTCTCCGGCCAGGCTAACTGTTGTGAACAATGGAATCCCGGTATTCAAACAAGTTTCGAATAATTCGTGGAAACATATTTGCCGGGGACAAAAACATTTGATGCCTGACCTCCACTTTGTATCGGGGATCACCAAGGCGCTTCATTTGCTCGATACTAACACGGAGTTCAATGGGCCGCAGCGACGGCCAACAAAGTTCATTCCTCCGCCTCGACGGTCCACGTGCTGTTGCCGTGCAGCAGTTCCTTCCATGTGCCCTCGCCGCGTTTGGCTTTGGCTTCCTCGACCTGGGTGTGGATGAGGGATTCGTAGGTGGGGCCCTCGATTTTGCGGATCACTCCGATGGGGGTCGGGAAGTCCGGCAGGCCGAGGGTGGCGAGCATTTGTGAATAGAGCGGGCTGGGGTGGTCGGGGCGGTGGGTGAGGATCTCACCGGGAGCGGCGGTGGCGGCATCGACGATTTCGGGGACGAGGCCGTTGAGGCGGAGGCCCTTTTCCTTGTTTTTGCCGAAGAGCAGGGGCTGGCCGGCTTCGAGGGATAACATGTTGTTGTCGCGGCTTTCCTTGGCGTAGACCGGGTCCCACGCGGCGTCGTTGAAGATGACACAATTCTGAAGGATCTCGACGAAGGATACGCCGTTGTGGGCGTGGGCGGCCTTGAAGGTTTCCACCATGTGCTTGGGGTTGTTATCGATGGTGCGGGCGATGAAAGTGGCTTCCGCGCCGAGGGCGAAGAGCAGAGGATTGAGCGGGCGGTCCACCGAGCCGGTAGGGGTGGTCTTGGTCCTGGTGCCCACGGGGGAGGTGGGGCTATACTGGCCTTTGGTCAGACCATAAATGCGGTTGTTGAAAAGCAGGACGTTGACGTTGAGATTGCGGCGCAGCAAGTGCATCAGGTGGTTGCCACCGATGCTGAGGCCATCGCCATCGCCGGTGACGAGCCAGACGGAAAGACCGGGATTGGCCACCTTGACGCCGGTGGCGACGGTGGGCGCGCGACCGTGGATGGTGTGAAACCCATAAGTCTGCATGTAATAGGGAAAGCGGCTGGAGCAGCCGATCCCGCTGATGATGACAAAGTTCTCACGGCGGATCCCAAGCTCCGGCAGGGTGCGCTGGAGCGAGTTGAGAATGGCATAGTCGCCGCAGCCGGGGCACCAGCGGACGTCATTGGGAGTGACGAAGTCCTTGCGGGTGAGTTCGGGAACGACGGGGGCGTCGGGGGCGTCGAGGAGTTCAGTGGCCATGGTGGTGGGTTTCAGACGTGGATGAGTTGGAGGATGCGCTCCCGGATTTCACTGACTTTGAACGGGCGGCCCATGATTTTGGGCATCGGGATGGCATCGACGAGGAAACGGGCGCGGATTATTAGTGATAGTTGGCCGCCGTTGAGTTCGGGAATGAGAACCTTGTCGAAGCCCTTGAGCAGGCCGGCCAGATCGGGGGGCAGGGGATTGAGGTAGCGCAGGTTGGTGCTGCTGACTTCGAAACCTTCGAGGCGGAGGGACTCGACGGCGGAGGTGATAGCCCCGTGGGTGCCGCCCCAGCCGAGGACCAGCAACTTCCCGGTGCGGTCGCCGGTGACGTTGAGCGGCGGGATGGTTTTGGCCACGGCTTCGACCTTGGCGGCGCGCAGCCGGGTCATTTCGCTGTGGTTTTCGGAATCATAACTGATGCTGCCTTTGGTATCCTTTTCCAGTCCGCCGAGGCGGTGTTCGAGTCCGGGTTGGCCGGGGATAGCCTGGGTGCGGGCGAGGGTTTCCGGGTCACGGGCGAAGGTGACATACGGCTTGGATTCATCCGCAAAGGGTTTGTTGATTTCAGGAAGCGAGTTCTCGTCCGGGATCTTCCAGGGCTCGGAGCCGTTGGCCAGATAACCATCGCTGAGGAGGATGACGGGGGTGGAAAACTCCAGGGCGATGCGGACGGCTTCGAAGGCGGCGCGGAAACAATCCGATGGCGAGTTCGCGGCGACCACGGGCAGCGGGCTTTCACCGTGGCGGCCGTAGAGTGCCTGGAGGAGATCTGATTGTTCAGTTTTTGTGGGCAGCCCGGTGCTGGGTCCGCCGCGCTGGACATTGACGATGACCAGGGGGAGTTCGGTGGAAATGGCCAGGCCGATGAACTCGCTCTTGAGGCACATGCCGGGTCCGCTGGTGCCGGTGACGCCGATCTGCCCCGCGAAACTGGCACCGAGCGCTACGCCGATCGCGGCGATTTCATCTTCGGCCTGCACGGTTTTCACGCCGAAGTGTTTGAAAGCGGCAAGCGCTTCCAGGATCGAAGACGCCGGGGTGATGGGATAGCCGGAATACAACATCTGGCGCCCGGACTTTTTCGCTGCGGCGATGAGGCCGAGGGCGATGGCGTCGTTGCCGGAGATTTTGCGGTAGATGCCGGGTGCCACCTCCGCGCGGGCGACCATGTAGCGGTTGCGCGTGGTTTCAGTGGTCTCGCCGAGGAAGTATCCGGCTTTGAGCACGCGGATGTTGGCGTCGGCGACGGCTGGCAGTTTGGTGGCCCATTTTGAGTTGATGTATGCAATGGTGGGTTCCAAGGGGCGGCCATACACCCAATAGGTGAAACCGAGGGCGAAGAAATTCTTGGTGCGCAGCTTTTCGCGCGGGGTGAGCGTGCTTTCCTTCAGTGACTCGACAGCCAGGCCGGTGATGTCGAGCGGGATGACCTCGTATTTTTTCAGCAATTCGGCATCTTCCAACGGATTGGTCGCGTAGCCGGCCATGGCCAGGTTTTCCGGAGTGAAGGCGGCGGTGTTCGCAATCAGCAGGCCACCTTCGGTTAGATCCTGGAGATGGACGGCGAGCGCGGCAGGATTCATCGCGACCAGCGAGTCCGGTTCGTCACCGGGTGTCAGCACGGTTTGGCTGCCGAAATGGACCTGGAATGCGGAAACCCCGGCGATGGTTCCGACCGGAGCGCGGATTTCCGCCGGATAGTCGGGAAAAGTGGCGATGGCGTTGGGAACGGTGACGCTGGTGTCGGTGAAACGTTCGCCAACGATCTGCATTCCGTCACCGGAATCACCGGCGAAACGGACGACCACTGATTTCATCTCGCGGAATGCGTGGGTGGCTGGAGTCATGGGTTTGGGCTGTTGGAAATTGGCGGAGAGTAGGTAGGGGACATGGTCGCGTCAATCCCCGAGCAATCAAAATTCCGGGATTCTGAAGTAATCCCAATCGGCGGCGGAGGAGGGAAGGACCCTCCACCGCGTTCCTGATCCCTTCCTGGATGCTTTCCCGTGGAAGCAAACTCCTGTCAATCAATGTGTGTGGCGACACTGTAACTTATTGGCAGTTGTTGGCCGGGTGGGGTGCCACCTATGGCTAGGGTTTGCCGCACCGGACTGATCCGGGATGGCGGGATCCATCCAAAACTATGAAGCCAAACACATCCTTACTTATCCTCGCCGGTTTGCTGGCAGCCACCGCCAAGGTGCCTGCCAGCGTTGCCAGGAGCATCAGTTTGTCGCCCATCGGCACTTATGCCAGCGGACAAATCGGTGTCAGCGCTGCTGAGATCGTCGCACACGATCCGGCCACCCAGCGCTTGTTCGTGGTCAATGCCCTGTCGGCTGAAATCGACGTGATCAGCATCGCCAATCCCACGGCGCCGGAAAAATTCGGCTCCATCAGCTTGAAGGCCTTTGGAGCCGGAGCCAATTCCGTCGCCGTGCGCGAGGGAATCATCGCCGTGGCCGTCGAGGCGGACAAGAAGACCGATCCCGGATCGGTGGTGTTTTTCGACGGCAATCTCAACTTTCTCTCCTCGGTGAAGGTCGGAGCTCTGCCGGACATGCTCACCTTCACCCCGAACGGCCGATTTGTGCTCGTCGCCAATGAGGGCGAGCCGAACTCCGCTTACACGATCGATCCGGAGGGCTCGGTGAGCATTATCAACCTTGCGGGTGGTGCCAAAAAGCTCACACAATCCAGTGTGCGCACGGCGGATTTCAAAAAGTTCAACAACGTCGCACTCAACCCGGCGATCCGGGTTTTCGGGCCAAATGCCACGGTGGCCCAGGACATGGAGCCGGAATATATCACCGTTTCGCACGATTCCAAAACTGCATGGGTGGTTTGCCAGGAAAATAACGCCTTTGCCATCATTGATATCAACAGCGCCACGGTGAAGGAACTGGTGCCGCTCGGCTTCAAGGACCACGCGGCGGTCGCTGCGGGCGCCTCGCTTTACAATTTCGATGCCTCGCAACTGCCATCGATCGGCACCACCCTGGCTGGCCAGGAAATCCCGCTGGGCGGCTTCTCCGGTCTCGCCTTCGAAGGCATCGATCCGGCCACCGGCCGCCATAAGTTCGTAGCCCACACCGATCGCGGCCCGAATGCGGAACCCACCGGCATCCTGCGGCCTTTCCTCCTGCCGGGTTTCGCTCCCGAGGTGGTGCGCTTCGAGTGGGACAGTAACAGCGGTGCCATCACCCTGACCCAGCGCATCGCCCTGCAAAGCGCTCCCGGCGTGCCGCTCACCGGCCTGCCCAACACCGCCATCAGCAGCTCCGCCAGTGCGCCTTACAATGACGAGGTTCCGGTGGATCTGTTAGGAAATACGCTGCCGCTGGATCCGCTCGGCGGTGACTTCGAAGGGATCGTGATCGATCCGGCCGACGGCTCGATGTGGATGTGCGACGAATATCGCCCGGCAATCTATCATTTCGATGCCGCCGGTGTGCTGATCCAGCGTTACGTGCCCCTCGGCACGGCTGCCGCGGCCGGTGCCGCTCCCGGCACCTTCGGAGTGGAGGCGCTGCCGCCGGTGATTGCCCAGCGCCGCCAGAACCGCGGCTTTGAAGCCATCGCGCTCGACAACGGCAGGATTTACGCCTTCGTGCAGAGCCCGTTGCGCAACCCGTCCACCCTAGCGAACAGCGCGCTCAATGGCATGCGCAACATCCGCATTGTCGAGTTCAATCCCGCCACCCTGGCCACCCGCCAGTTCCTTTACGTGATGGACAATCCGAACCTCGGCGGCGAACCTAATAGCCGCGCCGACAAGATTGGCGACGCGGTTTCCCTCGGCAACGGCGAGTTCCTCGTGATCGAGCGCGACGACGACAAGATCTCCACCGACCCCGCGTCTACTATCGAAAAGAAGGTCTATCAGATCAATCTCAGCGGCGCGACCGCGCTCAACACGGCCCAGAGCAACGGACTGATTGGCACCACCGGCAAGAGTGTGGACCAGTTGAGCGGGGCGGAGTTGGCAGCCAATGGCATCCGTCCGGTTTACAAGCAGCTCTACGTGGACCTCGTGGCCGCCGGCTATGACCAGGTCGAGAAGGTTGAAGGCCTCGCGGTGATTGATCCGTGGACCATCGCGGTGATCAACGACAACGACTTCGGCGTGGCTGACATCACCGTCGCCCCGGACGGGAGTTTCACCCGCAACTACACACCGGAGCCGGTGCAACTCGGCATCATTGATGTGCGCCACAACGCGCTGGATGCCAGTGACCGCGACACCAAGATCAACATCCGCCCGTGGCCGGTAAAGGGCGTTTACATGCCCGATGCCATTGCCAGCTATCAAGTGAAGGGCAAAACCTATATCATCACTGCCAACGAAGGCGACGCCCGCGAATACATCGTGACCGATCCGGTCACCGGTGTGGAGACGCCCTCGTTCGTGGAAAACGTCCGCATCGGCAGCAGCAGCGTGGTGCTCGATCCCGTGAAATTCCCGAACGCAGCGGTTCTCAAGAACAACGCCAACCTCGGCCGCCTCAACATCACCAACACCCTCGGCAAAAATCCGGCCACCGGATTTTACGAGGAATTGTATGCCTTCGGTGCCCGCTCGTTCTCAATTTGGGACGCCAGTGGCAGCCTCGTCTGGGACAGCGGCGATGACCTTGAGCGCATCACCGCCGCCAAATATCCGCTGAACTTCAACACATCCAACAGCAATAACGAATTCGACAACCGCAGTGACGACAAGGGCCCCGAACCCGAGGGCGTGGTGGTCGGCAAGGTCTTCGGCCGCGACTATGCCTTCATCGGCCTCGAGCGCATCGGCGGCGTGGTCGTCTATGATGTCAGCAACCCGGAGTTGCCGATATTCACCACTTATGTGAACAACCGCGATTTCACCAAGGAAATCGGAAGTTCCGGGTCGGGGGATTCCGGCGTCGAAGGATTGCTCTTCATCAAACCGGAGGACAGCCCGAATGGAAAACCGCTGCTGGTGACCGGCAATGAAGTCAGCGGCACCACCACGGTCTTTGAGATCAGCAATTGATCCACTTCGTGGAAGCTAACCAATAGGCCGGATTTCGGCCCGGAGGGGCGGGGCGCAAGCTCTGCCCCTCTGCCTTTTCGGAGGGCCGGCCGCAAATTGAGGGAGACACGACCCGGCGATCCCGATCCGGGCGTTCGTAGCATGGGGTAAAAGTCACGTGGCCTGCCTCTCCCTGATCGCACTCAATCCCGCCGCCGCCCAAACCGGCACTGGCGGCACCGGCTCTCCTGGCACCAGGGGCATTGACCCCACGGGCGGCATCAATAATGGCATGGGCAATACCGGCGGCGGCACTACGACCAGCGACACCACGGGGGTGCGCGTAGATGCCAGCCGTCCCAGCCGGATCGGATGGCTGGGTCTGCTCGGTTTGTTGGGCCTGACCGGACTGAGAAAGTCCAACACCCATACCAACCACGGGGCCCGCGCCGACGGCACCGTCCATCGTTAATCGACCACGGAGGCCCGCCGGCCCCGTATCCACTTCAGGACGTCAGCGATGACGTCCTGAAAACAAGTCCGTCCCTCCCTTCCGGGAGTGACGGATTTTTTGTTGGGCCATGGCGGGGATAAGGGATGCCGCCTGAAGGATATTCATAGGGATTTTAGTGGAGTGGGGTTCTCGTTGGGATCCCGCAGGCTGCGGGGCTTAGTCTGAAACGCATTATAGGGGCCACCCGGAACCGGCGGCTTCGTGGGGAAATACCGGCCCTATCCGGTCTCTCCGGAAGCAATTTGCGAATGTTTCAGGCGTTATGCGCGGGATTGGGGAATCCTGGCCGGCCGGGCATCCGCGATGATTGTCAGGCTGCAGGCCTTGAACGCGTGTGTGCATGCCTCAGTCCGACCGGTTTCACCCGCTTCCGTCTGCCGCCCAAAGCCAAGCCTAGCCAGAGCAACGCAGCCGCTGAGGGCTCCGGAATGAACGAATAGGTCACGGTAAGCGAGCCTGAATTGTCGGAGTAGGCCCCCGGGGGACCATTGAAAACGCCAAATTGTGGGATCGCGTCCGCAAAGCCAAACGAAAAGTGGGTAGCACCTTCCGGCACCGCAAAAAACTGCCGGATACCGGTTGAGGTCATGCCGTCGCCGATGAAGAACGGTTGGTGCAGGACCGTCGGAATCAGGGCTAATTCCTTCTCGGAGGTCACATTCCGGTCGGGCGGTCTCGCTGATGGGAGAGGAACGCCTGCGGTAAAGACGCCTGCCAGGGGCATGGTGAACCCAATATCGGAGTCCCTGATGCCGGCAATGCCTTCGTGCCCCAACACCGTGTAGGGAAGATTCAAAAAGTTGCCGCCATCCGGCCCGAAGGCAGCGCTGCCGTTCATCGGAGTGACAGATCCGGTTACGGCACTGATGCTCAATAGCCGGGACGATCCAGCCGGTAGCGGAATCGAGCCAGGGATAATGCCCTGCGGATCCGGATTGCTGTTTCCTCCGGCGGCAAAAATTACCGTTTTGGCATCCACCGCCATCGTGGCGGCCTGCGCCGGAAAACAGACCAGAACTGCCAGCCATCCTGCTATAACCAGACATTTGGTATCCATGATAGCGGTGGTATGGAAGCCGGGCTTTCCTGTCAATTTAAAACAATGTCCACAATATCGGCCCTATGGCAGGAAGCCAAACCTGACGTGGCAATTCAGGCGGGGCCGGGGTTTTGCAGGAGGGCGGCTTCCATGGCGGCAGCCTGCCCGGGGGTGTCGATGCCGGGGCTGTCGTGTGAGGTGATCACGCAATGGATGGAGGCCCCGTTTTCGAGGGCGCGGAGTTGTTCCAGGCCTTCGGTCAGTTCCAGAGGAGAGGGCGGCCAACTGACAAATTGCTGGAGGAAGGAGCGGGAATAACCATACAGTCCCATGTGGCGCCAGGCTTGGAGGTTGGACTGGGGATTCCGGACGTAAGGCAGGGGGCTGCGGCTGAAATAGAGGGCGCGTCCGTGGTGGTCGAGCACGGCTTTGACCACATTGGGATCGTGCTGGAGGGCAGGATCCTGCAGGGGATGCACGGCGGTGATCATGCCGATGCCCGGGTCGGCAGCGAGGCGGGCGGCAAGCTCGCCAATCAGGGCAGGGGCAATCAGAGGTTCGTCCCCCTGGACGTTGATGAAGTGGGTGGCGGCAGCGTCGTGGGAGGCGGCTTCAGCCAGCCGGTCGGTGCCGCTGGGATGGTCGGGGGAGGTGAGGACCGCTTCTGCTCCGAAGGCGGCGGCGGCGTCCATGATGCGTTGGTCATCGGTGGCGATGAGGACGCGGTCAAGGGAGGGGCAGGCGATGCAGCGCCGCCATGTCCGTTCAATCAGGGACTGTCCGGCTATGAGGTGGAGGGGTTTGCCAGGAAAACGGGTGGAGCCGTATCGGGCGGGGATGATGGCAATGATGCGGGACATGATGGGACGGGCTGGAGAAGCGGTCGGAAGTCAGGGTTGGAAATCAGATGTTGGACCCGGTCTGGACCTAAGTTAGGCACTGGGTCAGAGGGCGGGTCCTCTTTTGATCAATGGGATTATGGAGGTGGGGAACGGGTGGGGGAAAGTGGGAGTTTGAATCCCCGGGGAGGTGTTGACGGGGGAGGGCGGCGGGGTAGCCTGCGGGCATTCCGTATGACCGCTTCCGTTCCTTCGCCCGCTCCTTCCGGATTTCTCACCAAATTGGGGCTGCACCGGCCGGAACTGCGGGCATGGGCCATGTATGACTGGGCCAACTCCGCTTTTGTCACCGTGATCATGACGGCGGTGTTTCCGATTTATTTTGCGAGTGTCGCGGGGGCCGGTCTGCCGGAAGGCGTGGCCACGCTCCGGTATGGAGTAGCAACTACGGCGGGCTTGCTCTTTATTGCCCTGCTCGCTCCGATCCTCGGGGCCATGGCGGATTTCGCTCCGATCAAAAAGCGGATGCTGGCGAGTTTCATGGGGATTGGGGTGGTGGCGGTGGGGCTGATGTTTTTTATCCACCAGGGGGACTGGCTGCTGGCGGCGATCTTATTTGTCGTGGCCAATATCGGGGCCAACGGAAGTTTTGTGTTTTATGATTCCCTGCTGCCTCACGTGGCCAAAGATGAGGAAATGGACCGGGTGTCCACGGCCGGTTATGCCCTTGGATATGTGGGGGGCGGATTGTTATTGGTGGCGGTGCTGGCGGCAGTGATGCATCCCGGGTGGTTTGGGCTGCCGTCCGGGGAAGGCCTGACGCCACAGGAAAAGACCCTGCCGACGCGCCTTTCCTTTGTGGCCGTGGCGGTGTGGTGGCTGGCCTTTTCCATTCCGCTGTTCCGCAAGGTGCAGGAACCACCGGTGGCCCCTGCAGAACAGGGCACCGCACGGTCCCTCAGAGCGGTTTTCCAACAATTGGCTGCCACCTTCCGGGACCTGCGCAGTTACCGGAATGCGTTTATCATGCTGATTGCTTTCCTGATATATAATGATGGTATCGGCACCATCATCCGCATGGCCACGATCTACGGGACGGAGATCGGCATATCCAGCGAGGCCATGATCAAGGCCATTATCCTCACCCAGTTTGTCGGCATCCCCTTTGCATTTCTGTTTGGCAATCTGGCAGGAAAGATCGGCGTGAAGTCCGCCATCTATCTCGGACTGGCGGTTTATGTGGGGATCAGCATCGTCGGGTTCTTTATGAAAACCGAATGGCATTTCCTGCTGTTGGCCATCCTTGTGGGGATGGTCCAGGGCGGAGCCCAGGCCCTGAGCCGGTCGCTTTTTGCCAGCTTGATCCCGCGTTCCAAATCGGGCCAGTTTTTCGGCTTTTTTGCCGTGGTGGAAAAATTTGCCGGCATCCTCGGTCCCTTCGTCTTTGCTGCTACCATCGCCCTCACGGGATCCAGCCGGAATGCGATTCTGTCGGTGATCGTTTTTTTTGTGGTGGGTGGCTGGCTGCTGCGCATGGTCAGGGTCAAGGAAGGCCAGCAGGCCGCACGGGACGCGGATGCCGCTGATGCGGCCGGGGCCGCAGAAGCCGGGGCCGGGTCCGGGTCCGGGTCCGGGGCCGGGGCCGGGGACGGGGCCGGGGCCGGGGCCGGGCAGTGATGGGGTTGAAAATGCCGGAAGTCAGGCCCCTGCTGGAAAGCGTTGAATTGCGGCCATTTCCGCGCCACGCTCGGGGGTGAAACGATCGTGGAGACGCCGCCGGCTGATGCTATGGATCGGGCTGATAGGGCTCGTGGGAGCAGTATGGCTGGGCTTCTACGCCTGGGATCAGGGCTTCACCAAGAAGTGGCGGGGACTGATCGCCCGCGAACTGGCGAAGCACGGGCTGCGGGCGGACATCGGGCGGCTCACCCTCGATCCGGTGGAGGGCCTGACGGCGCGGGATGTGAAACTATTTGATGTGACCCACCGGGACCAGCACCTTGCGGACATTGACCGGATCAGTCTGGATATTGATGTGGCCCGGCTGGTCAATCAGCAGGACTTCCTGCGCACCATCCATCTGCAGAATGCCGATGTCGCCCTGCCGGTGGATCCGGGGGATCCCAAAAGCGAATGGCTTACGGTGAGGGGCTTGAATGCCCGGCTGGTGATCCAGCAGGACCGCATTGAAATAGCCAAGGCTGAAGGCCAGATCTCCGGGATTCTGGTGAAGGCTTCCGGCAGTGTGAGAAAACCAAAAACCCCGACCGCCAGCCGGGAAGAGAAGGAACGGCTGAAGGAGATACGCAGCCGGCAGTTGCGGGAAATGCGCGACCGGCGGGGAGCCTTGCGGTCCGTGCTGCGGATTATGGACCGCTTTGTCATACCCCGGGTGGACGGCCAGCCGGTGCGTCCTCACAAAGCAGAACTCACCCTGGAAGTGCAGGGGGATTTGTCGGACATTGACCGTATGGATATCCGGGCCAGCCTGAGTGGCGGTCCATTAAGGCACCGCGGCGGCATGGTGGAGGGTTGTGAGGCCGTGGTGCGGCTGGAGGATGGGCTGCTGACCCTGCACCGGCTGGCGATCCGCGACGCCGCAGGCTCCCTGCATGCCGCCGCCACCTGGAAAATCCGTCAGGCCATGGCGGTCGATTTTTCGTTGGACTGCACCATGGACGCGCAAACCCTGCTGCGCAGTGCGCTCGATGAAGCTCCGTGGCTCGGGGAAGTGGTTTGTTATACCCCGCCGGCGCTGAGCTGGCATGGGAGGTGGCTGACTTCGCAGGAAAACGGGTCCTGGCCGGTTGAGGGTCAGGGTCACGTGCGGGCCGGGCGTTTTTCCACCCGGGGCGTGGTGTTTGACGGGCTGGAAGCAAAAGTGGCCCTGAAGCCGGGTGGCGTGGTTTATGTCAGGGACGGGGTATTGTCCCATCATTCCGGGGAAGTGCGCGGCCAGGTTTTGGCAGGGCCGGAAGGGGGCCGGTATGAGCTGGACTGGCGCATGGCCCTGAAGCCCACGGTGCCCTTTTTGTCCGATGATGGAATGCGGAGTTTGCTGGCCCGGTTTGATTTTGACCCGGCTTCCCGCATTTCGGTCCGGCTGCAGGGGGACGGCAAAGGACCGGTGGACACCTGGCGGCATTCGGGACGCTTCCAGCTCCGGGATTTTTCCTATCAAGGAACCCGGTTGCGTGAGGTAGCCGGCGGGATTTCCTTGAATCCGGCCGCAGGTGTTCCTTTGGTGTTCCGGGACGCCGTGCTGGAGATGGAGGAAGGAATGGGCCGGGCCCGCGAAGTGCGGGTGGATACCCGTGATGGACTGCTCACCGTGGTGGGAGCAGAAGGGGCGCTGATGCCGGCTCCGCTGCTGCACTTGTTTCTGCCGCCCCTTGGCCGCGAACTGGAAAAATACCGCTTCGACAAGGCTCCTGAAGGAAGAATGGAAGGGGTGATTGATCTGAAAGGACTGGCCCGCAGCGACTACCACATTGAATTGCGCACCCGCAGCCGTTGCAGCCTTGATGTGGCCGGCAATTCCATGAGCTTTGACCAGACCTCGGGCACGGTGCAGGTGCTGGGTCCGGTGATTTCCGTCAATCTGTCAGGCTCCACTGCTCCTGGCACCACTGCCTTCGGGATGCTGCGGTTTGACGAGGCGGCCCCGGCGGCATTCCGGGGCCGGTTCCCCCTGCAGCCTGCGGCCGGGGATGCCCCGTCATGGAAAGTGGAAGTGCGGGCACCGGGCCGGGTCAGCCTTGCCGTGTTGAAACGCCACTGGCCGCTGGACCAGCTGGCGGGACACCTCGAGACCACGGGCAAAGGCCTCTCCGGAACTGTTGGGGCCCAATTGCTGGATGGCAAGTTTGGCGCGGTCTTCAATGTTCCTGATGCCCGCAGCCCGGCCCACAGCGGCAGCCTTGTGCTGCAGAATGTCTCCTTTGCCCGCATGGCCGCCATCGTGGACCCGGCCAGGAAAAGCGAAGGACGGCTCAGCGGCAGTTTTTCATGGGAGATGCCGTCCTCCGGTCCCGAAACCCTGACCGGAAAGGGCGAAGCTACTTTGGAGGAAGCCAACATTTTTGCCCTCCCCCTGCTGGGACCTCTCTCCCCTCTGGTTGATGCCCTGATCCCCGGACGGGATGTCATCAGCAGTGTGGCCCGCACCGCTACCAGCACCTTCGGGGTGGCCGGGGGCATGGTAACCCTGCCGGATTTTACGGCCGCCACCGCCGCCTTCCGCCTGACCGCTTCCGGCACCGTGGACTATCTAAAAGACCGGGTGGATTTCCTGGCCCGGGTGAATCTGCGCGGGGCCCCCGGCATGCTGCTTTATCCCGTCAGCAAATTATTTGAGTATGCGGCAGACGGCACCCCCTCCGAGCCCGGCTGGCATCCGCGGTTTATAGTGGGCCCGTTCCGCAGTAAAAATCCGGCCGGTCCGGTGCCGGACCCAAGGGAGGGAGCGCTGGAGGCGCTTCCCAGGCAGGAGCCCGCCGCTTCTCCCCGAAGGGTCTATAACCGATAGTCAGCGGTTTGGCGTAAAACCCTAATAATCCATGTCGCGGAAATTGGACCGGGTTTGTTCGGACTGGCGCAGCATGGTCTCGCTGCACTTGCGCAGGCGCTGGCAAAGTTCCCGGCCGAGGGCCGTCACCAGTTCCAGTCCGGCCGCCGGATGCTCCCGGACCAGATCCTGAAACGAGGAGCGGGCCACCGTAAAGACCACCGCCGGATCGCCCACCACCACGTCGGCGGAGGCACGGTCCACCGGATCAAGGATGTTCATTTCCCCAATGGTCTCGCCGGGGGCCACCGTTGCCACCTGCAGAATATCGGCATGGGAATGGACATATACCTTCATGCTGCCGGAGATCAGCACGGACATGGTGTCATGCGGCTCTCCCTGGGCGGTGAGATAAGCACCGTGGGCGAGGGATTCAAACCGCCCCGCCGCCGCAAGAAGACGGCGGGCCTCGTCGCTGACGTGGGCAAAAACTCCGTGTGCCGGGAGCATGTCAGGAAGCAGTTGGGGGGTGACTTCAGTTTTCATTTGCCGCAGCATAGGGGCGTCAGGGGGCGCTGACAAGTTGAACCCTCGGCGATAAACCAGCTCCGTCTTCCCCTGGCCTGACGCCCTCAGGAAATGTCAGGACTGCGCTTTCCCGGGCGGACCCTGGCCCGGTGTTGGGTGGGGGTCAGCCCGAGGGCCGTCCTGAAGGCCCGGGTAAAGGCACTATGGTCCATGAACCCGCAGCTGACGGCGATCCAGGCAATGCTGTGGCGTGTGGTTTCCAGCAGGGCGGTGGCGGCCTGCAGGCGGGTCTGCGCAATCATCTGCTGGGGGGAGAGACCAAAGAGCCGTTTGATCACGCGCGCGAACCGGCCCGGGGCCATGCCGGCCTGTGCAGCGAAAGAGGCCGCGCTGACCGGCCCTTGGTAGTGGGTCTGCAGCCATGCCACCGCCGTGGCCACGGCAGCGGGCATGGCGGCGGTTTCCCCGGGAGACCTGACATCCCGGGAAATGCCGACCAGTCCGGTCACTCCGCCCGCCGCATTGCGCAGGGGAAGTTTCGTGGTCAGGCACCAGCCCCGGCTGCGGTCGGCATACCAATGCAGCTCCAGTTGGTCACGGACCGCCCGTCCGGTGCGCAGCACGGCGGCATCCTGAACCTGGTAGCGGGCGGCCAGATCCGGCGGAAACACTTCCGCCACGGTGCGGCCCAGCAGATCCGCGCGGTCTTTCAGGCCGGTGCGCCGCAGCAGAGAACTGTTGATGGCGGTATAGCGGCCCGCACTGTCCTTTACGAAGAAAGCCACCTCCGGCATCTGCTCGAACAGTTCCACCATGGTCTGGGGACTCAGGGCAGCAAGGGCGGGATCCGGGGATTGTGCATCTTTTGGCATCGCAGCGCGCAGAAGTGATCAAGACATAACGGCAGACGGCTTCCATCATACCGCTTCTTCCCTCAAGTCCACCTTTGATTCAACTTCCCATGAAACCATCCTGGAGCGGCGTCTTTCCTGCCATCACCACCCAAATGCACAAGGACGGCACGCCCGATCTGGAAGGCACCGCCACCCACACCGATGTCCTCATCAAAAGCGGCATCTCCGGGCTCATTTTCCTTGGATCACTCGGGGAAAACCAATCGCTGACCGCAGAGGAGAAACGCCGGGTCATGGAAGCGATGATAAAGGCCGTCAATGGCCGGGTGCCGGTGCTGAGCGGAGTGGCAGAGTCATCCTGCATGGAAGCCTGCCGGTATGTGAAGGACTGCGAGAAAATGGGGGCCGATGGATTTATGCTGATGCCGCCCATGATTTACAAGACGCCGGACGCACGGGAATCGCTGGCCCACTTCCGCACCGTGGCGGGGGCCACCGGGCTGCCCATCATGATTTATAACAATCCCATCAGCTACGGCCACGATATCACTCCGGAACTGTTTGCGGAACTGGCGGACCAGAAGAATTTTGTCGCCCTCAAGGAAAGCTCCGGCAACACCCGCCGCATCACGGATTTGCATCACACTGTAGGCAGCCGTTATGCCATCTTCACCGGGGTGGATGATCTGGCTCTGGAAAGTGCCATCCTCGGGATTGACGGCTGGGTTGCAGGCACGGGAATTGCCTTTCCGGCGGAGAACCAGTATCTGTGGGAACTGATGCAGGCCGGGCAATGGGACAAAGCCCGCACGCTTTACCGCTGGTTCAGCCCGTTGCTGCACCTTGATGTGAATCCGAAGTTCGTCCAGTATATCAAGCTCTGTGTCCAGGAGTGCGGGCTCGGCACCGAGTGGGTCCGCGCTCCGCGTCTGACGCTGGCCGGAGCCGAGCGCAAGGCGGTGCTGAAAATCATCCACGACGGCATCGCCTCACGACCCAAGGTGCCGAAACGGAAGTGATTTTGCTATTCGCTATCCGGCGTTCAAAGTCCGATGTCCAATGTTCGATGTCCAATGTCCAATGTCCAATGTCTGATGGACGGTTTCAGTTGTTTATTTGCTCCCCGTTTCCCATGAAAATTCCGCTGTTCCTCCTGTTTGCCGCCGGTCTGGTTTTTGGTCAGACGATCCAGACTCCGGTTCCGGAGGAAGTCAGGACCCGGTTCAGGCTGGATCCCTTCTATCAAAAGTATCTGAATGCCGGCGGTCTGCCGGTGGTATCCTCTGCCAGGGTGCATGACGCCGCCCTGCGGGAAGCCGCGTGGATTGTGGACCGGATGCTGGCGGGGCGCGACGACATCCGTCAGGCCCTCGCCAGGAACAGGGTGAGGCTTGTGGTGATGGCCCACAATGAATACACCACCGATGTGCCGGAACATTCCAAACTGAAGCCCAAAGACTATTGGGACCGCCGGGCCCGGGGCCTGGGACCAAGCCCGGACGCCCCGGCGGTGAGCTGTGGGGAGGAAAATTTGCTATCCTTCCCGGATGACCACTACGCTGCGGAAAACATTCTGATCCACGAATTTGCCCACGCCATCCACCAGATGGGGCTCAATACGGTGGATCCCGGATTTGAAAAGCAGCTCCACCAGGCCTTTGGCCGCGCCATGGGCCTGGGCCGGTGGAAGGGGGCTTATGCCGCGACCAATCCGGCAGAATACTGGGCCGAGGGCGTGCAATGCTGGTTTGGCAACAACCGGGAGAACGATGCCTCCCATAACCATGTCAATACCCGGGCGGAACTGGAGGAACACGATCCCGAACTGGCGGCCCTGTGCCGCGCCGTGTTCGGGGAGCGGGCATGGACCTATCAAAAACCGGCGGACCGCCCGGAGTCCGAGCGCAGCCATCTCAAGGATTGGAAACCGGAAAACGCTCCCTCCTTCAAATGGCGGCCCGGCACCGAAAAAGCCACCGAAGGCAAGCCATGAAACGGGTTCAAATCATTGACAGCCACACCGGGGGTGAACCCACCCGCACCGTCATCCATGGCGGTCCTGAGTTGGGCGCCGGCACCGTGGCGGAACGGGCGGAACGGTTCCGGAAGCACCATGACGCCTTCCGTTCCGGCCTCATCCATGAACCCCGCGGTTCCGCCGTGCTGGTAGGGGCTCTGGTGATACCCCCAGTCGATCCGGCCGCCGCCTGCGGGGTGATTTTTTTCAACAATGTCGGCGTGCTCGGGATGTGCGGCCATGGCATCATCGGTCTCGTCGAAACCCTCGTCCACCTCGGCCGGATCGGCACCGGAAATCATCTCATTGAAACGCCGGTGGGCCCCGTGACCGCCGAGCGGCACCCCGATGGCCGGGTTTCGGTCCGCAATGTGGCATCCGAACGCACCGCAGCTAGCGTTTTTATTTCAGTCCCAGGCTTCGGCCGGGTGATGGGTGATGTCGCATGGGGAGGCAATTGGTTCTTTCTGGTGAAGGAGCCGGTTGCAAACCCCTCTCCCCCCGGCATCGAAACTCTCACCGCCGAAGCCTGGAAAATCCGTCAGGCGGTCAATGCCTCGGGCTACCCTGAAGTGGATCACGTTGAATTGTTTGGTCCGCCACACGATCCGGCAAACCACAGCCGCAACTTTGTGCTCTGCCCGGGCAAGGCGTGGGACCGCTCGCCCTGTGGCACCGGGACCAGCGCCAAACTGGCTTGTCTCGCTGCCGATGGCACCCTCGCCCCTGGCGAAATCTGGCGTCAGGAAAGTGTGATTGGTTCCGTCTTTGAGGGATCATATGAACTCGTGAATGGTGCCATCATCCCCACCATCACCGGCCAGGCCTGGATCACCGCCGAAACTGTGCTCTGCTTTGATCCGGAAGATCCTTACCAAAACGGCATTGGTCAACTCTAACCCATGAAACGCCTCCTTTTCCTTTACGTCCTGTTGCTTCTTCCGGTGTTTCCGGCTGCAGGGCAGGGCAGCAAAGCCGATTACGAACGGGCCCTCAGCCTCGGAACACGTTTTGAGAACAAGGTATTCCGTGAGCGCGTGGAACCCAATTGGCTGCCGGATGGAAAACAGTTCTGGTATCGCGTGGAAACCGGGCCGGGACAGCATGAACTGGTCCTCGTCGATGCCGCCGCCGGGGTGCGCAAGGTGGTGGACGATCCCGCCACGCTGCCCCAGCCTCCCGCCTTGAAGTCGTCCGAAATGCGGATTCGCCCCGGCCGCACCCGCCGCACCGGCCCGGCCTGCCGCCTGACCATTGTCAACCTAACCAAGGAACCGGTGGAAGCCTTCTGGGTGGACTCTGACGGCAAGCATCAATCCTACGGCAGGATCGAACCGGGCACCGAAGGCGGTCAGTCCACCTATGCCGGACATCAATGGGTCATCAAGGATTTGTCAGGCAAACCTCTGGCGGGAGTGGCGGCGTCGCCGGGCCAGATGCGGCTGGAAGTGGATGGTCCACCCGAAGCAGGGGCCGGGGATGGGGAGGATGCCGGCGAAACCGGCAGACGCCGTCCGGGCAGGGGGACGGTTTCACCTGATGGCAGGCACCGTATCGTGCTGCGGGACCACAATCTGTTCCTGAAAAGCGGTGAGGAACCGGAAACCCCGCTGACCACCGGCGGCACGGCGGACAACCCCTATCAAAGCGAAGTCTCATGGGCTCCGGACAGCATGGCCATGGTGGCCACCCGTGAAGTGCCCGGACAGAAGCGGGAAGTGCACATGGTGGAAAGCTCGCCGGACGGTCAGCTGCAGCCGAAGCTTGTCACCCACGATTATCTGAAGCCCGGCGACAAACTCCCCCAACCCCGCCCGGTGCTGATCGACATCGCGACCCGTCAGGAGTTGCCGGTGGCGGACACGCTGTTCCCTGATTTTTTCAGCACCGGCGGGCCGCTCCCCTGCCGCTGGCAGCCGGACAGCCGCAGCTTTACTTTCAGCTATAACCAACGAGGGCATCAAGTCTTCCGGATCCTGTCGGTGGACCGCGGCACGGCGGCCGCACGGGCCATCGTGGAGGAAACCTCCGCCACTTTCATCGACTACAACCAGAAAACCTGGCATCAGTTTCTGGACGATACCGGGGAACTGCTCTGGATGTCGGAGCGGGATGGCTGGTGTCATCTGTATTTAATCGATATCACCAATGGTCAGGTGAAAAACCGGATCACCGCCGGCCAGTGGGTGGTGCGCAAGGTGGATTTCGTAGATGAAAAGGCCCGGCAGATCTGGTTTTACGCCTCCGGCCTGCGGGCCGGGGAGGATCCCTATCATGAACATCTTTGCCGGATCAACTTCGACGGCTCCGGGCTGATGACCCTGACGGAAGGTGATGGCAACCACCGCGTGGTCTTTTCACCGGACCGGCAATGGGCAGTCGATACCTGGTCGCGCCCGGACCAGCCCCCGGTCACGGAACTGCGCCGGGCCTCCGACGGCAAACTTATCCTGACGTTGGAGCGGGCCGATGCCTTTGCTCTCGCCGCAGCCGGCTGGCCGGTGCCCCAGCGTTTTTCCGCCAAGGGCCGTGATGGCCAGACTGACATCTACGGGCTGATCTACCTGCCGGTCAATTTTGATCCGGCGCAATCCTATCCAGTGATTGAGAATATTTATGCCGGGCCCCACGACGCGTTTGTCAGCAAGGAATTCGCCGTCAATGCCGGGGCCAAACGCCCCCTCGCCGAACTGGGGTTCATTGTGGTGCAGATCGACGGCATGGGCACGAACCACCGGGGGAAAAAGTTTCATGATGTGGCATGGAAGAATCTGGCGGATGCCGGTTTTCCCGACCGCATCGCGTGGATGAAAGCGGCCGCCGCCACGAGACCGTGGATGGACCTAACACGGGTCGGCATCTACGGCGGTTCCGCCGGCGGGCAGAATGCGATGCGCGCCCTGATCGATCACGGCGGCTTTTACAAGGCGGCGGCCGCAGACTGCGGCTGCCATGACAACCGGATGGACAAAATTTGGTGGAATGAACAATGGATGGGTTGGCCCGTGGATGAATCCTATGAGCGCAGTTCCAATGTGGTGCATGCCAAACGGATGCAGGGACATCTGTTGCTGACAGTGGGTGAAATGGACCGCAACGTCGACCCCGCCAGCACCCTGCAGGTGGCAGACGCCCTGATCAAAGCTGACAAGGATTTTGAGTTGCTGGTGGTGCCGGGCGGCGGTCACGGAATCGGGGAGTCCCCCTATGCCTCTCGGCGCCGCATGGACTTTTTTGTAAGACATCTGTTGGGCCGGGAGCCCCGCTGGGTGCCTTAGCGGACAGGCTTATGAAAGAATCAGTGGTTATTCTGGGTCAGGGCATCATCGGCCTTTGTTCGGCCTATTACGCGGCCCGGCGCGGTCTGGAGGTGACGGTCATCGACCGCCGGCCCCTGCCCCAGCAGGGCTGCTCTTACGGCAATGCCGGCATGATTGTGCCCAGCCACTTTGTTCCCCTCGCCGCCCCCGGCATGGTGGCCCTCGGCCTGAAGTGGATGTGGAATCCGGAATCGCCCTTTTATATCAAACCGCGGCCCGATGCAGACTTGATTGGCTGGGCCCTGAAGTTCTGGAAAGCCGCCACCCCCGCGCACGTGCAGCGCAGTGCGCCGCTGCTGCGCGATCTGAACCTCGCCAGCCGGGCTTGTTATGAGGAACTGAGCGCCCTGCCGGAGATGGACTTTGGATTGGTCCGCAAAGGCTTGCTGATGTTGTGCCGCACCGCCCATGCCCTGGAGGAGGAAGGCCACACCGCCGCGGAGGCCGTGCGGCTGGGCGTTCCCGCCGGGGTGCTGGACGCCGCCGCAACCTCGGCGCTGGATCCGGGCATCCGCATGCAGGTGGCAGGGTCAGTTTATTTTCCCAAAGACTGCCATTTATCTCCGGACCGCCTGATGGCATCCCTGACTGCAGCTTGTCAGGGGATGGGGGTGCGCTTTCTTCCGGAAACCGAGGCCACGGGATGGGTGCGCGAGGGCGCAGGGCTGCGGGCCGTCCAGACCAGTCAGGGTGACATCAGCGGCGGCCAATTTGTGCTGGCGGGCGGATCGTGGTCCGCCGATACCCTGCGGCCGCTTGGCCTGAAATTGCCCATGCAGGCCGGAAAGGGGTATTCCCTCACCTTGCCAGCCCCAAGGCAGTTGCCGGAAATTTGTGCCATCCTGACCGAAGCCAGGGTCGCGGTCACGCCCATGGGGAGCAGCCTCCGGTTCGGCGGCACTATGGAACTGTCCGGACTGAACACCCGGATCAATCCCCGGCGTGTCCAAGGCATTGTCAAAGCCGTGCCGGACTACTATCCCGATTTCCAAGTGGAGGACTTTGCCGGAATCGAGCCATGGTGCGGTCTGAGACCCTGTCCCCCGGATGGGATGCCCTACCTTGGGAGGACCGGGGCCGCCGACAATCTCATCCTCGCGACGGGCCACGGCATGATGGGCTTGAGTCTGGGTCCGGTGACCGGGCAAATTGTGAGCCGCCTGCTCACCGGGGAATCGCCCGGTCACGACTTGGCACTCCTGTCTCCGGACCGGTATGCCTAAAGATGAATCGGCGGAAAAATACCAGTAGGAGCAGGTTTAAGAAGGGTGATGCACGGCTTGATTTTGCGTGGGGGATGGCAGATACTTAAGATTGTGTAACTAATTTTTCTGCCCCAGGCTATTCCTATGCCCCAATCTGTTTTCTCATTCCGCAAGGCCGCTGGCGTGCGTGGGCTCGGCCTGCTGATCCTTTGGCTGATGCTGGGCCTGCCAGCCCATGCCGCCCGGTTCAGCCGGGTGGTGATTGATCCCGGCCATGGAGGCCACGACAATGGCGGGCAGTTCGGTTACCTTTACGAGAAGCATCTCGCCCTGGATGTTTCGTTCCGTCTGCAGCGCTATCTGCAAGGGAAGGGGATCAAATCCACTCTGACCCGGCAACGGGATGTGTTTGTGCCTCTCGCCGACCGGCCGGCCGTCGCCAACCGCATTTCCAGGTCCATTTTTGTCAGCATCCATTTTAACTACGTCAGCTACAGCGGCCCCGCAGGAACCGAGACGTTTTATTACAACTCCGAAGGGCAAAAACTGGCCGCCCAGATCCAGGGGTTGATCGCCAATGGTCTGGGCACCCCTAACCGGGGCGTGAAATTCGGCCGCTTCAAAGTGCTCCGTTCCTCCAATATGCCGGCGGCTCTGGTGGAAGGAGGGTTTATTTCGACCGGCAATGACCGGGCCCGGGTTTTGGATCCGCGTTACCGGCAGCGCCTTGCCGAGTTGATTGGCGAAGGTATTCTGCGCTACCGCCGCATGTAATCCTTCCCCTGTTTTCCGGCTCTGCTGTTTTCCCATGTTCCGCATTTTCGACCGTTACCTTGGCCGGCAGGTCTTCGTGTCCACTTTGTTTGCGGTCACCCTGTTGAGCGTGGTCCTCGTGCTGGGGCAAATCTTCAAAAAGCTCCTCGACAAGCTGGTTGATGGCACGCTGCCTCCTGAGGCCATCCTGAAATTCATCGGGTATTCCTTTCCGTGGTCCTTGTCGTTTACGGTGCCGTGGGGTCTCCTGACGGCGGTGCTGCTGGTGTTTGGCCGCCTCTCGGCAGACAATGAGTTGATTGCCCTGCGTATGGCCGGCCTTAGCCTGAAGCGGATTTGCGCCCCCGTGCTGGTGCTGGCCCTCCTGTCCTCCGGACTTTGTTTCTGGATCAATACCACGGTGGCCCCGCATTCCTACATGGAAATCCGCAAAACCACCCAGCAGGCCGTTCTCAATGATCCCAAGGCCTTGTTCCGCCCGGACATGATCGTGGACCAGCTCACCGGTTTTTTTATCTTTGCAGAATCCAAGGAAGGCGAAACCCTGCGAAATCTCCAAATCATCCAGCTCCAGCCTGACCGCACCGGGGACCGCGCCCGCCCGGCCCGTTACTTCTTTTCGCGGGAAGCCGAGGTGCTTGAGGGCAATGTGCTCAAAACCAAGGAGATCACCCTGAACCTGCGCGACGTCCTGACCTTGGGCCGGAGTTGGCCGGCCGAAGCCACGGCCGAGGAATTGAAAGCCATGAGTGCGGAAATCCGGACGGCCTACAATGAAAGGATCCGCACCGAAAAGGAAGGCATGCCGGTGGTGGATTATGCCAAGACCGAGGAAAGCACCCTCGGCGTATCCCTCGCCAAAATGTTCGAGCGGAACGCCAGAATGCGGGTCGACGGCATGACCATGGGCGAGCTTTTGACCGGATTGAAAAACCCGGCAGCCCTTGCCGTGGATGGCTCCATCCCGCCGTCCCATTCCGGAATGCTGACCGAATTCCACCGCCGCATCAGTTTCAGTTTTGCCTGCTTTGTCCTCGCCTTTGTGGGCATCCCCTTTGGCATCACCGCGCAGCGCCGCGAGACCTCGGTGGGGTTTGTCCTCAGCCTCGTGGTCGGTATCTGTTATTTTGCCCTGATCATGCTGGGCGGTCTGTGGCAGGATTCTCCTGACAAGTATCCCCACCTCTGGGTCTGGCTGCCCAATGTGATTTTCGGCCTGCTGGGACTGGTCATGTTCCTGCGTCTGCAGCGCCGTTAGGATGGCGCGTCCCGGAGCCTTGCTGCCATGCCTGAAGACCCGCCGACCGGCCCGCAGCCCAAGCCCGGGGGAGTGCGCCTCCGCCTTGATGCGGCGCTGGCGGAACGCGGCCTCTGCGATTCCCGCGAGCAGGCCAAACGCCTCATCCTTGCCGGCGAAGTGCTGGTCAATGGCCACCCTGCAGCCAAACCCGGGCAGACCGTCAAGCCGGACGATGAAATTGCGGTCAAATCGAAACCCCGCTATGTCAGCCGCGGCGGCCTGAAACTGGAAGGGGCCCTGACCCATTTCCAGATGGATCCGGCCGGGCTGACCTGTCTCGATGCCGGAGCCTCCACCGGCGGGTTCACCGACTGCCTGCTCCAGCATGGCGCGGCCAAAGTTTATGCCTTTGATGTGGGCACCAACCAACTGGTCTGGAAGATCCGCAGCGACCCCCGGGTCATTGCCCGTGAGCAGTTCAATCTCCGCCATCTCCATCCTGACGATGTTCCGGAGCCCGTCGATCTGGCGGTGTTCGACCTGTCCTTCATCTCCCTGACCCTCATCCTGCCAGCCGTGATGGCGGTGCTGCATCCGGACCACGGCCAGCTCATCTGCCTCATCAAACCCCAGTTCGAACTCCGCCGCGAAGATGTCGGCCCCGGCGGCATTGTGCGCGATCCCGCCTTGCACGAACAAGCCGTGGACCGCATCCGCCGCTTTGTCGCTGCATGCGAAGGCTGGCACTGGCGCGGTTGCACCCCCTCCTCCATCACCGGCACCGATGGGAACGTGGAGTTTCTCGCGTGGGTGTCGCGGGTCCCGTCATGCTGAACTTTGGCCCAAACTTCATGGAGCCAAGGGTGGTGCTCCAAAGCGCAGGCCTGCTTTTTTCATGACGCCGGTTCCGGAGTGGTCACCCATGCCTCAAGGCGCTGGGGATCCAGCACCCGGATGACCCTCCCACTGCTTTCCACCAGTTGGAGTGATTTCATCCGGGCCAGCGCCCGCGAAAGGGTTTCCTTCCGGATGCGCAATTCGGAAGCAAGAACCGTTTTGGTGGTGTCCAGTTGAACATCGACCGGCTCTGCCCTTGGAGGCTGGGGACAGCGCTTGAGCAGCCAGAGGGCGAGGCGGATTTCGACATCCTTGCGGGTGAGGTCGTCGATGGCGTCCACCAATTCCCGCAGGTGCTGACTCATGCTGGCGAGCATGCGCAGGGCCAAGTCGGGACGCTGCCGGAGCAGGTCCAAAAATTGCGTCCTGGGGATGAACACCACGACGCCTTCCTCGACCGCACAGGCATGGGCTGGGTAACCCGTTCCGTCAGGCAGAGTCGCTTCGGCGAAGGACCCTCCAGCGCGGAAGATATGGATCGTTTTTTCCCGACCGTCGGGGCCAATGCGGTGGACGTGGATCGCACCGGACCGCACCACGTAGAACCCGGTCGTCGGTTCTCCTTCCTGGAAGAGGTATTCCCCTTGCGCCACCCGTTGCAGGGTCGCGAAGCCGGCCACCCGTTGCAGGTCCGCTGCATTGAGACTTTGGAACATCCGGCAGGACTGCAGAGCGGCCAGCAGGGCGGTGCTGGACAGGGTATCAGAGGCTGCAGGCATGATGCCCGGTAGCGGGGACGGAGGAACTTGGCAAATTCTATCGTCTTCAGCCGCCGCAGGGCGGATGCTCATCCTGGCTCAATTCGCCCCGGTTGGAAATCGCCCCTGGTTGTTGACCTGGATCAACCGTAACGGGTGCCCTGGCCTTGATCCACCCCGGGACTTCCTGAAAAGTGATCATTAGCCCCCCGGATAGCAATTCCTTCCTATGAAAAAATACCGACTCTTCCTCCGTCCGCTGCTTGGCAGCGCGGCGCTGTTGCTCACCGGGTGCGGCGACTCCGGCTCCCCGGGAGCAGGCCACCCGTCCCCTCTGGAGGCGGCCTATCATACTCCCGGAGGCGTGGTCGCCCCGGCAATGGCCCCGGGTTCGGACTTTTCGGCGGGGGATGCCAAGAACGATCCGGTCCAGGGATCAGAGGAAGCGGTCCTCACCGATGCCCCCAGGGTTCCACCCCCTATCACCCGCAATCACGCGACCAAGGTCACCGTGAGGCTGGAGGTGCAGGAGCTGGTGAAAAAAATGTCAGATGGGGTCGACTACACCTTCTGGACCTTCGGGGGCAGTGTCCCCGGCAAATTCATCCGGATCCGCCATGGGGATGAAGTGGAATTCCATCTGATGAACCGGCCTGACAGTAAAATGCCACACAATATCGACCTTCATGCGGTGACCGGTCCGGGCGGCGGGGCCGCCGCCAGCTTCACCGCTCCCGGACATGCCTCGGTCTTTTCCTTCAAGGCCATTAATCCCGGCCCGCAGACTCGTCCTACTCGGCTGGCGCACCCGTTACTGGGTCCTTCTCCTGAAGCTCGCCAAGGCCAAGGATGGCAGTGGTTTGCGCCAGGATTTATTTGGTGATTTGTGCCAGAACGGCATGTAGTCCTGTGGCACCCATGCTCTCCTGTTCAAAGTCGCCTTTCGAACCATACTTCAGCATGGCTTCAAGCACTGGATAGACATCTGCCATGGAGGATGACCTGAGAAGCCGCTCAGCCGTCCTGCGCTCAGGAACAGTTAGGGAAGTGCTGTCAGGGCGGTGGCGGAACTCCATCCCAATAGGCTGGATGAGTCTGCCGGTTTTTTCCCGCAGGTCGCGGAGAATTTCGAAGCCTGCGGGGTCGCTGTCCCCAAAATGATGGAAGGCCAAATCCTGCGGAAGGCGCTGAAGGAGACAGCGGGTAGCCGCTCCGGGAAAACTGGTGTGAACCAGCAGGATGCCGGGATTGCGCTTGGCGAGTTCGCGGAAAACACTCTCATTTTCCACCGTGAGACAGGCATGGGCGGTGCTATGGATGGCCGTGGCCCTTGACAGATCCGTGCCGGAAACCGCAGCCGGTCCGGCCAGCTTTCCGAAATCGACCATGCCTTCGGGCAGCTCCAGCAATAGCGGACCGTGGAATAACACGGCACGCGGAGCCTGGAGGATTTTGAAATGCTCCAGCGTCGTTTCCGCATCACCGGTAATGGCCCGCAGCGCTTGGAGCAGGCGGGCATGGAGCACTTCAAGGCGCTTGGAGTCCCGGCAGATCACGGCGCTGGCATACCGCATCAGGGACTCCTCCGGCCATGCCAGGATGGCAGCGGTTACGCGCAGCAGCTCCGCGTTCAAGGGCATGTCGTCACGCTCGAAGGGCTGCACACTCCTTCCCGACACTGCCATGACGGACAAGGTCTCCAGCCACGGACGCCATCCGGGGTGCGGCGCGGCATCCTTTGCCCGTGTCCGGAAAAATTGGGCTAGTTCAAGGCGGGTCGAGGCCGGCGGCAATTGCCCGATTTTCCGGAACAGCCATGCTTCCCCCTCCGGCCGCAACCGCACGCGGTGGATGATGTCCGGATCCCGGGGATGCAAATCGAGCGTGACCATTCCGCCCGATTCCAGCACGGCGCACCGCAGGTCTTCCTCCGCACGGACCCGGGCATCGCCATCGTGGCTGCCGGCGGATTTGAGCAACTCACGGAAATCGGTCAGGAAATCCATGCTGCTACCTTCGCGCCCGGCGCGGGAACTGCGGTAGCGGTCCGCCAGGGCCAGCAGCACCGGATTCATGTTTCCGTTTTTCCAATAAATTCCCGGCCTTCCGGACTGTCCCGGAAGAGGACGCTGGGCACATTCCGGATTCCGACGCGCGCGCCCCGGCGCTCCTCCTTCTTTGTGATCACGATCAATTCATCGCAGAGGCTGAACGCATACGGGATGTTGCCGCTCGACATGGAAAACATTCCCTGCAGATCCAGTTCCGCCATGGCTTTGAGACAGTCCTGAATGCGCTCCCCTGACAACTTTGAAAAGGCCTCGTCAATGGGCACCAAGGCCAGTGACGGCTCCTTCCAGCGGGTTTCGTGGCGGTTGTAGGCGTGGAGGTAACTGGCCAGGATGGCCACGAAATAAGGACTCTGGTTTTCCCCGCCGCTCATCTTGCCGCTTTGTTTGTCCACGCTGACCGGCTTGGATTCCGGATCGCGCACGTCGGTCACCATCAGGTCGTAGTCAAAATACTGGCGGTAGTCCAGCAACCGCGCCGCTTCGGGACTGTTGGAATTCTTCACCAGGGTCAGGAGAAAATCATCCAGTGCCTGACGCAGCTCGCCGCCGATGCTGGCGAAAAACAGCCCGTCGTCATGGTGCAGGGAATTGAGATCGATCAGCTCGCGGTAGAACCGGAAATCCGGATTGCGGATAGTGGCGATCCGGTAGCGGTCATGGCCGATGGGGCGCTTCAGCTGGTGGTTCAATAACGAAATGATATTCTCGACGTTTTTGAGCGCCTGCTGCATCCGGCTCAGCACCTGGGTGCGGAACAGATTCTCCCAGTGCTTCCGGGCGGCGGCGGATTTGCGTTCATAATCGGGAATGTTGGCATCCTCGATTTTCACCAGCAGCTTCTCATATCCGGCGGTGCTGCGGCCGTCCTGCGGGAGGTCGTCGAACCGCGGCTGGAAGGTCATGCGGAACTCCACCATGGCCGACTTCAGATCGCCGGTGGTTTCGAGGGCCTGCTTGTCCGCCTGCTCCGCCGCTTCGGCAAACTTGCGCGCCAGCACATCCGGATAGGGAAAGGATGCCCACAGTTCCGCCTTCCATGACCGGTAGCGTTCCAGATACCGCTCGATCCTGACGGATAGTTTGGCTTTGGAAAAATCATCCTCCCGCCGCGAGGCCTCCTCCCGGCGTTTGTCCAGTTGCGGCGTGAGGCGGGCGATTTCCTTGCCGCCGCCTTTCTCCACAATGGCCAATTCCTCCCGGCGCCAGCCCGCGATCTGTTCCTTGAGGTCCTCCACCTGGTCATGGAGCAACGTCAGGTTCGCGGAATCGATGGCACCCAGCTCCTCCATCAGCTGGTCATATTCCAGAGTCAGCCGGGGCAGGGCCTCGATGCGGGCCAGTTCGCCTATCATTTTTTCATGACTCTCAATCTCCTTGCTGCGGGCCTCGATCAGCCGGTCGATCTCCCGTTCCACCGGCTCCAGCCGGCGCAGCCTGGCGTCAATTTCCTCCAGCCGCGCCAGCTTGATGCGGAGTTGATGTTTCAGCCCGGCTTCGCCGACAAAGGGCACGCCATCGTAAAGACTGGCCCGCTGAGCCACCGCGCCGCGGATGATCAGCCCGTCCGGCAGAATGGCGGCCGCGTGATTTTTCAAATCGGATAGTTGCGTGATGCATTCGACATTGCCAAACCAGTTGTCCACCACCGCCCGGGCCACGGGATCGCTGGTGGAAATCCGTGCCGCGAGGGAGTTTTTTCCCATGGGCAGCGCATTGGCCAACGCCTTGCGGGGATCGATCAGCGACTGCGGCCCGGCCTTGACAGTTTCCGCCCCTTTCAATCCCGCCAGCACGCCCAGCGATGGTTCGTAATGTTCCTCCGCGACCACGACGGCGAATTTTCCGGTGAATGCCACTTCGATGGCTTCGCGCCAGGATTCGTCCGTGACCTCGCAAAGCTCGCGCAGAGCGCGCGGGCCCTGCTGGCCCGGCAGCACCGGCAGACACTCCCGCAAGGCGTATAACAAAGGCTGGGCGACCGGTGGCAGCCCTTTTTTGAGTGCCTCCGTCTGTGAGGTCAGGTCCGCTTTTTCCGTGCGCAGTTTCCGCAGTTCCTTTTCATCATTCAAGAAACGCTCCCGCAACTGGCGGCAGATTTCATTCGCGGCATCGGCCATCCCGGAAAGGGCGCTGGCGGTCTCCCCGGTTTCGCAGGATTCCAGCAAACGCACCGCCTCCTCCAGCCGCGTGCCATTGATGGCGGGTGTGACCGGTGCCTTGCGGATTTCCTCCATCCAGCGGCGGGCACTTTTCAGGCGCTGACCGATTCCGTTTTCGATGCCGGTGAGGATCCTGTTCAGGCGCCCGATTTCATCTCCTTTGGCGCGGCCATCCGCGGAAAGTTTTTGATAGAGCCGTCCTTCCGCAGACTCATTCAGCAGGCTTTGCAGGTGATCCCGGCGTTCTCCCGCTTCCTTGACCATCTCCTCCAATTCCTTCAGCCGCGCCTCGTCATCAGCCCAGGCCAATTTCAGTTCCGCCAAACGCCCTTCCATCGATAACACGTCGGCGGACGCTTGTTCCCATGCCATCTCCGCCGCAAGGTAGCGGGCCACATCCCGGTCGCGCTCTGCCGCCTGAAGGGTGGTTCCGAGTTCCCGGATTTTCAGCAGGCGTTCCAGTTGTTTGCGAAGCTCCAGCAGCTCCCGTTCATACGCCTCGAAGTCGCGGTAGCTGGCCACCACATCCTCCACCGGCACCGCTTCGCCGGGCAGCACAAAACGGCGGCAGAAATCGTCGAAACTCTTGAGATTGGTGAACGACATCGCGCTCGGCAGCAAGCGTTCCAGCACCTCCTTGTTGAAATTGAGATGACTGCTGTTGGCCATGTCCCGCAGGTATTCCCGCGGCGTGGCAAAAGTGCGGCCGCCACGCTCTGCGGTAAACGCTTTGAAGTCCGGCAGCGGGCGCGGGCGGGACTTTCCGTCCTCCGGAGAAATGGTCAGGAAATCATCACGCTCCAGAGCGCTGGGAATGTAAAAAGGCGTGGTCACGCCATCGTTTTCCGCGGTGTTGCGGAACTCGAACCTCAGTCCCCAGGTCTCCACCTTTGAGCCGTCCGGCCAGGTGAATTCGGCCGCGATATAGGTGGTCACGCCTTTGTCATGGAAATACTGCGGCTGACCGTTTTCCTCACGTTTGGTATCCAGCAGGCAGTAACCCTTGATGGTGCGGTCGCTGCGGGAGCCGGTGGCACTGCGGTTGAAGTGATGGTGCGCCTTTTCCGGCCCGACCAGGACCAGCATCAGGAGGTCCATCAGGATCGACTTCCCGGAGCCGGTCACCCCGGCCAGCACGAGGTTGCCTTTGACCGGCAGGGAGTCGCGGTAACCATACCAGTTGAGGGCATGGATTTTGGATAGACGGATGGCGCGGCTCATGAAATTTCCTCCCCGGGTTCCACGGCGTCATCCTGACCGGACTCTTCCGGCAGACTATCGTCATGGCTGAAGACGGCAGCAGTTTCCGTCCATGCCGCCAGATCCCGGAACGGCACCACCCGCCGGATCGCGGGCAGCACTTCGATGCCGGATTCCTCAAACGGTTCGGCGGGGGAAAAGCGGATCAGGTGGTATCGGGCGGCCTGCCGCAGGATCTCGCGCAGCCGGCCTTTGGGCAGCAGTCCCACCGCATCCGGCACCAGTTGGTCTTTTAATAACGCATTCAATTCCGCCACCGAAAGAAACGCCTGGGCCTCGCCTTCATCCCGCCAGCGCACATCCCCCGCATACCACAGCGCCAGCCAGACGAGGGTGGCATCCTGACGCAGATTCAGCCGCAGCGCCGCCACCTTCGGCAGGGCCTGCACCAACCGTTCCTCATGCACCAGGGATACCTCCAGTCCCAAGAGGGCGGCAGCTTCCCGCAGCCCTTCGAAATGCTGCCGGCACCATTGATACAAGGCCGACCGGCCCGTTTCCAAACCAAGGATGGAACCATGCGCCAACAATTCCTGCAAGGCCTCCGCGAGACGCGCCTTGTCCTGCTCCGGCAGGGCGATCACGCCCGGCGGCCCGGCGGCTTCATGTCCCGCTGTCATTTCCTGAAAATCGCTCATTTTTTAATCACGGCAAATCGTTCCACCACGCAACCCGGGAGGACATCCAAAGCAGGAAGTCCGGATTCCGTTTCGGTTCTGGCAACCTCCACCCGATACCGCGCTTCGGTTGATTGCGCGTGCAGCAGCAGGGCGATCAAATCGGAAAATCCGCTCTCCTCCGCGACCGGCAAGTCGCTGCTGGCAATACGTCCGCCTTTGCTTCCGGGCAGAGCGCTCACAAAAAGATTGGCCCGCTGCACGGAGAGGGATTCGCGGAGCGACCGTTGCATGTCCCGCAGGCCCGATTCCCGGTCGCCCTCCTCCACGGCATCATCGAAGGCGTCCTGCTCCAAGTGCGCCCGCCGCACCGGCGGGGCATACAGGGAATCCAGCCCGGCCGGCAGCCGCACCTCCGGCAAAGCCAGCGTGGGCAACTCCGGCAACCCGGGGGCGTGGGAAAGACGGCGGCCTGCCAGCAAACCATTCACCCTCTCAAAAAAGGCCTTCACCTCGCCCCGCCGCTCGCTGGTCACGTCCTGGAGATAACGGAATCTTGACAGGGAACGCCGCGTGAAGTCCGCAGTGCGCCGGTCGATTTCGTCGGCCATCGGCAGCACCGATTCGACCAACCCGATGAGTTCATCGAGCGCATGGCGCACTTTGGCCCGGGCCGTCTCCGCGCTCATGCCGGGATTGCGCCGCAGCACTTCGGTCTGCATTTCCGCCATGGCCCCGCCGTCGTCCAGCAGCCGCACGCCAATGCGCCGCACCGCCTCCGGCAGCCGCAGCGGCAGCCGCGCCCTCACCAATTCCCCGTAGCAGGCGTGCGAAATCTGATCTGCGTAATCATCGAACACGACGGCAAGATTTCCCTTCAGTGTATTTTCCTCCAACTGCCGCCGCGTCAGGCGCTGCACGGATTTCTGCATGGAGCGCAACTCATTCAGCCCCGTCCTGACATTGGCCAGACAGCTCTCCACCAACTGCCAGGGACGCTGCAGGGGCTCGGTCTCATCCGCCAGCAGGGCGCACACCGCGATCAGTTTGTCAGTGAACACCGCCGCCTCGGGCCACGCGATTTTCCGCAGCGCCGCCAGCAGGGTCGAGCCATGGGCATCAAAATGAACCGTGCGCCGCCAATCGCGCCGCGGAGGTTCCTCCAGCCACCGGCATTCCGTCAGGTATTCCAACAACAGCCGCGCCCGGTCCCGCGGCGTGGTGGCGGAGGGCGTTTCCTCCTCAAAATCCATTCCGGGATGCTGGTCCAAAACCTCCATGATGATCAGGATCACCTCCTCACGTGGCATGCCTTCCGGACGGTCTGCCGATTCACGCTCCAAGGCATCCAGCACATCCACATAAAAGGGCGCATTTCTCCCGGCCAGCACCCTGAAAAACGCGGGGCCGCGCGTTTCCTGGAAGAGCATGGAGGAGAGCAGCATGTTTCGCGATTACTGCCGCTCATTCTTCCATCCGTCAAACGGCTCACACTGCGGGCTCAAAGGTTGGGACCGCAGGGGAAATTGCCAAAAAAAATCCATGGCACCAAGGGCCGGGCGCATGCCCGCCGGCGTTCCTCACGGGGCGCTTCTCCCGCATTTGCCATGGGCGGCCCGCACGGCCAAGCCATGCCCGTCCGAAAATTTTTCGGTACCGTTCCCTGACATCGGGGAAACTGCTGTCTATATTATGGTGCAGGACAAGGGCCGCAGCAACAGAGACCGCCAAGCCGAAGTCCAATGCGAGTTCACCCCGGACAAACCGTTGGCAAAGACGATGAAGCTTGCTATTTGAGTGGTGGAAATGAACGAAACTGAACTCGCCGTCGCGGTGTCCGGCCTCCTCAGCGAATCGCGCTGGGCCGGGGCTGCGTTGGCAAGGGCCGCGATGTTGCTCAGTGGCGGAGGTGTGGACGAAGAGGCCGCACGTGTCCTTCACTCGTCGGGATGTTATACGCTCACGAAATCAAGGACGCTCATTCCCCGGCTCAAGGAAGAGGGATTCGTAGCACTGATTGACGACCGCACCCGCATGGGCTCGGCGGAAAACCCCGTCACCAAGCTCTTTCCTGGTGCCGTGACCGAACGCCATTTTCTGGCGTGTCTCGATCAACTGACGGCAGTCTGTCCAAGCTTGTCTTATTCCGATGCCCGATTCAGCGGCCATACTCTCGTGGATTTTACTCTGCATCACGGTGACATCTCTCTGCCCGTGAATGTCAAAAACGCTGGGACGCGCTTTGAGAATGCCGGATCGCTCGTTGGCTTGGAACCGGACGATTGCATTCCGATCCCTGCCTACAAAGCCCAACAGGCCATCGAAGTGCAGCCAAATTTGATCTACCTCTTTGCCATTGATTACCGGCTCACCACCAAAATAGAGACCCACCTGCTCACCCATTTGAATGCTCAGGAAGCAGCCGTTTGGAAACTACTTAACGCCAAGTCGGGTTCGCGCATCCGGGATGCAGAGGACACCTTTATCTACGCCACGGTGGAGAAATATTGGCCTCAGTTCACGGCGGAGTGTCCGCTGCCAGGCTTCCGCGCCATCTCTGCCCGCCGGGCTATCCGTATCCTGCAAACTTTGCCCAAGCGCACTCCCGGCATCGGGCTGCGGGCGTGGGGCACTGGAGCCAGCGCCGAGGTCAATGTTCACATTTCCATTCATTCCGAAACCAAACCTTGGGGCGAACTCCACCGGCGCATCCTCCAAGGCGGCTTGGAAGATCTGATCGAAGCCATCAACCACAAGCGCACCGAAGTCGTCTTCGATCCTGAACTATGAAAGCGGTCAGCTTGTTTTCCGGATGTGGTGGCATGGACTTCGGATTCCATGCCGCCGGATTCGACACTATCTTCGCCAACGATCTCGACCGCCATTCGTGCGCGACGTTGAAGCTCAACGGAGCCTCCCATGTCGTTGAAGGCCCTATTGAAGCCATCCGTGCCAGCGTGATCAAGGAGCGGCTCGCCGGCCACAAGTTGGATGTCTTATATGGTGGACCGCCCTGCCAGCCCTTTTCCAAATCAGGCTATTGGTCCACAGGCGATACCAAGCGGCTGGATGATCCCCGCTCGGCCACCCTCACGGAATATTTCCGGCTCGTGGATGAACTCCAGCCCCGTGCGTTTTTGTTGGAAAACGTCCATGGCATCAGCTATTCCGGCAAGGAGGAAGGGTTTACCCTGCTTTTGGAGCAGATCCAGCAAATCAACCGCCGCCGCAAGACAAACTACCGCCCTGCCTGGGCCATCCTGAATGCCGCCGACTACGGCGTGCCCCAACTCCGGGTCCGTTTCTTTCTCGTCGCCTTCCGGGACGGATCCCCCTTCACCTTTCCTGCACCCACGCATCAGGCCCGCCTGACGGAAACCGGCGGATTTTCGCCCGATCTCTTCAGCACCGCCCTGCCAGCTCACACCACCGCATGGGACGCCATCGGTCATCTCCGGCCTGACCCTGACGAATCCCTCGCCATGACCGGACGCTGGGCCGATCTCCTCCCCAGCATTCCCGAGGGCGAAAACTACCTCTGGCACACTGACCGGCGCGGCGGACTCCCCCTCTTCGGCTGGCGTACCCGTTACTGGAGCTTTCTCCTGAAACTGGCCAAGGCCCGCCCCAGTTGGACCATCCAAGCGCAGCCCGGCTCCGCCATCGGTCCCTTCCATTGGCAAAACCGCCGCCTCTCCTGGCGGGAAATGGCCGCCCTTCAGACCTTTCCCTCCGATTTCATAATCCATTCCTCCCGCGTCGAAATCCAGCGCCAGATCGGCAACGCCGTCCCCAGCCACCTGGCCGAAATCCTCGCCCGCTCCATCCACCAAACCCTGACCGGCCGAAAGTCAGCCGCCAAATGGAAGCTGGCCGTCGCCCCAGCCCCCCTCACTCCCCCGCCCGAAAAACTAAAACCCGTGCCCGCCGGGTTTCTGCATCTCAAAGGGGATCATGAAGCTCATCCCGGAACCGGCAAGGGCCGGTCCTATCAGACCAAGGATACAGGAGGCCAAGGCATCGCCGTGTAACATCAGGCTTCATTGCACCATTCCCAGTTCCTGCAAAAATCCGCACACTTCCGCGTCGATCCCAAGCTCGCCCACATTCCCGGCGAGAGCTACCCTTCGAGCGAAAAGGCGTTCAAGGAACTCATCGACAACGCATGGGACGCCGAGGCCACCGAAGTCCATGTTACTGTGCCGAATATCCTCACCGACGCCCCCATCATTGTGCAGGACAGCGGCAGCGGCATGAAGACCTCTGAACTCGAAGCCGAATACCTCAACATCGCCAGCCCCCGCTTCAGCCGCACGGGCGACCGCAGGCTGCTGCTGCCCGAGCAATCCTGATCTGGTGTTTGTTGGCCTCGTTTCCTGTCACTTCGCAGGCACCGAATCCTGGAAAAGATACATCGGTATGGGTTGGTAGCCTTGGGTTTCCTGTTGTTTGACCCATTCGAAGAATTCCGCCACTTTCACGAAATTCTGACCCGTGATTCGCCTGGCGGTATCGAGCAGGCGCTTGGCATTCGGGGTTCCATCCTGTAGCAAAAATGCAAATTGGGGCATCGTGGCAAGTGCCCGTTTCGCCAAGGCCGGGTCTTGATTTGGCTGAGTTAGCCTGAGTAGGGAATTCAGCCGGCCTTCGATATCGGTGGTGGAATCCCGGGAAATTATTTCCTTGATCAGGCGATGCCGGAAGTTGAGCGCTCGCAGGCGTTCATTGATCTTGTCGATCCTTTCTTCTGCTGCCTCCGTGAGGGCCAAATCATCCAACACGCGACGATAAGACTGCATTTTCTGTCTTTCATCGGAGACGATATTCAGAGAGCCGATATAGAGCGCACGGCCTTCCCAAGCGAGCCAGATCAACGAACCAATAGAGAGAAAAATCGATGCAAAGCCCGGGCCTTTTCCACCAAGCCGTTTCCAAAAGGCAGGCATGACTGCGGTGATCAAACCTGCCAATGAAATCCCAACGCCCGCCATTGTGAAATTAAACGCGGCCGGAGCCATGGTGAATGAACGATAGGACTGATATAGAAGCGAGGGGTCCAGTCGCGCATGCATCACAGCGATTTTCGGGGCAGCGAAAAATGCGATCCATCCAAGAAAGGCAAAGCACAAGGCGGCAACTGCGAAGGAATAAATAGCTAGCAGGCGCATGTTCTCTGTGTTTTGTGGTTCAGTGTCCGGATCGTGCGGCCGCGCCGAATGGTTCAAGTTTCCGGCGGGCACCGGAAATAACAGGCGGGGCGCGTGCGCTCCCAGCACGAGATCCTACGGATTTGGGCTACCCATTCGCCCGGAGGATCTGGGCGAGGACGTAGGGGAGGATGCCGCCGGCGCGGTAGTAGTCGATTTCGATGGGGGTGTCGATGCGGACGATGACGGGGATGTCGAAGGGCTTGCCGTCGTCGTCGGGGGTAACGCGGAGGGTGGCTTCGGACATGGGTTTGAGGTCGTTGGAGACGCCGAGCAGGCTGAAGGTGGCTCCGGCCTGGTCTTTGACCTTATCGTAGTCGTCCTTGTTTTTGAAATTGCAGGGGAGGACGCCCATGCCGACGAGGTTGGAGCGGTGGATGCGCTCGAAGGATTTGGTGATGACGGCTTTGACGCCGAGGAGGTTGGTGCCTTTGGCGGCCCAGTCGCGGCTGCTGCCCATACCGTAGTCTTCGGCCCCGATGATGATGCTGGGAGTCCCTGCGGCCATGTATTGGATGGCGGCGTCGTAGATGGACATTTCCTCGCCGGAGGGCTGGAGAAGAGTGTTGCCGCCTTCTTTGCCGCCGAGCATGAGATTCTTGATTCGCACGTTGGCGAAGGTGCCGCGGGTCATGACGCGGTCGTTGCCGCGGCGGCTGCCGTAGCTGTTGAAGTCGGTCGAGGTGACGCCGGCTTCGCCGAGGAATTTGCCGGCGGGGCTGTCTTTCTTGATCGCACCGGCGGGGCTGATGTGGTCAGTGGTCACACTGTCGCCAAAAATGCCGAGCGGACGGGCGTCATGGATTTCCTCGATGTCCCGGGGATCCATGGAGAAGGCATCAAAGAAGGGCGGCTCCTGGATATAGGTGGAATCGGCATCCCATGCGTAGATCAAACCCACGCTGGAAGGGATCTCATTCCACTTGGGATTTTGTTCCGCAAAATCCGTGTAAAGTTTTCTAAAGACTTCAGGACTAAGGGCCGACTTCATCGCCGCCGCGATTTCCTCGTTGGTGGGCCAAATGTCCTTGAGGAAGACGGGTTCGCCTTCGGGTGTGGTGCCCAGCGCGGTGGTGGAAAGGTTGATGTCGACGGTTCCGGCGAGGGCGTAAGCGACGACCAAGGGGGGCGACATCAGGAAGTTGGCCTTGATGCTTTGGTGGACGCGGGCTTCAAAGTTGCGGTTTCCGGAGAGGACGCTGGCCGCAATGACATCCTGGGCTTTGACGACTTCCTCGATCCCTTTGTCGAGGGGACCGGAGTTGCCGATGCAAGTGGTGCAACCGTAACCGACGGTCTGAAAGCCGAGGGTATCCAGTTCGGCCTGGAGGCCGGTTTTGGTAAGGTAGTCGGTAACCACCCGGCTGCCAGGCCCGAGGCTGGTCTTGATGGAGGGTTTGATGGTAAGACCCTTGGCATTCGCTTTCTGGGCAAGCAATCCGGCGGCGAGCATGACACTCGGGTTGCTGGTGTTGGTGCAACTGGTGATGGCCGCAATGAGGACGGAGCCGTGGGTGATCTGATCTTTGAGACCGCCTTTGCTGTCTACGGTGACCGTGTAGGAAACGATGGGGGCGTTCTCAGCCATGACATCCGAGGAGACGTCCTTGGCTTTGCCGTAGCCATCGGGGGCGGGCTCGATGAGAAGGGTTTCGAAACGTTGCTTCAAGCCGGCCACATTGATGCGGTCCTGAGGTCGTTTGGGGCCGGCCACACTGGGCTGGATGGTAGCCAGATCCAAGTCCACGATTTGCGTAAAATCCAGCGCATCCCGTTCCACAGGAATGCCCCACAGGCCTTGGGCTTTGTAATAAGCTTCGACGATTTCGCAGTTTTCCGCAGTCCTGCCCGTGCCGGCGAGGTAGCCGGTGGTGATTTCGTCGATCCCGAAGAAGCCCATGGTGGCCCCGTATTCCGGAGCCATGTTGGCGATGGTGGCGCGGTCGGGCAGGCTGAGGGCTTTGGCTCCGGGGCCGTAGAATTCGACGAACTTGCCTACCACTTTGGTTTTGCGGAGCAGTTCGGTGACGCGGAGCACCAAGTCGGTGGCGGTGACGCCGGCGAGCAGTTCCCCATCCAAATAAACGCCGACCACTTCCGGGACGAGGAAGGTGACGGGTTGCCCGAGCATGCCGGCTTCGGCTTCAATGCCGCCCACGCCCCAGCCGACCACGCCGAGGCCATTAATCATGGTGGTGTGGGAGTCGGTGCCGACGAGAGTATCCGGATAGTAAATACCTTCCTTATCCAGCACACACTTAGCGAGATACTCCAAATTGACCTGGTGGACAATGCCGATGCCGGGAGGGACCACCTTGAAGGTATCAAAGGCCTGCTCGCCCCATTTGAGGAATTGATAACGCTCCCGGTTGCGGTGGAATTCCAGATCCAGATTCCGGCCGAGAGCGTCGGCAGTGCCGGCGAAATCAACCTGCACGCTGTGGTCAATGACCAGATCGACCGGCACGAGGGGTTCGATCATTTTGGGGTTTTTGCCCATGCGGGCCACGGCGCTGCGCATGGCCGCGAGGTCTACCAGCAGCGGCACTCCGGTGAAGTCTTGGAGAACAATGCGGGCGACCACAAAGGGAATCTCATATTCGCCGGGAGACTTGGCATTGTAGGCGGCGAGGTTTTGCACATCGGCCTCGGTGACTTTGATTCCATCGCAGTTCCGCACGAGGGATTCGAGGACAATGCGGATGGAAACTGGCAGCCGGCTGAGATTGGGAGCGATCCCCGCTTCCGCCAACGCGGGCAGTGAGTGGAATTTTCCTTCAAGGCCGGACGTTGTTTTAAAGCTGCGCAGGGTATTCACTGGGATGGGATCGTGGATAAAAGGGTCTGGGTTTGCCTGAGAAAAAGACTAAAACCAGCCCATAGCATCCGGCAAGCGCATCACGTGCCCGTTTGCAGAAAAAGGCGGGGAGCCGGGGAGCCCGGCAGGGACCGGATTATCGGGATGAAGTGAAGTTCAGACCCACTTCCATTTGGGATTGCGGACCACAGCCAGCGCCTGCCTCACATCCAAAGCGCCATGGGCGATGTGTTGATGGCGCCGCCGGTGCAGGTCCCATCGCGCCAATTCGGCGGAAGGCGGGGAGTAAGGCCGGGCATGCGGAACCTGCATTCCTACCAGCATGGTATAATAGCCTTCAATGCCAAACGGGCTGTTGGGATCCATCAATACGGCCTTGGCAAGGACGCTCGGTCCGTTTTCCTGGTAGTATTCCACAAGGGGGGCGGCACCATGCAGGGCGGTTTCGGCACGGCAGCGCTGCCAGAAGGGGGTATCAAGGCGGGTGTTGAACCGGTAATGCACTGCCAGAAAATCCCTGACCTCATCCCAGAGCCCGGCGAGGTATTGGTTGAACATCGCTGTCATGCTGGGGGTCGGCGCATCATCGTTTTCCCCAAGGCCATCGGCGAGGGCGCGGCTCTGCAGGCAGATGCACATCAGGGCCGTGGCTTCGAGGGGTTCCACAAATCCTGAGGCATTGCCCATGCCGACCACATTGTGCACCCAGTTGCGGCGGTAGCGGCCGGTGCGGAATTTCACGATCCGGGTCTGGCCCACCTGCGGATTTTTCCGCCGGAATTCGGCTTCCGCTTCCTCGTCGCTGAGGTGGTCCGATGAGTAAACATACCCCCGATTGATGATGTCCTCGTGATCAATCCGCCAGCACCAGCCTCCCTCCATGGTTTCAGCGGTGGTGTAAGGTTGGATGAGTTCGCCCGGCAGCCGTGCCCAGCCGCCTACCACCGCACGGTCGCAAAACAGGGCATCGCGATAGTCCACAAAGGGTTCCGCCAGGGTCTTGCCGAGCAGTTCCGCATGAAAACCGGAGGCATCCACAAAAAGGTCAGCGGCCTCCGTAGTGCCATCTTCAAGCGCCAGCGAGGCCACTCCCCCATCCCCGCGGCGCTGCACGGACACGACGGTGGCATCGTGGATTTCCACCCCAAAGTCCCTGCTCCGGGCTTCGAGATAGCTGACGAGGAGTTTGTTTTCCATGTGGTAGGCATGGGAACTGGTGATGAGGGGCGCGCCGTTTGGCTGGCGGGGGAAGGCCCGGTTGTGCGCGATCAGGGCAGAAGCCTGGTCGACATGGGTAAAGTCGGGCCCACAATAGTAGCCATTGTTCTTCGGCAGGTCCGGATGGCGGAAGTCCGTCTGCGGCGTGAAGGTGTAGTTGAAGGAATCGCGGGGCCCCCACAAATAATGGATCCCCAGCTTCCAGACAGGCCGGGCTTCCGCATAGAATTTGTCAGGCTTCAGCCCCAGATAGCCATGGAAATGGGCCGGAAAATAAGGCGTGGTGCCTTCGCCCACCCCGATGATTCCCAAATGGGGGCTGCGCAGGACCCGCACCCTGAGGTGGGGCCGTTTCCGTTTCAGGGTCAGGGCGGCGATGAAGCCGGCACTGCCGCCGCCCAGCACCGTGATTTTGGAAATAGGATTCATGCGGTCTAAGTTCGGGGTCGATGGGACGGGTTCTGGTTCGCAAAGGTCCTGCCAGACGGGAGACCCTGAGACAAAAACTTTTAATGAGCCGGGCACAAGTGCCGTGAGCGGGTGGTCCCTGGTTTTTCGGCTTGTGCAACCCCCGCTCACGCCGCTTTCAGTGAACTCCATGAGACCGCTTTGGAAACGCCTGATTCGATATGGCCTGCCGTGGGCCCTTGCCCTCAGTCCCATCCACTTGTCAGGGGCGCCGGCGGCGGCCCCCCTGACAAAATCCGCCCCGGCCCGGAGCATCAGCGCTCCTCCTGCCAAAACAACCCCGCCCAAAACGGCCGCCAAAAAACCAGCCGCCAAAAAACCAGCCGCCAAAAAGCCAGCCGCCAAAAAGCCGCCTGCTGCTCCCGCCGTGCCGCGGAAGCCGAGTCTTGCCCGCGAGCCCTATCTGGGCGCGATTGTGGTGGACGCTGCGGATGGCCGGATTTTGTTTGAGCAGAATGCCGATACCAAAGGATACCCGGCCAGTGTGCTGAAGCTGATGCTGCTCCTGATCACGATGGAACAAATTCAGGCCGGGCAACTCACCTTGCAGGATGAAGTGCCGGTCAGCGCAAGCGCCGTGAGCGGAGAAGGAGCCAATCTTAAACTCAAGGAAGGTGAGGTCTTCACCGTGGAGGAGATTCTTTACGCGCTGATGATGCACTCCGCCAACGATGCGGCCCTCGCCATGGCGGAAAAGCTGGGGGGATCCCTCCAGGGGTATCTTGAGATCAGCAACCGCCGCGCCGGGGAGCTGGGCATGCTCAGCAGCCAGTTCCATTCTGCCAGTGGACTGGGTCCCAAAGATCCCGCCGGCCCCTACGATATTACTACCCCGCGCGACCTGACCCTGCTGTGCCGCGAGGTCCTGAAACATCCGGACGCCCTCCGCTTCACCGCTGCCCGCAAAAAAATCTTCCGCCCGGACAGCACCCATCCCTTCCGGATGCAAACCCACAACTACATTCTCGACAGTGTCAGGGGCTGCGATGGTCTCAAAACAGGCTACATCCGCGTGGCCGGATACTGCATCGCCGGCACCGCCGAGCGCAAAGGACGGCGGGTCATCGTGGTGCTGCTGGGGGCCACCTCCGAAAAGTCCCGCAACAAACAGGCTGCAGCCCTGATCGAAAAGGGATTTGCGGGCCTGCCTGGTCTCTAGCCGTTCTATGGGTGTCCGGGATTCCTTCCCGTGCAAAACCGTTAGTATTCCCGGTCGGTCTTTTTGCCGGGTTCCGGCAGGGCATACTGCCCGTTGGCGTCCGGCATGATGGGGGCAGGACCGTCCGGGGTCAGGCTGGCAATGCCGGGGGCGAATTCGTGGGCGCAGTTGAGCATCTGGTCGTAAGTAACATCCCGGCCGGTGTGTGCCGCCATGCGGCCCATGCTGGTGACCACGCTGGCTTCGACGCCGCGTTTCACTTCGGAGTAGGGCGTGTCATTGATGATGGCTGCGGCGAGATCATCCCATTCGGTTTGATAGGGATTCGGTTCGCCTTCCGGGAAGGCCCATGATTCCGTGCCGCGTTTCATGCGCTGGTCAGGGAAGATGCGGCATTTCCCCGGAGTGTGGCCGGACATGGAAATAATCGCCGATCCCTTGGTGCCGTGGGCATAGCTGGACTGCTGTTGTTTGCACCCCTGGATGGTGCGGCCATCAAAGAAGAGCTGGGTGCCATCCTCGAAGGTGTATTCCACGGAATAGGAGTCGAAATTCTGGTCGATGTAGTCGCCGCGGTAATGACGGCCGCCCACCGCGTGGGCCTTGACCGGCCAGGCGTTTTTCATCCAGCAGGTTTCGTCGATAAAATGGATATAAAAATCGCTGAACAATCCGCCGCTGGCCCAGAGGAAGCTGTGGAAGCGTTCGATCTGGAACATCACCTCCGACTGGCCATCCGCCTTTTTGTTGGAAAAGCAGGAAGCCACCGGACCATGCATGCGGTAGCTGCGGAGGTGGGTGATGTCCCCGATTTCACCATCCTGGATGCGCTTCCACAATTCCTGGCGGGCGCGGCAGTGGCGCACCATCAATCCCACGCCGACCTTGAGATTCTTTTTGGTGGCTTCCTCACCGAGGGCCAGCATCTGGCGGGAAGTCGGACCGTCGGCGGTGACGGGTTTTTCCATGAAGACATGCAGACCGCGCTCGATGGCATATTTGAAATGCAGGGCCCGGAAGGCGACCGGAGTGGTGAGGATGCAGATACTGCCCGGCTTGAGGGCATCCATGGCCTGTTTGTAGGATTCGAATCCGATAAACCGGCGGTCCTGAGGCACATCCACCTTGCCGGGTTTGCCTTCAAATTCTTTTTCCAGGGCCCGGTGGCTGCCATTCAATTTGTGATCAAAGACATCCGCCATCGCGGTTAGTTTGGTCGGCAGGCTGACGACGCTGAGGGCTTGGGCGGCGGCACCGGATCCCCGTCCGCCACATCCGATCAAAGCGACGTCCACGGTGTTGTTTTCCGCTGCATGAACCATGGGGACGGTCAGTCCGGCAAAAGCGGAAGCGGCGGCCACCCCGGAGGATTGGCGGAGAAACTGGCGGCGGCTGGACGGAAGGAGAGGAGAGGACATGTGGGTGATTGAGATGCGACCTATTACGCGGGCCCGGGGCCGGGCTATCGGCCCGGTGCACCGGAAAAACTGAAAAAGCCGGAAACAAAGGGCCCGAGGAGACCCGGAACGGGAGAGGTGCTATCCATTCCGCGCGACATCCACCCCCGCAGGGAGGGGGGCAGCCTCCAGCAGATGCTCTGCCAGCAGGCGGGCGTAGCGGGGGCCATGCAGCACGCCTTTGGAGCCCAGTCCGTTGAAAAAGGCAAGGGCCGGGTGCACCGGATGCCGGCCGATGCGGGCCAGACTTTGATGGATGATCGGGCGCACCGCGGCCACCTGTCCCGTCACCGCCCATGGCACCCGCAGCAGGCGCTGGAGACGTCCCTCCAGTTCGACCCGGGCCTCCGCAGTGGGGATCCGGTCCAGCATGTCCCACGAATAGGTCGATCCGCTGCGGAAGGTTCCCCTGCCATCGACGGGCAGCAGCCAGCCCCCCTGGTTGATAATGCGCGGTTCTCCGGCGAGATCCGGAATGGTTAGGGAGAGAATCTCCCCTTTGGCACACTTCCAGGTGATCCAGGGAAACCACGGGTTTTTGCGGGCATCCGCCCCCTCACAAAAGACTACGGCGGAATACCGCGCTCCGTCGGGCAGGGTGACACCCCTGGCATCCGGCCGCAGGTCCGCTGTCTCCAGCCGTTCCTGCCGCAGCCAACCCCGCGATGCCAGCCACGCTGCACTCGCTTGCAGCCAACCCCTCGTGTCGAGCCAGCCACTGGTCGCCATCTCGAACCCCGCGCCGGGGCCGGCAAATTTGGCAGGATCCACCAGCGGTCCCGGTCGTTCCGGGGCGATATGAATATCAAATGCCGGCTGTCCCCGCTTCGCGGCAAAACGCTTCGGTTCCTCCTCGTTTTGCCACAACCTCACCTGGGGGCGCGGGTGAAAATGCACGATGCCGAGTTCGGACGCCACGGCGGCATACACCCTTTGCGCTTCGGCCCAAAACGTCCCGGCGTCGTGACTCAAGGCCACCCGCTTGCCGGTGATAGGGGTCACGATCCCTGCGGCCACGCGGGAGGAGGTTACCTCTTCTCCCGGGTCCACCACCATCACCTGTTGCCCGCGTTCTATCAAAGCCCATGCCAGCAGTGTCCCCGCCAGCCCCTGGCCGCAAATCAGGATCGGATCGGGCAGGGCAGGCATGGGGCAGGGCCTGTCAGTCTTGATTCACCACCCCCTCGCAGCAACCGCATACCATTGGTTTGCCTCAACCGGCCGGGCCGGCCAGCGAAATTTCCTCCACGCCGGCCGCGCGGTCCGGCAGCCGGGCGCGCGGAGAGAACCGCAGCCGGTAGGCGCGGGGCACCAGACCGGTGGCGGCTTTGAAACGCTTGGTAAAATGGCTTTGGTCATGAAAGCCGCAGTCGAGGGCGATGGCACTGAGCGGCTGGGCGGTGTGCTCCAGCATCCGCCGGGCCGCCTGGAGCCGCACTTCGAGCAGGTAATGGCCCGGAGTCATCCCGAAGACCCGGGGGAACTCGCGCTGGAACTGACTGACAGAAAGCCCGGCCTGGCGGGCGAGATCGCCCACGCTGAGGGCTTCTCCAAAGCGCTGGCGGGCTTGTTCCACCGCAGGCAAAAGGCGCCGGTATTCTTCCGGAGCATGGCCGGCGCTTTCGTAGGGGCGCATGATCCCGGCGATCCCCGCAACCCGGCCCCGGGCATCGCGCAGGGGCAGTTTGCTGCATACATACCAAAGGGGAGTGCCCCGGGAATCCGGCACCAGCCAGACCTGCCCGAGAATGGGACGGCCAGTCTCCATGACTTCGCGGTCCTCCCTGACATATTGGCGGGCGAGGACCGGGGGATGGAAATCGGCGTCGGTGCGCCCCAACATCCCGGCTTCGCTGCTGCAACCGTGCATGAGCCATTCCGCCTGATTGGCCATGACGAAGCGGTGCTGCCGGTCCTTGGCAAATACCAGCACGTCCGGCAGCAGGTCCAGCAGGGGCAGGGTATGGTGGAAGGAAGCCCGCAGGGCGTCGGGGCGGAATGGAGCCGGCATGCGTCAAATTTACCAATTTTCCGCAGAGGGCTACCAGACTTTTCCGGAAGCGGGCCGTAACATGGGGAGCATGATTTCCTCCCTATCCGCAGTCCGTCTCGTGGCTGGCCTTCTGCTTGCCGCCTGCCCCCGGCCCGGGGCCATGGCCGCCGAAGCCGTGAGTTTCAACCGCGACATCCGGCCTATCCTTTCCGAAAACTGCTTCCACTGCCATGGTCAGGATGCCGCCAAACGGAAGGCAGACCTGCGGCTCGATACCTTTGAAGGAGCCACCGCCGTCCTCGACGGGGGGGCCGCCCTTGTGCCCGGCCAGCCGGAGGCAGGTTCCCTGCTGCGGCGCCTGACTTCGCATGACCCTGACGAACAAATGCCGCCGCCGGAATCCAACCGGAAGGTTAGTCCGGCGCAGACCGCCCTTGTTAGTCAATGGATCGCAGAAGGCGGCCGCTACGAAAAACATTGGGCTTTTGTGCCGCCGGTCCGGGCCGCCTTGCCTGCTCCCGCCGCATGGGACCGCCAGCCGTGGGATGCGTGGGTGAGAACGCGGCTGGAGCGGGAAAATCTCCAGCCCACGCCGGAGGCCAGCCCTGCGGCATGGCTGCGCCGTGCCTCCTTCGATCTGACAGGATTGGCTCCCGGTCCGGCGGAAACCGATGCCTTTCTGGCAGAGGTTGCGGCCCGGGGGGAATCGGCCTACCGCCGGGCCACGGAACAACTGCTCGCGTCTCCACGCTTTGGGGAAAGGCTGGCGGCCGACTGGCTGGACGCGGCCCGGTATGCGGACACCCACGGCTTCAACAACGACTCCATGCGCTCCATGTGGCGCTGGCGCGACTGGGTCATCGAAGCCTTCAACCGCAACCTGCCCTACGACCAGTTCATCACCAAACAACTGGCCGGGGATCTCCTGCCGGGGGCGGTGCTGGATGACCGTATCGCCACGGGCTTCGGGCGCAATCATGTCATCAACTCGGAAGGCGGCATCATCGAGGAGGAATACCGCGTGGAGTATGTGGCCGACCGCGTGCGCACCCTCGGCATGACATGGCTGGGGCTGACCCTGGAGTGCAGCCGCTGCCACGATCACAAGTATGATCCTGTCACCGCCAAAGATTACTATCAATTGTATGCCTTCTTCAACCAGGTGCCGGAATGGGGTGAGGACGGCCGGGTGGCCAATGCCGCGCCGTTCCTTGCCGCCCCCACCACCGCCCAACAGGCCGGGCTGGCGGAGCTAACGCAAAAAATCAGTGAGGGGGAAGCTGCCCGGCATGTTTTTCCGCCCGGCCGTGAGCCGTTGCTTGATCCGCTTGGCTCCCTTGATAGGCTGGTCCCTCCCCTGCCGGTGACGGGGGGAGCGATCTTTGATCTTGGCGTGGTAAACGGGAAACCCGGAAACACGGCAAACCCTGACAAACCGTCTGGCCGCGACTCCGGGTTCACCCTGCATCCCGGGCTGGGGCCGGTCTTCCAGTTCCCTCAGCCCGCGCTCTGGAAGCTGGAGGCGGATCAGTTAGGGATGGCCAGCAACAAACCGTGGACCCTGACCGCCGAGGTGCGCTGGCAGGGTGGAACCGGAGTGCTGCTTTCCAGCATGGCCTACGACACTGCTCAATCCTCGGTGTCCTACGGCCAGGGGATGGAAATCAGGATCACCGCCAAGGGCCAGTTGGAAGTCAGGGTCGCCCAGCGCTGGCCCGCCTATGCCATCCAAATCCGCACGGCCGGCACCCTGCTGCCCGGCCAATGGCAGCAGATCGCCGCCGTGCACCAGGGAGAGCAGGGAAAAGCAGGCAGTTTCCAACTCTATTTGAATGGAAGGGAAAGTGCCGTGGAAGTGCTGCATGATGGTTTGTCAGGAGACCTCGGAGCCCAGGCCCTGCAGGTGGGCATCGCCCGGGGACCGGAGCCGGAGGCTTTCCACGGGGAACTGGCCCGCCTCCGCGCATGGCCCCGGGCCATGGAACCTGAGCTGATCGAAGACCGGGCCGACCGCGAATGGGTTGATCTGGCCATCCGGCGCGGGGGCCTGGCAGAAAGCATGGAGCAACTGCCCCGGGTCCAGGGCTTGCTGCGCCGGTGGCATCCGGACACGCGGGAAGCCGAAACCGCGCTGATCCGCCTGAACCGCGCGCGCATCGCGCTTCTGCGCAATCTGCCTACGGTGATGGTGATGGCGGAACTAACAGAACCCCGGCCCACCCATGTGCTGCTCCGCGGCACCTACGATGCCCCCGGCGAAGCGGTGAGTCCAGGCGTGCCGGAAGCCCTGCTGGGTGCATGGCCGCAAGGTGCCCCAAAAAACCGGCTGGGACTTGCCCAATGGCTGACCCAGCCCGGGCATCCCCTGACTGCCCGGGTGGTGGTCAACCGTTTTTGGCAGCAGATATTCGGCCTCGGCCTTGTCAAGACATCCGAGGACTTCGGGTTTCAGTCGGAATACCCGCCCTATCCGGAATTGCTGGACGGTTTGGCCCTTGATTTTGTGGAGAGCGGTTGGGACGTCAAAGCGTTCTTCCGCTCCGTGGTGCTCTCTGCCACTTATCGTCAGGATTCCAAAGTCACGCCGGACATGGCGGCGCGGGATCCGGAAAACCGCCTGTTCGCCCGCGGCCCTCGGCTGCGCCTGCCGGCGGAAATGATCCGCGACCATGCCCTTGCCGTCAGTGGCCTGCTGCGGGAGCGCCTGGGCGGCCCCAGCGTCTATCCGGACCAGCCCAAGGATCTCTACAAAGGGATTGTGGTGGATGCGGCCTATCCGGGCACCCAATGGCCGGTCAGCACCGGCGATGATCTTTACCGGCGCAGCCTCTACACCTTCTGGAAACGCACCGTTCCCCATCCGGTGATGAATGTGTTCGATACTCCCGACCGGGAATTCGGCTGTGTGCGCCGCTCCCGCACGAACACGCCACTGCAGGCGCTCACGCTCATGAATGAACCCGCGCTGCTGCGGGCCGCCGGCCACCTTGGCCAGCGCATCCTCACCGAAGGCGGCACCGGCGATGCGGCGCGTCTTGCCTGGGGGTTCCGCGTGGCGACGGGCCGCGTGCCCAATCCAAGGGAAGCCGCAGTGCTGGCCAGGCTTATCATGGATCTCAGGAAATCCTATCAATCTGATCCAGCCGGTGCTGCGGCGATGCTGCAAAGCGGAGACGTGGCGGCTACGACTCCGGCTGAACCGGCGGCGGCTGCGGAAGCAGCGGCATGGACTGCGTTTGCCAGCAACCTGCTCAATCTCGACGAAACCATCACCAAAAACTGACCCATGGACTGCCAACGTTATCAAACCTGGGGAAGCCGCCGGGATTTTCTCAGCCGCACCGGACTGGGCCTGGGGGCGGCCGCGCTGTCGTCCCTGCTGGGAACGGGCATGGCTTCCGCATCGGACGGTCTGCCGGGGCTCCCCCACTTCGCTCCCAAGGCCAAGCGGGTCATTTATCTGTTCCAGTCCGGGGGCCCGCCCCATCTGGAATTGTTCGATCCCAAACCGCTGCTGAGCGAACGCTTCAACGAGGACCTGCCGGCTGCGGTGCGCGGCACCCAGCGCATTACCGGCATGGTGAGCGGGCAGGGCCGCCTTGCGCTACAGCCCAGCAAATACCCGTTTCAACAATGCGGTCAAAGCGGTCAGTGGCTCAGCGGTCTGTTGCCGCACACCCGGCAGATTGCCGATGAATTGTGTGTTGTCAGGTCGATGCACACCGAGGCCATCAACCACGACCCGGCCATCACCATGCTGCAGACCGGCAGCCAGCAGCCGGGGCGGCCCAGCTTTGGAGCATGGCTGGATTATGGCCTTGGCAGTGTGAATGAAAACCTTCCTTCCTACATGGTGATGAATTCCGTGCCCAGCAAAGGTCCGCCGGACCAGGGCCTGCTGTCGCGGTTATGGGCCAGCGGCTTTCTGCCGAGCCGCCATCAGGGCGTGCAACTGCGGGGCGGCAGTGATCCGGTGCTTTATCTCAGTGATGCTCCGGGCATCTCGCGGGAACGCCGCCGCCTCATGCTGGACCGCCTCGCCGAACTCAATGGCCTCCAACATGAAACCAGCGGGGATCCGGAAATTGAAACCAGGATTGCCCAATACGAAATGGCCTTCCGCATGCAGGCTTCGGTGCCGGACCTGACGGATCTTTCGCAGGAATCCGAAGACACGTGGAAACTTTATGGCGAAGCGGCGCGCCAGCCCGGTTCTTTTGCCCGCCATTGTCTGCTGGCCCGCCGCATGGCTGAGCGCGGCGTGCGCTTCATCCAACTCTATCACCGGGGGTGGGATGTCCATGGCGGCCTCACCGAGCGCCTGCCTGTGCTCTGCGGAGATGTGGACCAGCCCGCTGCCGCCCTCGTCACGGACTTGAAGCGCCGCGGCCTGCTGGATGAAACCCTTGTCATCTTCGGCGGGGAATTCGGCCGCACTTGTTATGCCCAGGGCGGGGCCAACCGCGAAACCTACGGCCGCGACCACCACGGCCGGTGTTTCTCCCTCTGGATGGCCGGGGGCGGCATCAAACCGGGCGTCAGTTATGGGCAGACCGACGATTTTGGATTCAATATCGTCAGGGACCCCGTGCATGTCCACGACCTCCACGCCACGCTGCTCCACCTCCTCGGCATCGACCATGAACGTCTAACCTACCGTTTCCAGGGCCGCCAGTTCCGTCTCACCGATGTTCACGGCAAAGTGGTGAAACCATTGTTGGCGTGAAGCGGATAACCCATTCGGGATGCCATTGCGCGGTCCGGCCGGGCCGTGGTAGGAAACTTCCGTCATGAATCCACCGCCACCACCGGGCCCTCCCCTGCCGCCACTTCCACCGCAGTCCCCGCAGACCGGTCCGCCCCCAGGGTGGGAACCCGAAACACCTCCAGTGCCATGGGCTCCGCTGCCGGAACCGGAACCCGCATGGCCCAAGGCTCTCGGCATTACTGCGATCGTTTTCGGGGCTTATGGCATGATCAGCCATGCCGCTGGTTTTGCTTCTACCAGGTTTGTCGGGAGCCTGACCAAAAATCTTCCGGGGGGCGCGGGGTTTGATGAAAATGTCCTCGGCCTGATGAACCGTTACATGCTGTATAACGGAACCGGCTGTCTCATCCTGGGCCTGCTGCTGGTTGTGGGAGGCATCGCCCTGCTGCGCCGCCGGCCCCAGGCCCGCGTGCTGCTCCTCACATGGGCCGTTGGCCGTATCATCCTGGCGGTGGCCACCCTGCCGATGATGATGGCTTACACTGAGGCCATGATGAACAGCTTTTCGGTTCCGCCGCCCCACACAGCGCCTGCGGCGCCCGCAGCCCCGGGAACTTCCGCCTCAACTCCCGGCCCATCCGCAGCACCTGCTCCGGCAGGCGGCGCGTCCAGTCCGGCCCCGGCCCCGGCCAGTCCGGCCCCGGGCCGGGCGGCTCCTCCCTTCGACGTCACGGCCATGACTGCCGCCATGAGCCGCATTGGCGCCTATGCGGGCCTGGCCTCGGCCTGTCTCGGTCCGCTCTTCGTCCTCGTCTGGTTCAACCTCCGCAAAATCCGGACGCAAATGGCAAGTTGGCCCTTTTAGTTATGCCCGACTGTATGAGATCATCCGGCAACGCTCCCGTTGAACCTCAGACTATCAAGGCGCGAACCTCCTAAAGGTCAGGCTCAATCGAGAACCAGGGCCAGGCGGTAAAACTTGCGTGGCTCCGGGGACGGGGTGAAGGCATACCCTCCCGCAGGATCCGGTTGCGGTGGAGGCGGGCCCAAGCTCTGCCAGGTCAGGTTGCCAGGCGATTTGCTGGCGAGGGTGGTCCAGCCGGCAGCATCCAATTGACTGGAGCTTTGCAGATACACGGTGACGGGCCGGGTCCAGACGGCTGGCAAGTTGATCTGGAGCCGGGGCGGTGGGCCTGAGACAAGAGACAGAGGAAACTCCCGGGAAGAGGGTGGAAAGCCGGGATGAGTATCCGTCAGGTATTCCATCAGAGTGGGCAGGCCGTCCATGTCAGGATCATCGCCCGGCGACGTCGACAATCCCGACAACAGGCCGTCCGCCCAGGTTTGATAGTCAGGCAGGCCGGATGGCTTGACATGCAGTTCATATTCTCCAGACCCCTTCGATTCATTGAGCACCCGGATCGTCCATGGCAGGGGATCGGCAGGAGCTTCAGGCAAGTCCGGCACCCGGTAAACCAGCCGGGCATTCCTGCCGTCAATGGCACTGCCCGCATCGCTGGCCACGATGGTGCCATTGTGGTCGACCAACTGAATCAAAGGATCGACCCCATTGGTCAGACTGCCGGGAGCCGGAGGCATCCGGGTGGACAATTGAAAATGGTCACCACGCCTGACGTGAAGGGACCAGGTGTCACTGCCGGAAGGCACCACCGGGCTGGGCGGAGACCCAATGGTCCATGAGTCGATCAGGCGGCCGCCGGTGGCTCCGATGGACAGGAAATCAAACTGGACGCCATCGGCTCCGACCACGGTTCTCAGGGCCCCGTGATTGGAGTTGTAGCGGAACTGGGAGCCCTGTGCGGTGGCAAAGCTAAGATTGTAGAATGACCGGCCCCCGATGCCGACGATAAACTGCGTGACGCCAAAACCAATATTGAGCCGCTCGTAGATGTGATCATGGCCGGTAATGATGGCGGTCAGTCCCGCGAAATCGGAGCCCCACTGCATGTAGGGGTGGTTTCCATGGACAGCACCGGAGGAGAACGGCGGTTGATGGAAGACGGCGAATTTCCAACGCGCCGTTGAAGCCTGGATTTGAGCTTTGAGCCATTCCCGCTGGGTGGTGCGTGCTGCCCCGTTGACCGCCGCATTGTCGGAGTCGAGGAAAAAGAAATCTGCGGGTCCCTGACTGATTTTGTAATAACTCAACTGCGGCTGGTGCACCCCGGCCGGCAGGCGGGGGAGGCCCCCGGGATTGACATGAAAATAGTCCATGTAGGAGGACAGCTCACCCCCATTGGAGGCATTCGGTCCGGTGTCGTGATTGCCGGGAACCGGGAAAAAGCGCTGCACCGGACTGGTTTGTTCCGGATAACGGTTATCAAGTCTTCCTTTGATATAACGCCCGTAGAACTGGCCGACGGTCAAATTCCATGACGGCGTTCCGATCATGTAATCGAGTTCGTAATTATGGTCGCCCGCGGCTATGATGAAATCGGGATTCCATGAGTGCACCATCGCCGCAACCGCCGCCTCGCTGGCACTGCCCGACCCATAGTCCGCGAAGGAGGCAAAGGTCAGACTTGGCTCCGGATTGCCTCCAGCCGCCACCCCCCGACCGGCCAGAAAGCCGGCTCCGCCCTGCCCGGGGCGCAGGGACGTGGCGGCAGCATATTCGTGGGTCTGACCGCCGCGGAAAAATTGCAGGGTATAGTCCGTTCCCATGATGCTGGGGGGTGCATTGACCACGACCCGGTAAGTGCCTTCTGCCGGGAGGACCGCGTTGAGGAACGCGGCGCGGTCATCGGTGGCAGGGACCATACTGGAGGCGACAAGGCCTCCTTGCAGGGTGGTCAGCCGGAAGGTTTGTATGAGATTTGAGTGAAGGTAGAGGTGCACCATCTCATTGGCGGCTCCCGTCAGGGTATATTGGTGGGGCTGGATGGAAGTCATGGTAGCGGCCACAGCCGCCCGCAGACTGCCCGGGGGACGGGCACTCTCCAGGGGATAGGGAGCAGCGGGATTGACGGGGAATCCGGGCAGCCCTCCATTGACCAGCAGGGTGAAGGTTACGTTTCCCGCACTGGGACGCTGGCCCGCCCTGATTTTGTAGATGCCATCCGCGGGAATGGGGACCAGCTCAAGGCTGTTAGGGGACGCCGTCCCGCCTGGCAAGGGACTTCCTGACGGATCCAGTATCTCCAACCGGCCCAACACCACATTCGCGGTCGACTGGCCCCGCACCGACAGCGTTTGCCCGGCTTTCAGGGCGATGGAATAGTCCCCCTCCGCCGCGGGGGCCGGGAAAGCAATGGAATTCGAAATACTGCGGTGCAACTGGCTGCCCTCGGGGAACAGACGTGTCAGAGGGGGAAAAGGCAGGTCCTCCGCAACCGAGATGTTCACGGAGGTGGGGGCCGACCAGCCGTCCTTGTCGCGGAGCCGGTATTGGAATCCGGCAAGGCCGGAGAAATCGGGATCCGGCTGGAAAGTGAAATTTCCATCGCCGGACGCGTAATTTGTCAGGGTTCCGTTCCTGACATTGGTCACACTCATTTCCAATATGGGATCATAGGGCAGGCCATTGGAGTCAAGGAGGCCATCATTGACCAGCAGATGGTTGGCCGCGGTGGTGGTGAGAATCCCTTCCTCCCGGACGTTGTAGAAATCCATCCGGAGCATCGGGGGCACCCTGCCGTCGGTCACATCCACGGTTACGGGGGCCGTGACCGGCTCCTGCACGCTGATCGGATAATAGTCCCCGTAGCGGAAAGTGATTCTTCCCGTGAAGTTGGGGGGCGGCGTGAAATTTACCGTGCCATCGTCGGTTAGAACAAGGGTGCCGGTGGCCGGCCCCTCGACCTGATATACCCGGTCGATCCGGAGGTCATTGTCGCGGACGTTGACTCCTGTGAGGCTGGTGCCCTGGGAGATGGTATACATGTCGGCCACGGGAGTTCCCGTATCGTCATTCATAATCCGCACCGTGATCCTGGGAGGCGGGAACTCAGGCAGCTTCACACCTTCCAAATCAGTGAGCCAAATATAAAACTGCTCGTCGGCTTCTCCCAGGGTGTCGCCGGTCAGGCCGACCGTCCATGAGACGCTAACCGCTCCGGCGGGAATGTTCACCACCCCGGCATCGTTGGCTACAAAGTCGGTGGCGGCCTTGGCGGTGTCTTCCACCGTATACCATCCGAAGGAGGCGGGAGCCGGGGCCGGTCCGGAAAGGGCCACGGTGATAGTGGCAGAAACCGTCCCCGCATGGCCTTCTGCGAAAACACGGGGGGAATTCCCCACATCAAGGGTGGGCAAAACTGCTGCGGCGCGGATGGTGATGACCGCGTCCGGCCCTGCATTGCCTAACCGTGGGGGGGGAGACTGGCGGATCAGAAATGTTTCGGCCCCCTCCCCGGCTTCGGGAGCGTGGACGAAAAACTGCAGTGTGGCGGTGGTGGCACCCGCCGGGAAAGTTAGATTGCCGTTTAGGGCCTGAAAATCGGATCCCTCCAACGCGGTGTCAGGGACAGAGGAAACAGGCAATGATACGTCAATGGGAAGGGGCCTCGAGAGCCGGGCCGTCGTTTTCACATAACCCCCTCCGGTCACGGTGGCGGAGTCGATCGTGAACAGGACCGATTCATCATCCACCAGAGTGGCATCGGCGGTGGGGCCGCGGAAAATCAGCAGAGGCGTGCCGTTGGAATCACCTGGCCCGGATGCGATCGCGGTGGTGCCGTCCCAGGCCCAGACGGGAGGCGCCGTGGCAGGGCTCGTCCCGGTTTCCAGCAAACCCGCCTGATTCCAATAGCCGGTCGCAGAGGCATTGGCAAAGATGAGGGATGTGGGCGTTCGATAGCCACTGAGGATTCCGGACTGCAGGACCAACCGGGGATTCAATGTAAAGCTGTTGAAGGGCTGGGCCACCGGCTCGCTCCATGAGGTGCCGCCCGGACCTGAGGGACGGCTGGTCAGCAAATAGCGGGGAGAATTGCCGGCATACATGACGAGAGCATTGCCATCAGTGGCAAAAGTTGACCCGAATCCGTGCTGAAAGCGGACGAATTCCCTGACCCCTGCCCACGAGCGGAGGGCAGGATCCCGGCGGAAGAGGTTCACGGTGTAGGACTCTGGGGCTCCTACGACCAACAAGTCCCCCCACAAGGCAAGGGAGAGACCAAAATCCGGCTGCACTGCGGCGGGAGCAATCACCTGCCGCAGGCCCCAGGCATTTCGTCCCCCATGATGCCGTTCATGAACCCTAACTTCCCCTGACAAAGTGCTTTGACCCGGAGGAGCAGGATCACCGATGACAAGGGTATCGTCCTGCAGCAGCACAAGGCGCCGGGGATCGGCCTCCGCCGGAGCGCGGGGAATGGAGTGGGCCAGGGTCCAGGCGCCGTTGGCATGGGTGAACAGTTTGACACCAGTCTGCTGGAAATCCGCCGCAAGCCAGTCCTGATCCATGGCCACCGAATGGACCCCGCCCTCGGGAGTCGCGGGGAAGGTGGCTTCCTCCTCCCAGATACCGGCACTGCGGCGCAAAATTTTAAGATCAGCGCCATCAACTGTTGCCATGACGTCCCCTGAGAGGGCCACGCTGCTGGCAGGCAATGCCGTGGCAAGAGTTTGCTCCAGACGGCTGGGGAGCAATCGCACCCCGGGACCCGCATTGGTCACGGTTAGGGAAAAGGTTTCATCCAGTTCCGTCAGGGCATCATCAATGGGCTGAACGGGCAGCGGAGCGGAGCCCACTGTCAGGTCCAGGCTGGTTTGAGTCAGGGCCACGTCGGTGCCGGCGGTGGCGGTGCCACTGACGAGGAGGAGATCGGCACTCCGGGACGGGGAAGGATTGGTGACGGTGAGGGCAGGCGGGAACAATGCCCCCGCTGGTTCTGCAAAAAACGGGGAAGGCGGCAACTGCACGCTGGTGGGGGTCTCATCATCCTGGATCATCACCTTGGCGGAGGCATCGCCAAGGGTGGCTCCTGACGGCGAGGACAGCCGGACGACCAGGATTTCATCAAATTCATCGGTGGTGTCTCCGGTGATTTCCACAGCCACCGTCTGGAACACCTCACCCGGTGCAAAGGTGGCGGTTCCGCTGGCAGCCGTGTAGTCGGATCCGGCCACCGCCGTCCCGTCTTCCGTGGTCCACGACACAGTGACCGCTGCCGTGGAGGGAGCCGATAAATACAGTGGCACCCCGATCGCGTGGGTCCCATTGTGCCCTTCCACCACCCGCACAGGGCTGGTGGACAGCACCGGCAGAATTTCCTGGGCCGCCACCGGGGGCAGGGCGGCAGGGAAAGTCAGGACAAGCAGCGCCAAAATCCGGGACACGCGGGGAAAAACAATATTCATGGGAGGGGCGGAGGATCTATGCCCAACCTATAGCAAATTGTCAAAGCACGTTTCCGCCCGGTTTTGAAACCACCGAAACCTCCCCGCGCCGGGGCATGGGGATAGGATGACGACGGATCGGCCCGGGGCTCTTTGTGTTGGAGCATTTTGCGCCAGACTGCTCCCGGCAACGTGGGTCGCAACCATGAAGCGCCCGAGTTCGCAGAAGCCAAGGGAGAAGGCCGCTTCCCTCACCTGCCCGGAAGCCCAGTGGTGTATTATAGCGTCGTCCTGACCTGGCTTCTGGTCTGAAGTGGGTCCCTCCACTCATTCCAGCACGATGTGCTGCGGGAAATCCGGGCAAAGCAGGGAGGCCGGGACAGGCTGCGGGGCCCTGAGGGCGCTGAAGAATTCCATGGAGCCGTGCTCGTCGCAGAGCCAGACTTCTTGAGCACCCTTCGCGTAATAGAGGGTCATCTTTTCCAACATTTCCTCGCGGCGGTTGGAGTGGGAGAGGATTTCGATGCAGATGTCCGGGGCGATGGGCAGGGTGGTCGTCCGGTCATAGGGGGCGCGGCGCGTTTTGGAAATCCAGGTCACATCCGGCACCCTGACCCCATCGGCGGTTTCAATGGCCAGTTCAACGCTTACCCGGCCATCCGGCATAAGACGCCGGAGTTGGTAGGTGATTTCGGCCTGCAGGTCGCTGTGCCAATTGGAGGCTGGACTCATGATGATTTTGTCAAAACGGTTAGTCTCGATCTTGTAGGGAAGATCGCGCAGCGAGCGGTCGGCGAGGATGGATTCCCAAATCGTGGAGTTCATGGCGGGAGTGGAAGCAGGGCGGATCATATTTCGCATGGAATGGACGTTTTCGCACCCGGGATTTGAGCGGAGCGTCTTTGAGGGGGCCAGCCTTCTTTTCGGGGCCGCCGGGGTCGGCGACAAGTCCGCGCTCCAGAAGGGCAGTTCCGGGAGCGCGAGCCCTTCGTTGCGGCCGGTGAAGAATTTGAGGGACCTGGTTTCGGCGAAGAGGATGACGGGGTTGTCGCCATCGTGGGAGTTGACAGTGACGGTGGGCATGTTGATGCCGTGGTGCCGCGCTTGATGAGGTCACGCCAACAGCATTCCCTCCAGGATGCCCATGCTGTCGGCAATGTGAATGGCAATTTTCCACAATGAGGCCGCTGACTTTCACGCGGGAACCTGATGGAATCCATCCCGTCAGCCGGGGGTCGCCAGAATCAGTCCCCTGACCAGATCCGCCCGCGCGGTGGACCAATCGTGCGCGTTGAGCCAGTTCTCGGCGGCTTTGGCGTCCTGCTGATGCCAGCGGTGCAGAAGGGCAGCGTGGGCTTGGTCGGCGGTGGCCGGTTCGGTGATGCATTCGAGCAACCGGAAGGCAGCCTCCGGTTTTTCCGCCACCCATGCGGCACCCGCCTTCTCCCTGGCCTGCCAGGTTTCCGGTCCGGTGCCCTGGGCATCCAGCCAGGCGGCGGCGGCCGCAGGATCACGCCTGCTCCAAAAGTTAATGACCGTGACCAGCCGCATTTCCATGGGCATGGCATCCTCCCGATTCATCAGTATGGCAGCGGCCTTTCCCGGATCGGGGGCCCGGGACGCGTTGACGCATTCCGCCAGCATGACAGGATTTTCGTTAGAGGACAGCCCGGTGCGGGTTGCCAGCCACTGGCGCAGTTCCTGGGAATCCACTGCGGGAAGCCGGTCCAGCAGATTCCGGTAGAAGCGGGCCGCCTGGCCGCCCGGATGAATGCCGCGCGGGTCCTTCGCGATAAGACTGTCGATGGCGCCGGTGAGCTTGAGGGCATCAGCCGGGGTCCTGAGGGCGCGGAGGAAAGGTTTGTCCTGGTTGGTGGAGAATACCCCGGAGGAGGCGCTGGCCAGCGCGGCGGCGGCGATGTCACTTCGCGGCATCCAGTCGTCGATAATGCCGTGAATCCGCCAGTCCTCCAAGGGTGGATAAGATTTCCGGTTTTCCGCCATCCACTGGTTGAACCCGGCGGTATCTGCCGCGATCCAGGTCTGGAGAACGCTTTCCCCGAGTTGAGTTAGTTGGTATTCCATGCCGATCTCCTCCGGCCTGCGGGCGGCCAGCCAGGGGATGCAGTCGGCCCCGTGAGCGGCGGCCCACAAAGGAAGCAGCAGTCCCAGCACCGCCCGTCGTGATTCCTCCGGCAGCAGGAGGGCGGTATCGGCGGCTTTTTGAAAATCCATGGATTTCCAGCCTGCCACGGCAGCCACACAGTCCGTTTTGGCTTCGAGGGATGCTGCGGTGCGGCACTCCTCCACCCAGGCCTCCGGTGTTTTTTGTAAGAAGACAGGAGCCGGAGCGGGGATGGATTCCTCCATCGTTGCGGCAGAAACCGTCCTTCGGGAAAACGAGTCGGAATAAATCAGATGATAGCAAATTCCCGGCATGAGCCCGGCGACCATGGCCGCGAGGAAGGTGAGGCGTTTGGCGTTCATGGCCGGCCTCCTTCCTTGTTCTTGCCTGGGGCGGGTAAAGGTTTGGGCCGCATCCGTTGTTGCCAGACCTCCTCGGTCTCCTGCTGTTTCCGGAATTGCTCCGTGGCCAGGCGACGGTCATTTTCATCGGAGACCATTTGGGTGCAGTGCAGAGCCAGATCGAATTTCCGGGCGCCGGCGCAACGTCGGGCCGCGAGTTGCCATGCCGGATCGAGTGCCGGGGAAGCCGGCTGCGCCTCCAGCCATTCCGTCATTTCCTTCACACCGTTGGAGGGCCAGGCTCTGACGATGCGTTGGATCATGGGTGCGGGTGGCTCCTCTCCCGCAGCCGCGAGGCAGGCATCGGCCCGGGCGGTCCTCTCTTTGATGAGTTCCATGCCGTAGCTGTTCGGACCGTGTGGGATTTGATGGCTCTCGACGCGGAGCCAGCCAAGCAGAGCCGATTGTTTCAATTCTGGCTCGCTGATCGAGGCGATCCATTCCGAGGTTTCGGATTTCCGCCGTCTACCCCATGCGGCGATGAAGCGCTCCAACACTTCCGTGCCGAGAGGACCCTGCCGTGCGCCATGCAGCATCCGGGCCATCCGGTCGTGATCGGCCAAAGTCCAGTGATGGTTGGAATCCGACATCTCATCGTCATTGGCGAGGCCTTCCAACGCCGCCCGCCGCGTCGGCCCGGCCGGTAGCCTTTCCGCCCACGCGATGGCTGCTGCGGGATCCTGTCGGGTCAGGGCGTGCAAGGTGAAATCGGCCAATTCGGGTCCGGATCTTCCGCTCAAGGTGGAACGCTGGAGCCAAGGTTCGTTGAATTCCGATCGCAACCAGTTGGATGCGGCGTCCAGGTCCCGCGAGATCCAATCCGTATAGAGACTCCACTCCCATCCCAGGGTGCCGCCTTCCCCAAAGATCCGTTCACCCAGTTTGTTATCCCTGACAAAATGGAGCGCCTCCTCCGGCGACAGTTTTCCCCAGGTGACCAGCAGCGATCCCAGCGCGCCCTCCAATTCCTCGTCCTGCCAACGATTGACGGCCCGGGCGGCCAAGGTGGGCCACTGGGAGGGCGTGGCGCGGCTTACAATTCCCTGACGGGTCAGTTTGGTGATTTCATTTTGGGGAAAATGCGCGGTTTTCCGGAGTGCCTCCAACACATCATCCAAACTGCGGGAGGCTGCCAGATGTTCCGCTGTCAGGCTGGGCCTTGCCTCCATGGGCATATTTTCCGGGGAAGTTAGGCCGGTGGTGGTGCCAGTGCCGGGGAACAGCTGTGGTGCAACGAGGATGGCGCTGAGGGCACATCCGCAGGCGAGGCCCCACCCCACGCCGGACCACGACCACTGGCCGGTTGCTCCGGGTGAGGCGGGCAAACCGGCCTGGATTGCTGACCAAAGAGTTTGGACCGGAAGTCCACTGGCGGCCCCGGTTTCCGGGGCCGCCAGCCAGCCGGCCAGCATCACCGGGGTGACTTTGGCGGAGTGACGGGACAGTCTTTGCCGCAGGGTCTCGAGGGCGCGACTGATCCGTTTTCTGGCAGCCTCCTCCGACACGCCGAGCGCATGGGCGACGATGGATAGTTCGCGGCCCTCCACATAACGCATCACAATCGCGTCCCGGTCCCCAGCCCGCAGGAGGGACAAGGCGTGATCCAAATCCGGCGGAGGCCCGGATGCCACGGACAGGGCAGGGGAAGCATTCATGGCATCATGGACGAGGGTTTCCCGCCGGGTGCGCCGGGATTCGGCCCGCACCAGATTGAGCGCCTGACGAACCGTTTGCCGGTAGAGCCATGGCCCCGGTTGAAAGGTCGGAGTCGCCAGCCGCGCCGCCTTGCCGGCAAGGGTCACGAAAACGGTTTGTGCGACATCATCCGACAAATGCGCAAAAGGGCCGAGGCACCTCCTCGCGGACGCCCGGACCATCGGAGCGTAGAGCTCGACCACCCGGCGAAAGGATTCTGCTTTGCCTTGATGGACCCAGGCGCGCAGGAAATCCAGACCTTCATTCGATGGGGGAGAGTGTCTCACACCGGAGATTCACCGCGGATTGGCGGGAGCGGACAACTTTTTTCGCGGATTTTCCTGCGCGCCGCGAGCCGGCCTGGTTTGGATACGTCGGAATCCTGCAGACGCGGCCGTGGTTTGCCAGGCCGCAAATGGCGTTAGTCCAGCACGATCCGGCCTGGAAACTCCGGACACAGTTGCGAAGCCGGGACAGGCTGCGGGGCGCTGAGGGCGCTGAAGAATTCCATGTGGCCGTGCTCGTCGCAGAGCCAGACTTCGTGAGCCCCCTTCGCGTAATAGAGGGTCATCTTTTCCAACATTTCCTCGCGGCGGTTGGAGGGGGAGAGGATTTCGATGCAGATGTCCGGGGCGATGGGCAGGGTGGTGGTTCTGCCGTAGGGCGCACGGCGGGCCTTGGAAATCCAAATCACGTCCGGGACCCGGATGCCGTCGGCGGTTTCGATGGCAAATTCGACACTGACGCGGCCATCAGCCATGCGGCGTTCGAGTTGTTTGGCAATTTCATATTGAAGGTCGCTGTGCCAGTTCGATGCCGGACTCATGATGATTTTGTCGAAGCGGTTGGTTTCGATCTTGTAAGGGAGGTCGCGCAGGGAGCGGTCGGCGAGGATGGATTCCCAGATGGCGGATTTCATGGCGGGGCGGTTGGTGACTTCGGAAGGCATAGCATCGAATCCTGGGATTGCCCAGTGGATTCAGGCGGGCGGTTTTCGCGTTCGGGCGTGAACGGTCAGGGTGGATTTGGGAGGGGGGACCGCTTGGGGGACCTTGTCCACGGCATGTCTCCAAGTGCGGCCGATGACCGGACCTGCGTCGTGAAGATTATTAGCTAGTTCGGGACGTGGGTTTCAGTTTGGTTTCCTTTTTCCCCGTGCTGCTTTTGAGGATCGCCAGCGAACTGCCGGGGGCGGAACTCCGTGATCCTTTTGAAGACAGAGGCGGACCGCAAGCCCTTGAGCCTCCCCCCTGCATGGTCACGGTGCCGTATGATCGCACCGCCCTGCCTCCTGAGGAGGAGAACCGCCTTTTGCGTGAGAAATTCCCTTCGCCTGCCGCCGCAGTTACCTGGCGGGAGCACCGTCCCGGTCGCCTTCGGTGGCGGGGCGGCCCTCGTCCGTTTCGCCGAAGTGGGGCAATTAACTCCGCAAACGGGGAGTTGAAGATGCCATTCATCGGTTTACGCTGGCCTCATGACACTCCTCGCCAATGTTCCGGCCGCGCTTTTCGACCGGATCACGATTGATCCGGGCATCTGCCATGGCAAACCGACTATCCGCGGCTTGCGGTATCCCGTGGACGCCATCCTCGAGTATCTGGCAGGTGGCGACAGCTTTGAGGACGTGCTGGCGGAGTTCCCTGATCTGGAGCGGGAAGACCTGCAGGCGTGCATCCAATTTGCGGCGCAATCCTTGAAACTCCGGGGCCAGCAACCCGTAGTGGCATGAAGTTCCTGATCGACGCGCACCTGCCACCCAGCCTGCGGGCTGTCTTTCACGCTGCCGGGCACGATGCGATCCATACGTTGGATCTGCCGGATCGGAATGCGTCGCGCGACGGAATACTGAATGAGGTGTCGATGAATGAGCGGAGGATTGTGGTGACCAAGGACACCGACTTCTACTACTCCCATCTATTGCAGGGGCGACCGTGGAAACTGGTGCTGGTGCGCACGGGCAACCTCCCTTTGAATGCCACAAAGCAGATGTTCGAAACTCATTTGCCCTGCATCGGGACTGCTTTGCAGACCTGCACGCTCGTTGAATTGGATCAGCAAACCGTGTCCGTCGTCGCCTAGCGGGGCCTTCGTGACCAGCGTCCCGGCGCGCCGGGATTGCGGCGATATGCTGGTCAACGGATCCTGAATTCGACGGCATGTTCATGCTGGTCATCAATCAGGGGGAGCACTTCTCCTGTCAGCAGTCTGCCGTCCAGCCGGAGCTGATTCTCTGTGATGCCATCCTGAGCCTGACGGATGATGGTGATATGATAGACGGTCTGGCGGAAGCGGTAGTGAATTTTGTAGTGGGTCCACGCGGCGGGCATCCGGGGCACCAGGCGCAGATGGTCCCCTTCGCGGTGGATGCCCAGCAGGGTCTCGATCAGCAGTCGATACATCAATCCTGCGGAGCCGGTATACCATGTCCAGCCGCCCCGGCCGGTGTGCGGGGCCACGCCGTAAACATCCGCCGCCACCACATAGGGTTCCACTTTGTAAGTGGCCATTTGTTCGGGGGTGGCCCCATGACGGACCGGATTCAACAACGCAAACACCTCCCATGCGCGTTCGGTGTCCCCCATTTTGGCAAAGGCCATGGCGGTCCAGAGCGCCCCATGGGTGTATTGCCCGCCATTCTCCCGCACGCCGGGGATGTAGCCTTTGATGTATCCCGGATTCAGCGGGGAGGTATCGAAGGGAGGGTCGAAGAGCTGGACCAGTCCGGCATCCCGGCGGATCAGCCGCTGGTCCACCGATTGCATGGCCTGACGGGAGCGGGCGGGATCTCCGGCCCCGCTGAGCACCGACCAGCTTTGCGGCAGGGAATCGATCTGGCATTCCGGATTGGTGGAGGAACCGAGCGGCTCGCCATTGTCGAACCAGGCGCGGCGATACCACTCCCCGTCCCACGCGTGCTTTTCGATGTTTTGCTGCAGGCGCTGCGCTTCGGTCAGGCAACGTCCGGCAAAGGCGGTGTCCCCGCGGGATTGGGCGAGGCGGGAGAATTGTGTCAGGATATCAAACAGGAAGAAGGCCAACCAGACACTTTCCCCGCGTCCCTCCCTGCCGACGAGATTCATGCCGTCATTCCAGTCGCCGCATCCCATCAAAGGCAGTCCGTGTTCCCCGAATTTGAGGCCATTTTCAATGGCCCGCACGCAATGTTGATAGAGACTGGCGGACTCTCCGGAGCGGAGGGGCAGGTCATAATACGCCTCTTCCCCTGCCAGCAGCAGCCGGCCTTCCAGGAAGGGGACCTGCTCGTCAAGCACTCCGGAATCGGCCAGGCAGGTCACATACCGGCAGGTCACATATGGCAACCAGAGGAAATCATCCGAAAACTGGGTGCGCACCCCGCGTCCCACCGGGGGATGCCACCAATGCTGCACATCGCCTTCGAGGAATTGACGGCTGGCGGCGCGGAGGAGGTGTTCCCGGGTCAGGGCCGGCTCGGCATGCACGAGGGCCATCACGTCCTGCAATTGATCCCGGAATCCGTAGGCACCCCCGGATTGATAGAACCCGGTCCGTCCCCAGAGCCGGCTGCTCATGTTTTGATAGAGCAGCCAGCCGTTGGCCATGACATTGACCGAGGCATCGGGCGTGTCCACATTCACCGCCCCAAGGGTCCGGTTCCACCATCCCCAGACGCCTTCCAGCGCGGCGCGGTTGGCGTTGAAGCGGCGGAAGCGGTGGATGAGGTCCTGCACATCTGCGGGGTTCCGGCCGACCCCGAGGCGGAAGCTGATTTCCCGTTCCGCGCCATCGGCGAGGTCAAAGGCCACCTGCATTGCGCCGCAGGGATCCATGCCCGCTCCGACCTTGCCCGACAGCCGTGAGCGCAGCATGGCCGCCGGCGCGGCGAAGCTGCCATTCCGGCCGAGGAATTCCTTCCGGTCCCCGGTGATGGTGCGGGTGGCGTCCTCCACGTCGAGAAACGCAATCCGGCCGGGGAATTCGGTGTTATAATAATTGCGGGCCAACAATGCCCCGGTTTTAAGATCCACCTCGGTTTGCACATGCAGCAGACTTTTATGCCGCAGGTCGGCGAGGACCCATTCCCAATAACCCGTGACCGACAAACGGCGGGGCCGTCCCGAAATATTGCGCAGCTTCAGGACGGTGAATTTCACCGCCGCATCCATCGCCACATACACCCATAGTTCGGAGACAATTCCGTTCCCGGTATGCTCGAAGACGGTATAACCAAATCCGTGCCGGATCACATAGGGGGCATCGCCCCGGGCCGGCAGAGGCGTGGGCGACCAGAATTCACCGGTCTGCTCATCGCGGATGTAGAGCGCTTCCCCCGGGGTATCCTGCACCGGATCGTTGCTCCAGGGCGTGAGACGGAACTCGTGGGCATTCTCCAACCACGTGTAACCGGCCCCGCTTTCGGACACCACGGTTCCGAAAAAGGGATTGGCCAGCACATTTACCCATGGGGCCGGGGTCATCTGCCCGGGCCGCAGGGTAATAACATATTCATGGCCGTCGCGGGTGAATCCGCCCAGCCCGTTGTGGAACACCAGGTCCCGTGCCGGCAGGGACGCGGCCGGTGGCTCGGAGCGGGTGCGGGTGGGGCGGAAGGCCGGGACCGCAGGATCCCAGACATTGCGGTGTTCAAGTTGTTCTGTCAGGGTTCCCCTTGCATCATCCAGATAAATCCGCGCCACCGATTGCAGCAGCACGCGGTCCTCATGGGGAATCTGGTCAAGATGCCGGACGAATATCCCTCCTGGCTTGTCGAGGATGTGCGGTTCATTTCCTCCGGCGATGAGTGAGGTGAGTTCGTTATGCAGGTTTTGGCGGTAGAGGGAAAGATCCTCATTCACAATCATCAGTTCGACCGTGAGTCCCTTCTGGCGCCAATAGGCATGGGCCTGGACCAGCTGACGGGCAAGGCCGATCCGGTCCGAGTCGCTCATACGGAGGAGGATGACCGGCACGTCCCCCGAGATGCCATAACTCCAGAGGCCGCTTTGACCCCTGCGGTTCTGGCCCAGCACGCCGGACGCGGCCCGCCGTGCGGGATCGGCATAGATCAGGGCACCGGCCAGCCTGATATAAAGTTGGGCATCCCGCTCCGTGGCGTTGAGCTGGTGCAGGATGACGCGGCTGTGGGTCCAGGCCAGATCAAAGGCCCGTTCGGCCATGCGGGCGCTTTGGTATTTCTCCACCATGGCCAGGGCCGCTTCCCGGGTTTCTGTCATGCCGAGGACCAGATCCATCACCACGCTTTGATGTGCGGCGAGCGTGACGGTGCGCCGCAGGGAAACCACGGGATCGAGGACGGAGCCGGTGGTGTTGGACAACGGCGAGAGGTTTTGCATCGCGGCGGGATTGTTGAGGGTGCCCCCGCGTCCCACAAAGCGCGAGCGGTCGGTCTCACAGGAGATGGCTCCCTGCTCACCGCCCTGACCCACCATCAGGTGCAGCAACCATGGGGGGTTTTCCTCCTCGGAGCGCGCACGCCTGGTGCAAAGCACGGCCGAGGACTCCCTCAGGAACTCGGTTTGCACGAAGAGATTGCTGAATGCGGGATGTGATTGGTCCGCCGCAGCGGCCGCGAGAACCACCTCGGCATAGGTGGTTAGTTCAATGGTCCGCACGGAGTAGGAATGATTGGTGATGGTGATTCTTCTCAATTCCACATCATCCTCGGGCGACACGCTGATTTCGGTATGCACCTGCAACCCGGCTTTGCGGTGGCGGAATTCGGCCCGCGCCTGCGAGAAGATGGCTTCGTAACCTTTGACCACCGTCAGGGTGGGTTGATAGGAAGTGGACCAGAACTCTCCCGTGGCCACATCCCGCAGGTAAACAAACGTGCCCCAGCAATCGCGCGTGGCATCCTCCCGCCAGCGGGTCACGGCGAGATCGCGCCAGCGGCTGTAACCCCCGCCGGCACTGGTGATGCCGATATGATAGCGTCCGTTGGAGAGCAGATGGATTTCGGGAGCCGGCGGGGTGGGGCTGGTGAATACCCGCATCACGCTTTCGCCGCCGGAGGAAACCGTGCGGGCCGACTCCAGTTCGAGATCCTCCGTGAACACGTTGGCGGCGGCTTTGGGCACGCGCTCCTGCAGCAGCAGGTCCGCCGCTTTCAGCAGGGGACATTCCATGAAGCGCCGCGGCATGGGGGAATCCTGCAGCAGATTCACAAGGGCCAGCAGGCTCATGCCCTGGTGGTGGACCATGAAACATTGGATGGTGGCACTCTTCTCCTTCGGCCGCATCCGGGATGGCGTGTAGTCCACCGCTTCGTAGAATCCATAGTCCCCCGCCCGGCCTTCCGCGGCCAGCAGTTGGAGATTCTCGCAGGCCTCGCGCGGCGCGATCATGAGCGCCATGGCGGTGGCGTAGGGTGCGATGACAAGGTCTTCCGCGAGCCCCCGCTTCAAGCCCAGCCCGGGCACCCCGAAGGCCCGGTATTGATAGTTCCCGTGCTGGTCCGTGCGGCGATAGGCCGATTCGGAGATCCCCCATGGCACCTTGCGGCGTCTTCCGTAGACGATTTGTTGTTGGACGGCGGCCTTGCAGGTCTGATCCAACAGGGTGTTTTGATAGTTCGGCATCACCAGGATCGGCATGAGATACTCAAACATCGAGCCACTCCAGGACACGAGGATCGGCTCGCTGCGCGCGGCGACCAGCAAACGGCCCATGGAGAACCAGTGATCCTGCGGGACCTGGCCGAGAGCGACCGCCACGTAGCTGCAGAGCCGGGCTTCCGAGGCCAGCAGATCATAGAAGCTGGTGTCACACCGGTATTCGGCGACGTTGTATCCGATGGAAAAGAGATCCCGCACCGGATCATAAAGAAAGGTGAAATCCATCGCCGCCATCTCATCGCTTTGCCTTGCGAGATCAGCCAGCGATTCAAGGCGCTGCCGGGCCCTTTGGCTGGCCTGACGCAGACATTGGGTCAACGCCTCAGGGCTGGCCCCTTCCTGCATCCATGGGCTGGAGGCATGATCGAGCCGGGAAACGTCCCCCAGGGTAAGAAACCCCTCCGGACCGGCGGCCTGCTCCGTGGGTGCTCCTGCCGCGGCGGCTGAAACCGGCAGGGTGACCCATGGCGCGATGAAACGCAGCTCCTCAAGGTGGTCCCGGCAATCGCGTTGCAGGGCCGCACTCCAATTCTTGACTTCCCCGGTTTCACCGGTCAGCCCGCCGGCCAACTGACTGGCCAGCGTCAGAGCTTCTTCAAGGATGCGATGCAGGGCCTGCAGGGTGGTCGGCTCGCGGCCCAGCACGGATTCCAACTGCGACACCCCGGGATGCTTGCCGGTCAGACCGTGGACGATCCTAACGGTGTCCAGCAGGCCGCTGAGGAGCTGCGGTCCGGCGATTTTTTCCGCCGCCAATCCCCGCAGCCCCGCTCCCAGAGTGAGGAGGTGTCCTGCCAGGTTGCCGCTGTCCACGCTGGAGATGTAAAGCGGATGGAGGCGTTCGCGGGTGCGGGTGTCATACCAATTGTAGAAATGCCCGCGGTAGCGCTCCAGCTCCTCCATGGTGCCGAGGGCATCCCCGGTGCGTTTGATGAGACTGCCCACCGACAGATAACCAAAATCCCGCGCCGCCAGATTGGCCAGGAGGGCGAGGCCCATATTGGTGGGCGAGGTGCGCGAAGCGATCACGGGGACGGGCACCTCCTGGAAGTTGTCCGGCGGCAGCCAGTTTTCCTCTGCGGTGACGAAGGTTTCAAAATAGTGCCATGTCCGCCGGGCGGTGCGTCTCAAAAAGAGGAGTTGCGCATGGGTCAGATCGGAAGCCCGGGACTCAATCGGCTGACTGATCCACCAGGCAATCCCTGGAGCGGCGGCCCAGAGCAGCAGAACCGGCAGGGACCAGTTCCATAGACTCTGGGGTCCGGCCGCCAGCCAGATGCCGCCCGCCAGCGCCAGCACCGGAGCGATCCACATCGTGGCAAAAAATCCGGGAAGATCGGTGCGCGAGGTGCGTTCGGCATCACTTGAGGTTTTCCATTCCAGCAGCCGTTGTTTGGTCACCAGCAGGCGCAGCAGCGTTCTCGCGATGGCATCGGCGCTCATGTAGGCGTCATAGGGAAGGAAGGCGAGCGAGAGCAGGCTCTGGCAGAGTTGACGGCCGCTGCTGTGCGCCACGGACCGCAGATACATCGGCCACGGCAGGTCCGTGGGCTTCCGTGCCAGCTGGATCAAACGTGTCACCAGTCCGGGCAGGATGATGAGCGCCGCCACCAGCAATACTCCAACATAGCCCTGCGCCGGGAGCAGCACCCAAAAGCCAAGCACCAGCAGCATCAGGGCCACCGGCACCAGACTGCGCCTCAGGTTGTCGAAAATCTTCCACAGTGACAGGGTAGAGAGAGGATTGGTAATGCGGTGGTCGCCCGGACCCGGGACTTTCGGCAGGAGCCATTGCATGATCTGCCAGTCGCCCCGGATCCACCGGTGGCGGCGGGCCATATCCACGTTATAACGGGAGGGATATTCCTCGTAAAATTCCACATCACTGACCAGCGCGGAACGCGCATGGCAGGCCTCCAGAAGATCGTGACTCAGCACCGCGTTTTCCGGACACCGGCCGTGCATCGCCCGTTGGAAGGCCTCCACATCATAGATCCCCTTTCCGATGAATGATCCCTCCTGGAAGATGTCCTGGTAGACGTCCGACACTTCCCGCGTGTAGGGATCGATTCCCGCATCCCCCGCAAATATCCTGACAAACCATGAACGCCGGGAACCTGGCAGGCTCACCCCCACCCGGGGCTGCAGAATGCTGTATCCTTCCGACACAATGCCGCGCGCCTCATCGAATTCCGGACGGTTCAGGGGATGCGCCATGGTGCCGGCGAGGCGGCGGGCGGCATCGCGGGGCAGTTGGGTATCGGTGTCGAGGGTGATGACATATTTGATGGCCGGGAGCAGGGAGGTCTCGCCCACGATCTCACAAAAGCAGTCACTGGAACCGCCGCGCAGGAGATCATTGAATTCCGTAAGTTTGCCCCGCTTGCGCTCATACCCCATCCAGACGCCTTCGCCTTCGTTCCACCGGCGCGGCCGGTGAAACAGGTAAAAAAGCGCCGGGCTGCCGCCGGCATATTTCCGGTTCAATTGCTCGACCCCCTGCCGGGCCTTTTGCAGCAAGGGGGCGTCCTGTGGAGTGACCTCGGTCAAGGCGTCACAGAAATCCGTCAGCAAGGCAAAGTGAAGATGGGGGTCCCGGTTGGAAAGATGATGGATTTCCAGACTCCCGATCAGCCGGTCAACCTCATCCGGCCGGGTCAGCATGGTGGGCACCACCACCATGGTCCGGCAATCCGCCGGGATGCCTTCCGAAAAATCCAGGCGCGGCAGCCGGTGGGGTTTTACCAGCGAGACGCTCAGCCAGTTCATCAGGGCCACCGCCAGTTGGCTGGCACAGACGAGGAAAATCAGGGCCAATACAATCGGGACACCCGCTCCGGCCGGCATGGTGCGCGCCAGATGCAGAAATCCGACCGTAGCGAGGAGGGTGAGCACCCCGATCCCACCCCCGTAAAACGCCACCGGATAGGACTGGATGAAACGGTGGATCAGGGTTCCCCACCGCCACCTCGCCTGCACCGCGTGCTCGAGCACCGGCTGCCCTTTGTCGATCAGATAGTATCCCACGTGGGTGGTCCGGGGCCCCTGCGGGCTGGCCGGGGACCCGGCTGCAGACAGTTCGATGGCTTTCCGGGCGATCTCCTCCTCCTTGAACTTGCTGTTCCGGGAAAGCGTTTCGACGACATGGCGATAGCGGTCCCGCGTGGCAAAATCCATCGAAGGATACACTCCGGCGGGATCCTCCCGCAGGATGGCCTCCACCCCGCTCAGGTTCTCCACGAAATCCTTCCAATCAATGGCACTCAGGCCTCGGAGGCTGGCAATGCAATGGCTGACCGAGACCTGGTCGGCCGCCTGCAATTGAGTTTCTTTTTGGATCAGTTCCTCAATGGACGAGCCACCTTCCGCGAGCCGCTGCTCCAGCCAGCTGCGGGCAAAATGCAGTTGAGGACTGTGGCGTGACAACCGCTGGCTGAACTCAGCGACGAACGCGCTGGAAAGGGGCAGCTCGGCTTTCGCCATATCGGCCACCACCACCACCAGATTCGATGGGCTGTCTTCCGCCATCTCCTGCAGACGTTCCACCCACTGCTGGGCCTCGGCGCGGTCGGCTTCCTCCAGCAGCAGCCGGTTGGTGATGCGCTGGAGGTTTTCGATCAGGCCAAGTCGCATCATGATCGGAATGGCCCACAGCTCCCCGAGAGTCAGCGAAGCCACTTCCTGGTAGGCCGCGATGAAGTCCCGCAGCGGCTCCTGTTCCATCTGGGCATCCACGTGGCACATGAGTTCCAGGATGATGTCATAAACGCGGGGCAATCCTGCGGAGTGGGTATTGAGGAGGCGGGGCAATTCCCGGCTGTAGCCCCGGGGCAAGTGCCGCCGGGCCATTTGGATTTGCTCCTCGATCAGGTAAAAATTGTCGATCAGCCATTCCGCCGCCGGGGCGATGCGCCGGTCCTTTTCCCCCTCCGAGGTTTTCCGGTTGAAGGTCCGGATGACCTCCTCGTTTGCGGCGAGGGCGGGCAGCAGGCCATTGGGCTCCATCCGCCGCTCCGTCCGGTGCGTGGCCGCCAACTGGCGGGCATGGGCGGCCAGTTGTTCGTTGGTGAACAGCTCGGACCGGAGCGGTGCCCCGGCCCCGGCGAGCCGTGTCCGGCTGACTCGGGATTGTGAATTCCAATGTGGCCAGCGGAGGGGAAAGTTTTGCATAAATGGTAATCACCGCGGGGTATGGCCGGGTGTTTGGTGGGTCCGGCCCTGCATCGTCCCGGCACCGGGGCTGGAGCCGTGGGCACCACAGGCGCGGTGATGAAACAGATTGTGCAATTGCTGCGGATTGCGCAATACACATAATCCCCAAATGCCAATCCTCCTTTGATGCGGGGAAACCTTGGAAAAAGCAGCAAATGCTGCGGTATTGGCTATGCTTGTCCCTCAACGGCCGTGGATCTCCTGCCTGCTCAGGCCTTCTCCAGGGGAAAGGGCAGTTCCGAGAGTTCGAGGCCTTCGTTGCGGTCGGTGAAAAATTTGAGGGACCAGGTTTCGGCGAAGAGGATGACAGGGCGGTCGTCGCCGTCATGGGCGATGGCGGTGCCAGTGGGCATGTTGAGGTCGTCGTGCCATTTTGCGCCATCGGTGCGGCGGACCCAGCGGACATGGGCATAGGGGCTGGGGTCAAGGCGGGACTCGGCGTTGTATTCGCTCTGGAGGCGGTATTGCACGACTTCAAACTGGAGCGGGCCCACCGCGCCAAGCAGGGGAACGCGCTGGGTGCTGCCGGGGGTGAGGAATTGTTGGATGACGCCCTCCTGGAGGAGCTGGGTCAGGCCTTCACGGAAGCGTTTGAACTGCGAGGAGTTGGGGCATTGCAGGTAGGCAAAGACTTCCGGGGGAAAGCGCGGAATCTCGTCGAAGATGATGCCGGGCTTGGCGGCAAGGGTGTCGCCGATGCCGAAGTCATGATTGCCTACGATGCCGACCACATCGCCGGCAAAAGCTTCGTCGAGGGTTTCGCGTTCGCGGGCGAAGACGCGCTGGGAATTGGAGAGGCGGACAGTTTTGCCGGTGCGGGAGTTGAGGACCTGCATGTCGCGCTCGAATTTTCCTGACACAATGCGGATGAAGTAGATCCGGTCGCGGTGGCGGGGATCCATGTTGGCCTGGATCTTGAAGATGAAGCCGGTGAAATTTTTGTCGTCAGGGTGGATCTCAAGGGAGCCGATGGCTTCGCGCGGGCCGGGCGGGGGGGCAAGTTCGAGGAAGGCATCGAGCATGAGCTGGACGCCGAAATTGTTGGCGGCACTGCCGAAGAAGACAGGGGTGAGGGATCCGGCGAGGATGGCGGCGTGGTCGAAATCGTGGCCGGCTCCTTCCAACATTTCGAGTTCCACTTTGGCCTGCTCAAGGGCATCGGGTTCGACCTTGGCGATGACGGAAGGGTCCTCCAGCCCGCTGACTTGTTCCGGGGCCCGGTAGGCGCCATGGGCGGTGCGCTCGAAGGTGTGGAGTTCGTTTTTCCGGCGGTCATAGACGCCGCGGAAGAAGGTGCCCTGACCGAGCGGCCAGTTGATGGCACAGGCCCCGATGCCGAGCACACTTTCGAGTTCATCCATGAGGGTGAGGGGTTCGCGGGCGGGGCGGTCCATCTTGTTCATGAAGGTGAAGATAGGCACCCCCCGGCGGCGGCAGACTTCGAAGAGTTTGCGGGTCTGGGACTCGATCCCCTTGCCGGCATCAATGACCATAATAGCGGCATCGACGGCGGTTAGGACACGGTAGGTATCTTCGGAAAAGTCCTTGTGGCCGGGGGTATCGAGGAGATTCACCACACAGCCGCCGTATTCAAACTGGAGGACGGTGGAGGAGACGGAGATGCCGCGCTGGCGCTCGAGTTCCATCCAGTCGGAGGTGGTGGCGCGCTGGTTCTTGCGGGCAGTGACACTGCCGGCGAGTTGGACGGCACCGCCGTAAAGGAGGAGTTTTTCCGTCAGCGTGGTCTTCCCGGCATCCGGGTGGGAGATGATGGCAAAGGTGCGGCGGCGGGCGATTTCTTCAGCGGGAGTCATGAGCGGCCTTCTCAAAAGCAGCTAAGGCGGTCAGGGGCAACGGGGGAATCCTGGGCGCGACGTGAGTCCTGCCGGCGGAGGTGGCCAAGGCCGCTGGCAAAAAACCATGGTCTTTGCGGAGGCTCAGGGTATGGCGCGGCGCCCGGCGCTTCCCAGCCATCACAATTGGGACAGGGCCTCAAAAACCGACTCCAGCCCGGGCCCCACCGATTTGCGGTAGGAGCCGTCGAAGTTATTGACGAGGATAGCGAAGATATAGCGGGGGCCGGCCGCAGAGGTGACGAGTCCGGTATAGCCTTTCACGCGTTCGATGGTGCCGCTTTTGGCATGGAGGACCGCCGGCCCGCTGGCATGGAGTTGGCGCAGAGTGCTCCCGCGGGCACCCAGTTCCGGCAGGGAATCCAGATAAAGACTGCCGTAGAAGCCGGTCAACATGGCCGCATTGGCCCGGGCCAGCAGTTCCGGAGTGACCATGTTGGTGCGCGACAGTCCGGAGCCGTCGGCCTGGTCAAAGCCTGCCATGGGCAGCCCCTTCGCCGCGAGGTGGTTGCGGATGGCACGGATCCCGGCGCTGGCGCGGCCATTACCGAGGGTGCGCAGGAGGCACTCGCAGTCAAGGTTCAGGCTGCGGTGGTTGACCGGAATCAGCAGATCCCGCAACAAGGCTGAACGATGGGTGGCCACGGGCACTTTGCCCTCGGCCGGAACCGGGTTGGGGAGGTCCGCCATGCGGGCCTGGCGGGTGGTTAGGGGCCTGCCATGGACCGGGATCTGGCGGGCGTTCAGCCAGTCGGTGAACTCAAGGGCGCAGGTTTGGGCGGGATCGGGCAGGGCTCCGCGGAGGAAGTTCCGGCCGGCATCGGGCGCGAAAGTGCCCCGGAGCACATAACGGTGAGTCCCCGGCCCGCCGAATACGTAGGCACCGTCTCCTGTGCCCGGGGCCCCGATCCTCACATGGTCGACGATGTCAAGATTGACGGGCCATGGTTCGGCATCATGGAAACCCGCAGGATCCCCGGGTTTGCCCTCCAGCCGGAAATAGAGCCGGAAGGCATTGTCGTGAAAACACAAAGGTGTCAGGACCGGCGCATAATAATTGCCGATATCCTGCCATGTCCAGCGGTCCGGCAGTTCATCGTCCTCCCATGCGCTTTCATCGGCGATGATGCGGCCCGTGATTTCCGTGATTCCTGCCAAACGCAGGGCAGTGGTCCAGTCATCAAACAGCCCGCCCCATCCGGGCCGGCCAAGGGAGGGGTCGCCTGAGCCCTCAATGATGAGATCACCGGTGGCAGGCACATGGTAGAGCCTGGTCTCGAATTGATAGTCTGCCCCGAGAATTTCAAGGGCGGCTCCGGTGGTGAGGGTTTTGAGAGTGGAGGCCGGAATAAAACCCCGCCCGGCAAACTGCTGCAGGAGCGGTCCCGCAGGGCGTTCCAGCGGAGCAAGGTAAAACCCCACCATGCCGCTGCTCACGGCGGGATCCTGCGACAACTGGCGGACCGCCCCGGTGATGGCTTCCAAGGCCCCGGCTCCGGCTCCGGTTCCGGGAGGAGGAACCTCCTGGGACCGCACGGCAGGCCCGGTCATCGCCAGCAGCACTGGCATCAACCCAAGGAAATGGAACGGCCGGAGCATGCAGATGGGAGAGGGTAAAAGGAGCGCGGACTTGCCGTCCGCCCCGGCAGCCATGGGTTTTTATTTTTTGCGAAGGTAGAGCGCCAGGGCTGGTTCACCTATTGTGACAGATGAGCGATAACTTGAAAGGGGCCGCAGGAGCCGCCGGGACGGACGGCGCTCCCAGCGGTGTTCCCAGGCGGACGCAACGTCCCCGCTTTGCGGGGCAGGGGAGTCTACTTCAAGGCCTTGATCTTGTCTACTTCAAGGCCTTGATCTTGATATTGCGGAAGGCGACCGAGCCGTGGTCGCCCTGCAGGGCGATGGCCCCCGAGCCGGATTTGGCGAAGTCCGGCATGGAGCCGAACTTGCTGGCGGCGATGCGCTTTTTGAAGTCCTCGCTGCCAAAAAAATACTCAAAATAACGCACGCCGTTGATTTCGTGGAAACACTTGTCAGGACCGATTACCAGCCGCACATGGTTCCACTCGCCCACGGGTTTGGTGGCATCGAGGTGTTTTCCGGTTTTCGGGTCGATGGGCGGCTCATACAGGCCGTAGAGCCAGCCGCAGCGGATCTTGTCTGCAGCTTTGACGTTGTCCTCCAATTGGAATTCGGGGCCGGTGGCCCAGACGGCATCGCCCTTGTCGGTGACGTGATAGATGATGCCGCTGTTGCCGGCGTGGGAGATGTTATATTCGAGCTGCAGTTCGAACCAGCCCCAGGTGGAGGCATGCACCAGATCGCCGGCGTCCTTGGGATTGACACAGACCAGTTGGCCGTCCTTGGCCTGCCAGCCGGGCCGGATGGTGGCTTTTTTGAAGTTCGACCAGCCGGCCAGGTCCTTGCCATTAAAGAGCAGTTGCCAGCCATCGGCCTTTTCGGCTTCCGTCAGGGTATTGGGGGCAGATGTTCCCGGGAGACCGGCCGTGGCAGCCGGGGCGGCGGATTTCTCTTCCGCTATCGCGGAAGGAAGGGCCATGGAAAAAGCCAGAAGCAGAGTGGTGGTGAGGGGGCGGAAGGGGCTCATGAATGGATAGGTGGCAGATGGTGGGAAATGGCGCAGCATGAATCGTGCTTATCGGCAGCGGAGTAGGAAACCGGCTCCTGGTAAAGGGAGAAATGGGTCCAATCCCTTCCGGAATTATTTGCCGATTTTCCAGACGTGCTGGTCGCTGCGGACATAAACCGAGGGCCCGGACAGGCTGGGGGTGCAGAGGATGGCTTCGCCCAGATCGAGCTTGCCGGTGATGCTGCCTTCGGCAGTGCTGGTATCCACGGATTGAAGCAGGCCCCGCTCGCTGACGGCAAAGAGGATTTTGCCTGACATCACAGGACTGCCGGAGAAGGGGCCCTCAAGGCGAAGCTTCCAGGGACGTTCCCCGCCCTCCAGTTCGGCGCAGGTCAGGACGCCCGCTCCATTGATGGCGAAAACGTGGGGGCCGTGGAGCACCGGGCTGGCGGTGTCGGAATTGATCTGGGCAGATTCCCACGCCAGCTCCGGCGGCGTGGTCCCCCCGGCGAGATGCCACACCGCAAGGCCTTTGCCGGGACGGGGCACGGCAAAGTATTTGGACCCGATGGCTCCGCTGGGGATGGTGGTGCCGGGTTTGGGCAGGCTCCATTGTTCCTTGCCGGTTTTGGGATCGAGGGCGATCACACCTTCATGGGCGGTGATGAGCACCTGGGGCGGACCGCCGGCAGGATCCTGCCAAACCGTGGGCGTGGTCCAGTTGGCATTTTTGGGCCGGTTCAGTTTCCACAGATTGGTTCCGGTGGCCGGATCAAGGCCGGCGGTGAAGGATTCGCCGTCGTTTTCAATCTGGGTGACCAGCACCCCTCCGGCCATCACTGGAGAGGAAGCAAGGCCGAGGCTGTTGCTGGCGTTAGGGTAGTCAAGGGTGAAGCCCCGCAGCCAGAGCAGATTGCCATCGAAGTCGAGGCAAAAAAGATCGTTGGAGGAAAACAGGGCAAAAAGGCGGGTGCCATCGCTGGCGGGCGTGGGGGCGGCGACATTGGTTTTTTCGTGGCACATGGTGCGGCCCGTGGCGAGGAAGCGCCGTTCCCAAAGCGGCTTGCCGGTGGCTTCCTCAAGGCAGATCACGTGCAGGGTTTCCTGGTCAGGCCCGCTGGCAGCCGTGAGGAATACTTTACCGGCGGTGATAACCGGAGAGGAAAGCCCCCGGCCGGGCAGGGGGGTTTTCCATGCTATATCGGTGGCTTGAAGGGCTGCCGGAGGCTGGCCGGTTCCCATGGCGGCCGCATTGGCCCCGCGGAATTGAAGCCATTCCGCCCGGGATCCGGAGGAAAGTGCTAACGAGATCAGGGCGGGGAGCAGAGGAGCGCGGCGCATGGGAGGAAGGAAGGAAAATTAAAGATTAAAGGCTAAAGACCAAAGGCTGAAGACCAGAATGAGTCACTTTTTTCCTTTCAGCGCCACTTCAGGAGTGGGAGGCCGCTGGGGATCAAGGAGCGCGGTGCCGGTGGCGTCACAAATCCGGAGTTGGAAATCCCATTTCGTGGTCCAGGTTTCGGTTTGCTCGTTCTGACAAAGTTTGACGAGGAGCACATTGGGCCCCGCCTTGAGTTGGACGGGGAAGCGGTACTGGTCGATTTTCATGCCGCGGTGGTATTCGTCCCGGCCGAAGATGAACTGGCCATTGAGCCAGAGTTTCCATGCGTTTTTGCAGCCGAGCCGGATCTCGGCGGGGCGGGCTTCGGGGCTGTGATAGACCGTGGTGGCATAACCGGTGACTTCCTTGAGCATACCGAGGGGTTTGTTCAGGTCCACCACGCCGAACTCGTCCTCACAGGTCCACTTTTGCCAGTGCACCGTGGGGTCCTTGCCGGCTTCGGTTTCCTTGCCTTGGTAGGAGGCGGCAAGTTCAAGGGTGGTTTCCGGCGGGAAGATCATTTCGAATCCGGCCCGCCCTTTGTTGGTGAATGGGCCGATGAGATGCCAATCCATGAGAAAGCCAAAGTGGCGGGGCAGATCAACGGTTTCCCCAAGGCTGCGGAGTTCATCGGCGGCGGCCCGGACCTGGTCTTCGTCGCGCGCCGCCCCGAGGGCCTCACGGAGTTTGGCTTTGTCCTTGGCGGCAGTGGCCGCTGCCGTGAGGCGGGCCACCGGTTCGCGCCGGAGTGCAGGCACCGGATCATTCAGGAGCGAGGGCACGATCGCGTCCCATGCGCTGCGGTCGGCCTGCTGGAGCAGGTCCGCTGCGAGCAGGCGGCCCGCCGGCCCGTGGCTGCGGTTGGTCAGAAAAGCCGTGAGGGTTTCCGTCGGCAGGGGTTTGCCGGCGGACTTGGCGCGGTCGGAAACGGTGAAGACCAGCCCGCGCAGCCAGTTGGCGGCGAGAGGCCCGGCTTCATCCATGGCCCCAAGGAACCCCGGAATGTCATCTGCTTTGGATTCGGCGGAAAGCGTTTTCCATGCAGCAGCGGCCGCGGCATTGCCCTGGCCCTCAGGGCCGACGGCAAGGAGGCTGCGAAGGCTCTCCGGCGCGGCCATCCCCTGAATGGCGGGCAGCAGGAAAAACGTCAGGGAGAGGAGAGGAACACAGCGCATGCGGCAGCATACGGAGGAAATGCAGGAAATCTTTTGGCAGGACCTGCGGATTGAAAGAAAGAATCCGGGCTGCCGGAGAAAGGAATCGGCAAACCACGCTTGGGGTTTACTTTTTGAAAGGATTGAATTTAGGTCTGCGGATGAAACCATGGCTCCGCGAACGATTCCTGCCCTGGACGCAGGGTGGCCTTGCCGCAGCGGCATTGGCCGGAGGGACGGGCGTGGCCGTTGCCCAGGCATCAGCGCTGGCCGATCTCCGGAAAAGTTATGAGGAGGAGCTGGCCAAAACCGTTTCTCCGCTCCGCGAGGGTTACTGCAAGGCACTCCTGACGCTGGAAGGACAGCTGGCGGCCAAAGGCGACTACGCGGGTGCCACCCGGGTCCAGGAGGAACGCCGGGAAATTGAACGCGTGATGGGACGGACGCTGTTACCGGCCATGGCTGGGTCCAGCGGAACGGTGGGACCCGAAGGTGTCAGGCTGGGCCTGAATGGTGAAGCCGGGGGGGGGCTTCAGCTCAAGGAAGGAGCATGGACGGGCTGGACTGCCGCAGGGGCCTTTCTCCGCTGGACTCTGCCTGCCGGCCTGAAGGGCGGCGGTTATGGGGTGGTGCTTGAATTTGAAACGTCAGGCCCGGGAAACCTGCCCCTCAAGATTTGTGAGGACTTCCACAGCCTTGCGAGAATAGCAAAAATCGAGGCCGGGATGGCACCCGGGGATGCACCCCGTCAGGTGCACCTTGGCACCCTGCGGCTCCGGCCTGGAGCGGGCAGGCTGGAACTGAAACTCACCGCACCGGCCCATGTGCCGGGGTTCGCCCTGACCGGACTGCGCCTGATTCCGGAGGATAACGTCCCATGAAAACGGCAGTCGTGCTGCTGGTTTTTTTGCTTTCTCTGGATCTGCCGGTCCTGGCCCAGGCCAGCCCCGATCCGGCAGAATTGACTGCGCTGCGGCAGCGGTTCCAGAGCCTGCTGCTGGAAGCAGAGGCCGCGCCCCGGGCCCGATGGCTGGCTGCCCTCGAAGCCCTGGAAAGGCAGAAAGCCGCAGCGGGAGATTTCGCCGGCGCGGCCGCCCTGCGCCAGAAACGGTTAGGACAGATGCCCGCCAGCGGCAGCGCCGCCGCCCGCCCGCCGCTGGTGCTAACCGGGGCGTCCGCCAGAACTACCACGGGGGTCGACTTTGCCGAAGGAAAAAAGGAAGTGGCCCGGTTCCGGCGCAGCGGAGCCCAGATGGAATGGGAATTGCCCGGACAATTGCCGGGATCCTATCAGGTCAATCTGGTTTTCAGCGTCATGGGGGATGCAGACTTGAATGACCAGCCCGACCCTTATGCTGATCCCCAGGCGGCCCTGCCGGAACGGAGCCCGGCCCAAGGAGATGAAAGCGCTGCAGGGGGGGTAGTGGAATTCCGGGAAATCACCAATCTCAGGGAGGGCGGGGCGTTGCTGCGACGGTCAGTCCGTTCCACCGGCGGTTGGGCCAAGGCCCGGACCATGACCCTCGGGAATGTGGAATTGGACAGCAAAATCGTAAAATTCAGCTTGCGGGCCGTGGAGTCCCTTCCAGCCGGAGTCATGGATTTTCACCGGTTGGAACTGGTTCCCCTTGGCCCGGGGGTGCCGGCCGGGACCCCCGCCGATCCTGCCGGCCTCCGCGAATTGACCCGGCTCAGGGAAGTCTATCAAAAACAATTTTCTGACCAAACCCGGAGCCTGAACGTCCGGTATCTCAAAAATCTGGGGGATCTCGAAGTAGCCGCCACCCGCCGGGGCGATACCGAACTCCTCGCGCAGGTGAGGCAGGAACGGAAACAGTTCGAGGGCGGAAACCACCTTGCTGCGGCAGTCTCCACCACTCCCGCAGGGCACCTCCTCCCGGTTGTGGAAAAGCTGCACATGATGGTGCGGGGCGAGGCCAAGCTAACCAATCAGGGAGACTACCTCACCAGGCTCCGGCCGGCCAGGACCTGTGAGGTGATCTGGAAACTGGCCGGGCTCGGGGTTCCTTCCGGCACGTATACCGTAACGGTGGAGTGCCGCATGAGTGCCCAGAATGGCGGCAGCGCCACCCTTCAGGCCAGCTCAACTGGCGGGGAGCCCGGACCGCCCTTGAGCTTCAAGGTAGATTCCCCGGGAACAGCGGCAAATGGTCCACCCGGAACAGATACCTCCAAGGCCGTGTTTCCAAAGGTCCTGCAGGTTGGCACCGTCACCATTCCCAAAGGATCGCAGTATCTCACCCTGCGGGTCGATACCCTTGCCAATCCCCACTCTTTCCTCTTTGACCTTAAATCACTCAGCCTGACCCCGGTTTCGCCATGACCCTCCACCTTCCCATTGCCGGATTCCTGCTGGGGCTGACCGCCCTGCCAGTCGCAGCCCAGGCGCCTCCTCCCGGTGCCGGATCCCCAGCAATTCCCGCCGGGGCGGTTCCGCCGGAGGAAGCCCTCGCCAACAGTTATGCGGCGGACCGGGCCGCCGCCCTGCGGCAGGTGCTGGCGCGGTATGTGGATGAATTGGCGGCTCTGGAGAAATCCCTCGCTGCGGCGGGGGACGGCAGCGGAGCCGCCCGGGTGCGTCTGGAGCATGACCGCATCCTCCCGGCCCTGGGCCTGCCGGCGGTGGCGGCGGAGGATGCCGATGAATTTGCGGCTTTTGAAGAGCCCGCCGCCGTGCCGGTCCCGCCTGCCCCGGCGGCGCTGCCAAAGGATTTGGATGCCATCCTGCAAAGTCTCCTCCCTGGTGGTCCTGACAAACTGGAGGCCCCGGTCCTGCCGGCTGCCACCGCCGGCACCCCGGGGGCCGGCCCGCCCGGAAAAAGCAGCAAACGCCTGGTGCGCATGGGCACCGCCGCCCTGAACGGCACTTTTGATCCGGTCTATCCATGGCAATACTGGAGCGCGGGACGGACGGCTTCCTGGACCCTGAGCGAACTTCCTGAAGGATCCTATCAAGTCGTAGTGCGGTATGCCTGTGATGACAAGGCCGGGGGCGGCAAGCTGACGGTGCGCCTCGGTGAAACCACGCGCGAGGTGGAGATTGCCCCCACCGGAAGCTGGAAGCGCCGCCGCGAACTGGTGGCCGGATCCTTTGCGGTCAAAGGCTCCCGGGCAGACCTTGTGCTCCAGCCCGCCTCTATGAAACAAGGAGCCGGCTACCTCATGGATTTGGTGGCGGTGATGATCGTGCCGGATGGAACGGCGGCCAATCCATGAAGCTCCCGGACCGTCCGCTTATTTTGATCACGGGCGGTGGAGGGGCTCTCGCCCAGGCCATTGTGGCCACCTTCCAGGCGGCCCATTGGCAGACCGCCGCCCCGCCCCGCCAGGAACTTGATGTCAGGGACGGGGCTGCCGTCAGGGACTATGTGGACCAACTGCTGCGGGTGGACCTGCTTGTGATCAATGCCGCCCTGCGCCGGGATGCCCCATTCCTGAAGTTGGAGGAATCTGCATGGGATGAGGTGATGGACACCAATTTGCGCGGCGCATGGTTGTGTGCGCGCGCGGTGCTGCCGCGGATGCGTGCCCAGGGCGGCGGGCACATCATCACCATGGGATCCCATACCGCCAGGCATGGCATGGCCGGGCAGGCGGCCTATGGTGCTTCCAAAGCAGCCCTGATGGCCCTCACCCAATCGCTCGCGGCAGAAGCCGGTCCTGACAATATCCGGGTCAACGCTGTGCTCCCGGGCTGGATCCCCACGTCCTTTCATGCCGGGGTGCCGGAGGATGCTCACGAAGCCGTCCGCCGGCAACATCATCTCGGCCGGTTCAATACCCTGGAGCACACCGCCGGCTTCCTCCTGGCGCTGCAGGGCATGACCCATACCTCCGGACAGGTTTTCCAATTGGACAGCCGTCCTGGATCATGGTTGTAGCAATGCGGTCAGGCACCACGGCCGATGGGCTGATCTGATTTAATGTTAGCAAGCAGCACCTTGTCGTTTCGATTTGGCAATTCCGCTATCGACTATTGCTTTGATTTTTAGAAATCCCCCCCGGGGCTGCGGCGGTTCCGGCTCCCCCAAAGACATACGCATCGCAATAAGAGGAAAAAAGCACACAAGTTGTGCATCCGCTCAATTGGCAGGATAGCGTCCCCGCTGCGGTCCGGTGAGCCATGCCCAGGCAGACTCCACCATGGCGCGCGGATCACGGTAGCGGGCCTCCCAGCCCAGCACGGTTTTGGCTTTGGCAGGGTTGCCCACCAGTTCAGGAGGATCCCCTTCGCGCCGCGGTCCTTCCACCACCGGCACCTTCCGCCCGGTCACGCTTTCCGCCAGTTGAATGATCTCTTTCACACTAACCCCGCTGCCGGTGCCCAGATTGACATGGGTGGAGGGCTTGCCCTCCCGCAGGTAATTCAGGGCACAGGCATGGGCCTCCGCCAGGTCCTGGACGTGGATGTAGTCCCGGATGCAGGTGCCGTCCGGGGTATCGTAGTCGTCCCCGAAGATCATGATCTGCGCCCGCTTCCCGAGCGGGACCTGCAGAATGAGCGGGATCAGGTGTGTCTCCGGATGATGGGCCTCGCCAATCTCGCCGCTGGGGTCGTCTCCGGCCGCGTTGAAGTAGCGGAGGCTCACCGAGCGCAGGCCGTACGAGCGGTGGAACCAGTCGAGCATCTCTTCGACCATCAACTTGGAGAGCCCATAGGCATTGGTCGGGAGCTTCGGATCGTCCTCGCCGATCGGGATGCGCACCGGCTCGCCGTACACCGCCGCGGTAGAGGAGAAAACGATCTGCTTCACATCGTTCCGGTGCATTGCCTCGAGTAGCGACAGCGTCCCGGCGGTGTTGTTGCGAAAGTATTTTGCGGGATCGAGCACGGACTCGCCAGCTTCGATGAACGCCGCGAAGTGGACCACCGCCTCCGGCCGGTACTCGGCGAACAGCCGGTCGAGCGCCGCGCCGTCCGCAATATCGCCCACGACCAGGGGCGCGCTGCCCACCGCCTGGCGATGGCCCCTCACCATGCTGTCGTAGACGATCACTTCGTACCCGGCAGCATGCAGCGCCCGCAGGGTGTGGCTTCCGATGTACCCGGCTCCGCCGGTCACAACGACTCGCGGCATCACTTCTCCCCTACTCAGGTGTTCAGGTGTTCAGGTGTTCAGGGAGTCACAACAACTTGCGGCATCACTCTTCCTCTACTCCCATCGGCGGACCCGGACCGGCGGCAGCCGATCGAGATCCTCGGCGTGAAACTCCGCCGTGCCCGCGGTCATGCAAACGGCGCTGGCAATCCGGAGCGCACTTTCAAGCTGCTCCGGCGGCGCTGC
>JBBQWG010000022.1:0-104210 GCA_038210825.1 Verrucomicrobiales bacterium
AAATCCAACTCGTAAGAGCTTTCCGTCAGATCGAAGTCCGCGCTTCCGAAGGTCCGGCTTCCTTGAGAGATGTCCGAAGCGGTCCGTTGGCGGAGCGCAAAAGCATTTATGTCCACTGAGGGGAACAGTTGGCTTTTTGCGAGCTGATAACGTGCATTGGATGCCTCAATGTTCTCGAAGGAAATACGGAGATCATTGTTGTTTTCGAGAGCGGTCTTGATAATCCGCCTCAACTCACCGCCACGGATGAATTTCTGGAAGGAAACCTGGCCATCCGTTGATGATTGGCCGCTCCACCTTAGTGGGATGTCGGCAGTCGGAACCTGATGTTTCGGCTGGAGGCTGCATCCGCTAATCAACGGGACAGCCAATCCCATCGATACCGAGAGAAGAAATATGCGAGCATTCATTGGATTTCTATGATTGGGTTGTGGGACGACGTTGAATCTTGCTGACAAGCACGTAGAAGACAGGGGTGAGCACCAAGCCGAAGACAGTAACTCCCAGCATGCCCGCGAACACCGCGATGCCCATCGCGTGGCGCATCTCGGAACCGGCACCCGAGGCCAGGACGAGCGGAACCACACCGGCGATGAAGGCGAGTGAAGTCATGAGGATTGGACGCAGGCGCATGCGGGCCGCTTCAAGAACGGCGCTCAACGGATCTACCCCTTCGGCCTCCTTCGCCCGGGCGAACTCCACAATCAGGATGGCGTTCTTGGCGGCAAGGCCGACGAGGACGACAAACCCGATTTGCGTGAAGATGTTGTTATCGCCACCGGAAAGCCTCACCCCCACAATGGCGGATAGAAGCGCCAACGGTGCGATGAGCAGCACGGCGAACGGCAGCGACCAGCTATTGTATTGAGCTGCCAGAATCAGGAACGCCAGCAGCACCGACAGGGGAAAGACATACATAGCGGTATTGCCTGCCTGCTTCTCCTGATAGGCAAGATCGGTCCATTCGTAAGTCATGCCCTGCGGCAGGGTCTCTCCCGCGATTTTCTCAATGGCGGCGGTCGCTTGACCGAAAGAGTAGCCGGGTGCCGGGCTGCCACTGATGTCGGCAGAGGGGAAGCCGTTGTAATGCTGAACACGATCCGGCCCCGTGCCGTAGCGGATGGTCATCAGAGCCGACAGAGGAATCATTTCTCCCGCACCGTTGCGCACCTTGAGTCGGCCGATGCTATCGGGTTGCATACGGAACGGCGAGTCCGCTTGAGCCATCACCCGGTAGGTGCGTCCGAACAGATTGAAGTCGTTGACGTAAAGCGAACCAAGATTGATCTGCAAAGTCCCGAAGATCGTGTCCAATGCGACTCCCTGCGCCTTGGCCTTTTTCCTGTCAATATCGACCTGAATCTGCGGGGCGTTGGTCTGGAAGCTGGCTAGCATTCCCGCAAGTTCCGGTGCCTGTGATGCCTTGGCCATGATGGCTCCCTGCGCTTGGGCCAGCGCATTGTAGCCAAGCCCGGCGCGATCCTCGATTTGCAGTTTGAAGCCGCCCGTCGCACCAAGCCCCGGAACGGGCGGCGGTGGGAACATGCCGACGAATCCGTCTGGAATCTGGCTGAACTGGCCCATCAGACGACCCACGATAGCATCGGCGGAAAGCGAAGGGTCTTGCCGTTCTTCAAACGGATCCAGCATGGTGAACATGACGGCGGCATTGGGGATGTTGACCATGCCGTTCACCGACAGCCCCGGAAACGCCACCACGCTTTCCACGCCCGGCGTCGCCAGCGCGATTTCTGTCGCCTGTTTGACCACCGCTTCGGTGCGGTCCAACGAGGCACCGCTGGGAAGTTGGGCGATGCCGACAAGGTAATACTTGTCCTGCGCTGGAACGAAACCAACGGGCACCTTCTTGAAGCCCATCCAGGTCACGCCCAGCAGGCCGGCATAACCCAACAACATGATCGCCATCAGTCGCACAGCGCGGCGCACCGACCAGACATAGGCCTCCGATGCCCTTTCAAAGAAGCGATTGAACAAGCGGAAGAACCAGCCAAACAGCGTGTCTATCACCACCGTCAGCAAGTCCCGCTTGACGCTGTGGTGCGGCTTGAGCAGCACACCGGCCAATGCGGGCGAAAGCGTCAGCGAGTTGATCGCTGAAAGAATGGTCGAGATGGCAATGGTCAGCGCGAACTGGCGATAGAATTCGCCCTGAAGGCCGCTCAGGAAGGCCGAGGGAATGAATACCGCCGCAAGCACCAAGGTGATGGCGATGATTGGCCCCGTCACCTCGTCCATGGCCTTGCGCGCCGCCTCTTTGGGCGACTCGCCCAGCGCAAGGTGCCGTTCCACATTTTCCACCACAACAATGGCATCATCGACGACAATTCCGATGGATAGCACGAGACCGAAAAGCGAAAGCGTGTTCAACGAGAAGCCAAACATGTGCATCACCGCCAAGGTGCCGACCAGCGAGACCGGCACCGCAACCAGCGGGATGATTGAAGCACGCCATGTCTGCAGAAACAGCATCACCACGATTACGACAAGTACGATGGCTTCCAGCAAAGTGATGATGACGGATTTCAGCGAAGCGCTGACAAATACAGTCGGGTCGTAAGCGATGCGGTGCTCGACTCCCTCGGGGAAGTTCCCCTTCAACCGCTCCATTGCCGCCCGCACATGCGCCGAAGTTTCGAGCGCGTTCGCGTTGGGTCGCTGAATGATCTGCATCGCAAGCGCGGGCTCGCCGTTCAGAAGGCTGCGCAAGGAGTAGGAATCGGCGCCCAACTCAAGGCGGGCTACGTCGCGCAGATGCGTAATTTGTCCGTCCTCACCGGTTTTGACAACGATGTCGCCAAATTGTTCCTTACTGGATAATCGACCCAGTGTATTTACTGTGACTTGAAAGGCTGATGTCGCGTCAGGCTGCTGACCCACCGAACCGGCGGCGACCTGCAGGTTCTGTTCGCGAATCGCATTGACTACATCGCCAGGCGTCAAGCCACGGGCGGCGACTTTGTCCGCATCAAGCCAGACTCGCATGGAATACTCACCGGCCCCCCATAGGATAACATCCCCCACACCGGGCAGACGCAACAATTCATCCTTGATGTTCAGCGTCGCATAGTTGGAAAGATACAGGGGATCATAGCGCTTCTCAGGTGAGACCAGATGAACCACCATCAGGATGTCCGGGGAGGTCTTCTGCGTGACCACGCCTATGCGTTGGACCTCCACCGGCAGGCGGGGCAGAGCGCGGGCGACCCGATTCTGCACTTGTAATTCCGCCATATCGGGATCGGTGCCCTGCGCGAATGAGACGGTCAGTGTCATGCGCCCGTCCGTCGCCATCTGTGTCGAGATGTAGAGCATGTTCTCGACACCGTTGATTGCCTGCTCCAGAGGAGAGGCGACCGTTTCAGCGATGACCTGGGGGTTGGCACCGGGATAGCTGGCCGTCACCTGTACCGTAGGCGGCGTGACGGCAGGGTACTCGCTTAGGGGAAGCCTGAGCAAGGTGATGCCGCCTCCGATCAGCATCAGGACCGAAATAACGACCGCGAAAATCGGTCGATTGACGAAGAAACGCGGAAAATTCATTGGCTCTCCTCCTTCTCAGTGGTGGGGGACTGCATGGAAATCCGCTGGGGGGTGACGTGCATTCCGGGGCGAACGAGTCCTTTGATAATGATGGTCTCGCCCGTCTTGAGCCCTGCACTTACGACGCGCAGGCCATCGACCACAGTCCCGAGTTCGACAGGCCGGTATTCCACCTGGTCGCCTGCACCCAGCACGAGGACATACGTGCGCCCTTGGTCGATGCCGACCGCCTGATCGTCGATCAGGATGGCGGGGCGGGGCACGCTGGTTGCAAGCCGCGTCCGTGCGAACAGGCCGGGCGTGAGCCGTCCCTCGGGATTGGGAATCACCGCACGGGCCCGGATGGTGCCCGAACTGCGGTCAACACGATTGCCGAGAAAGTCGAGCACGCCCTCGTGCGGGAAATCCTTGTCGGTCATCAAGCCTACTTGAACCCGGAAGCCGGTCGTGGTGCTCCTGTCTTCGCCCTGACGTGCCCGGGCGGCGAAGTCCAAGTAAGTGCTTTCATCAATATCGAAGAGGGCGTGAACGGGATCGACGGAGACGATTGTGGTCAGAAGCGTCGATGGACCCACCAGATTGCCTTCGGTCACCAACACCCTGTCCACGCGTCCTGAGATGGGAGCCATCACCCGTGAGTAAGATAGATCAAGATCGGCAGCCTCGATGGCAGCCTTCGCCACCTGCACCAGCGCTTGCCGCTCTTTGTGTCTCGTGGCGGCATCTTCAGACCCTTGTTTTGAAACCGCTCCTGTTGACACCAGTCTCTCGGCACGCCCGAAGTCGCTTTCAGCCTGCCTGGCCAGGACTTCAGCCTGACGCAGTTGCGCCTTGGCCGTATCAAGGCTTACTTGAAACGGTCTCGGATCAATCTGGAACAGCAGCTGGCCCTTGGTTACAAGTCTGCCCTCGGGAACGCTAACGGTATCAATGGCTCCGCCGACCCGTGAGCGTAACGCGACTGCCTGAGGAGCCTCCAAATAGCCGGTGAAATCGGTTGAGGGTGTAATCTCCCGGGTGACCACTTCGGCAACCGGCACCGAAGGAGCCGGTTGAGTCATCGCGGGAGAACCCGGAGTGTTTCCGGCGCTGTCATCGCTTCCCAACGAAGTTCGTTGGATGAGGACAACAATTCCGGCAATGGCCACCGCCGTTCCGAGAGCTGCAATATTCTTCTTTTTCATAAATTAACTTTCTTTCGCTTGTTTTCCTCTATGTGTTTTTTTGGATGGAAGAGGTTGCCCGGGGTCACGCAGATCACCTCTGACAAGGGACGAATGCGTTCATCGGCCGCGGTCACTCAGCCATTTCTTCCTCACAGATGGAGGTAATCGCCTTTATCTCACCGCGAGATGATTGAGGCGATGACCTGGGTTTTCTTTCCGGTGTTGGGAACCTTCCTGTTGGATAGGCGGCCGGAAGCCTTTCAGCCGGAGCGCGTTTCCAAGGACAAAAACGGAGGAGAGAGCCATCGCGCCTGCGGCGAAGATGGGCGAAAGAAGCACCCCGTTGAGAGGGTAGAGAGCACCAGCCGCCACCGGAATAAGGACCGCATTGTAAATAAAGGCCCAGAAGAGGTTCTGGCGGATATTTCTCATGGTGGCTTTTGAAAGGGCAATCGCGTTCGGCACGCCGTTGAGGTTGCCGGACATCAATACCACGTCGGCGGCTTCGATGGCGATGTCCGTTCCGGTGCCGATCGCGAGGCCGACATCGGCTTCAGCAAGGGCTGGCGCGTCATTGATTCCATCGCCGACGTAGGCGAGGTGACCGTATTGCTTCTTCAGACGACTAACAGCCTCTACTTTGCCGGCGGGGAGCACTTCGGCGATCACTTCGTCGATGCCGAGTTTGCGGGCGACGGCTTCTGCCGTGCGGCGGTTGTCACCGGTGATCATGGCGACCTTGATCCCGAGGTGGTGCAGGGAGCGGATGGCGTCCCGGGTGGTGGGCTTAATGGGATCCGAAACAGCGATGATCGCGGCGAGGTGCCCCCCGATCGCTGCGTAAAGCGGGGTTTTTCCTTCGTCACCAAGGCTCGCCGCCTCTTTCGAAAAGATTTCCGGTGACAGTCCAAGCTGCGCCATGTAGCGGTCCGCTCCGATTTCGACACGCACTCCATCGACGATGGCACGAACGCCGTAGCCGGTGATGGATTCGAACGCATCCACTTTCGCGACGGCAATTTTTTCCTGGTCCGCAGCTTCTACGATGGCGCGGGCGATTGGATGCTCCGACTTTGCTTCAACAGAGGCGACCATGGACAGCACATCGGCGCGGGTAAAACCTTCTGCGGGGAATAGGTCGGTGAGGGCGGGTTTCCCTTCGGTCAATGTCCCCGTCTTATCTAAGGCCACGATGTTCGCTTCCTTGAGGAGTTGCAGAGCTTCGCCGCGGCGGAACAGGACGCCCAGTTCGGCCCCGCGACCGGTGCCCACCATGATGGACGTTGGGGTGGCAAGGCCCATGGCGCAGGGGCAGGCGATGATCAGCACTGCGACAGCATTCACGAGCGCGAAGGTGAGCGCGGGATCCGGGCCGATGAAGAACCAGACCAGGAAGGTGAGGGCGGCCAAGCCCATCACGACCGGAACGAACCACATCGTGACCCGATCGACCAAGGCTTGGATAGGTAGCTTCGAACCTTGGGCCTGTTCAACCATGCGGATGATCTGAGCCAGCACGGTGGCCCCTCCGACCTCCTTCGCTTCGACAGCGAGCGCGCCCGTTTGGTTCACGGTGCCGCCGACCACATTGTGACCGGGGTTTTTTTTCACGGGCAAGGGTTCACCGGTGATCATGGATTCATCGACGTAACTGTTGCCTTCGATGACCTCCCCATCGACGGGGATTCTCTCACCCGGGCGGATTTCCACGATGTCACCGGCTGAGAGGTCCGCGGCAGGAACTTCGAGGATCTTACCGTCACGGCGGACTCGTGCGGTGCGGGGTTGCAGTCCGACCAAGCGCCTGATGGCTTCCGAGGTGCGGCCCTTGGCTTTCGCTTCGAGAAATCGGCCCAGCAGAATCAGTGCGACAATGACGGCCGCTGCCTCATAGTAAACATTCACTGTCCCAGAGGGAAGCCACGAGGGCGCAAAAGTTGCCACAATGGAATAGCCATAGGCCGCAAGGGTGCCGACGGAGACCAGCGAGTTCATGTCCGGCGCACGCCGCCACAGCGCAGGCAGGCCTTTTTTGTAAAACCGGAGACCAGGTATGAACAGGACCAGGGTGGTCAGTGCAAACTGGATCCACCAACTGGTTTTGCCTAGGGCGGCCATCACATAGTGGTGCATCCCTGGGATGACATGGGATCCCATTTCCAAAATGAAAACGGGAGCTGCAAGGGAGGCCGCGAGGATGAGGTCCCGCCGGAGCCTCTTCGTTTCCTCGTCCCTCCTTGCTGCTTTTTCGTCTTCTTGAGTGGAAGTTTGATCCACTTCCTTCGCGGTGTAGCCGGCACCTTCGACGGCTTGGATAAGCGTGGGATAGTCCACGCTCTGTCCAAGGGTGATCGTTGCTTTTTCGGTGGTGAGATTGACCGTGGCGAATACCACACCGGGTATGGCGTTCAGTGCTTTCGCGACGCGGCCCACACAGGAGGCGCAGGTCATGCCTTCGATCAAGAGTTCGACAGTGGGGACAGTGGGGACAGTGGGGACAGTTGGGACAGTATATCCCGCGGCTACGATGGCTTTCACCAGATCCTGCCTGCCGGTGGGCGGGGAGGTGGAAACGTCAACACGCTCGGTGGCAAGGTTCACAATTGCCTCGATGACGCCGGGCACAACCAGGAGCGCGCGCTCAATCCTGCCAACGCACGACGCGCAGCTCATGCCCTCGATTGCAATTGAATGATGGGTGATGTTTTCGGGTTCAGTTGAAGTTTGCATGGATGGTCTTTCGTTTGGTTATAACCGACCCGTAAGCCTTCCCATCGTGGGAAGGTCAAGAAAAAAGATTTCTTTTGACCTTACCATCGTTGGAAGGTGCATCATGAAGCCTCATCCAACAACAAAGATGAGTTTAACAAATGAAATACCAAATCGAAAATATGACCTGTGGCGGCTGCGTCCGTACCGTTACCAAAGCCATCCAGACCGTGGATATATCTGCTGAAATCATCACCGACCCCGCGCGGCGCAGCGTTGAGATTGTCTCAACGAAACCTGCAGAATTGTTTGCCAAGGCGCTCGATGAAGCCGGGTTTCCCGCTACCTGAGGTTACCCATTCGGCGATTTCCACAGATTGGTGCCGAAGGCCATAGGCACAACCGATTCAAAGCAATTCACTTCTCATTCGTCGAATGAGAGGTGAATTGCTTGGCGAGGAAACTGGCGTCGTGGCCTAATGCAAAAAAAGACCAAGTCGGCTTAATCCCTGTGGGGTTCAATCCACCAGCGGCCAGTCCTTTCGCCTGAATGTGCGCAACATAACGTCCTTTATGTGCGCAAAGGAAAGTGGTGTGCTTGTCTGCTCAGGGCTGCTGGGCCTTGGCGATCAATTCCTGGTCGGAGCTGGACAGCTTTTCCAGGGCGTAGGTGAAGGTGGTGCCATCCTTGCGGCGGAAAGTGCCCTTTCCATTGTCCACTTTCAGCAGGGCAGCCGCGACGGGCTTGCCTTCCGCATTGGTCCACGTGCGTTCTGCTACCAGGGGACCGTCTGATTTGGTGGTGGAAGCGGTTTCTTCCCCTGCTTTGTCCTTGGCAGGACCGGCGGTCTTGAGGGCATCGCGCACGGCCCGGTCAAAATCCTTGTCGCTGGGGTGGCCTTCGAAGAGCATGGTGCCATCGGCGGCAAACACGGCCGTATGCGGGATCCCGCTGAACTGGAGCGGATGACTGGCCCCGGCCGTCACCGGAAATTTGATCTTCATCGACTTGACAATCTTTTGGACCTCCTCGTCGCTCGAATTCTGCGACTCCGCCCCGATCACCTTCAGGCCCTTGGATTCATGCCGCTTGGCCAAGGCATTGAAGGTGGGCATGACGGCGAGGCAGGGCCCGCATCTGACGCCCCAGAACTCGACAATCACCGGGCTTCCCTTGAGGGATTCCGCCGTCACTTCGGTGCCGGAAATTGTCCGGCCGAACTTGAACTGGCTGAGATTCACTTTCGCTTTGGAAGTGGCTTCCTCTTTCTCCTTGTCCGCCGCAAAGACCGGAAAAGGCAGGGCAAGACACAACAACAGGGCAGGCAACAGTTTCATGAGGGTCGGCAGGTTGGTTTGGGGACGCATACCCGGTCCAGGGGCCGATGTCCATGGATTTTGCCCCGTAGGGTCCCGGGGATGCCCCAGGGAAATCCCCTAACCCATGCGGTTTCTGAAGTCATGATAGGTAAATTGCCGCACCACCTCCAGCTTCCGGGTCTCCGGATCCCAGGTGCAGAAGGCCGGGTGTTTGACGCCGTTGAACATGGTGGTCTTAACCATGGTGTAGTGGGCCATGTCTTCGAAGATGAGGCGCTGTCCGCGCTGCAGGGGTTCGGGAAAAGAATAGTCGCCGATGATATCACCGGCCAGACAGGTGCCGCCGCCGAGGCGGCAGGTGTGGGCCAGTTCCCGGGGATGGCCCGCGCCCCGGATGTCAGGACGATAGGGCATTTCAAGGCAGTCCGGCATGTGGCAGGTGATGGAGACGTCCAGAATGGCAAGGTCCATCGCATTGTGCAGCGTGTCCTGAACGCTGGAGAGCAGGATGCCGGTGCCGAGGGCGATGGCTTCCCCCGGTTCAAGGTAAACGCCGATGCCATATTTTTCCTTGATGTCCTTGATGAGCCGGATCAGGCGTTCGGTGTCATAGCCGTGGCGGGTAATGTGGTGTCCGCCGCCCATGTTCAGCCATTTGACGCGCCTTAACAAATCGCCAAAGCGGGCTTCGACTCCGGCCAGGGTGGCTTCGAGGGCATCGCTGTCCTGTTCGCAGAGCGTGTGGAAGTTCAGGCCGTCGAGGCCATCCAGATCCATGCCGGCAAGAGCGGCGGCGGGACTGCCAAGGCGGCTCCCTGGAACACAGGGATCATACAGCGGGGTCTGGCCGGTGGAGACTTCCGGATTGATGCGCAGGCCACATTCGATGGGTCGACCGCAGGATCGGACCCGTTCCCGAAAACGTTGATACTGGGCCGGAGTGTTGAAGGAAAGGTGGTCGGCAATGGGCAGAATCTCGTCCATGTCAGTATCGGTGTAGGCCGGGCTGTAGACATGCAGTTCCCCGCCAAATTTCTCATGGGCCAACTGTGCTTCCCATGCGCCGCTGGAACAGGTGCCGTCGAGGTATTCCCGGATGAGAGGATAGACGGGCCAGAAGGAGAAGGCTTTCTGGGCCAGGAGGATTTTGCATCCGGCGGACTCCTGCACCTTGCGCAAGTGGGCGAGATTTTTCCGCAAGCGGCCCAGATCGATCACAAATGCCGGGGAGGGCACCTGGGTGAGATCCAGTCCGGCACAAACTTCATGATTCGGTCCAGCGATTGTCATATTTGAGGAAAGAGCAGCGTCGGTTCCTTTCTGAATGCACCCGGTTGGTCGTCCTGTGAACCGGAAATTCTTTCCCAACAGCGGTCGCTGGATGGCCGCATCATCAGCCGGGGCGGGACGATCAGAGGGGTTGGGGTTGGGGTTGGGCCCGGATTGGATCCGGGGTGCCGCGCCGGGAGGGCCGGCCCAGCCACCACCAACTGAATCCGGCCAAGCCCAGCAGGGCCAGCAGCCATCCACGCCACGCAGGATCCTCGCGGCTCTGCTGGCGGATGACGGCGGTAGTCGCACCCTCAAGGTCATGCCGGGTGCCTTTGGCAGTGAAGTCGGCCTCGCGGATATCAGCAAAATGGCTGGCGGAGCGCAGGAGGCGCTGATCGCCCTGCCAGATTTCCATGACTCCGGGTGTGGCCGGGGCGCGCAGCAGACTGGCTTCCCGCACCGGCCGCCGCAGCACCGTGCCGTCGGCCAGCCGCAGTTCCAATTCAGGCGGGGCCGGAGCGGGCAATGGAGCCACTGCAAGACGTTGTCCGCATTCCGACAGGCTCCATTCCTCGCCAGGGAGGCGGCGGCGGAAGTCTTCCAGCCAGCGGTGGATTGTGAGCACCAGAGCGGGCAAGCGGCGGGCATTGCTTTTCCGCAGGTCAAAGTTGAAGCACAGCTGGGTGGCCCGTCCGGAGGTCCGGAGAAAGACCACCGCCCGGTCCCCGATCCAGATCAAAGGTTCATCGCCTTCGCGGAGGGGCACCTGGATGGAATCCTGACAAATCAGACCCTGCCAGCCAAGACCATCCGTCAGGGGATCCGGTTCCACCAGCAGGGCTCCCGGGAGCACGGAAGCATTTGGTTTCGGATCGCGCACAAAAATAACCGCCGGGCCTTCGGGCAGTTCCGGAGAAAGCGGATTGTAAGCCACGACCGGAACATGCACCGGCGTGCCGTTGGTGTTAACTCCCGGAAGGCTGTTGAACAAGGCACTGTATAACGTGCCGCCGGGATCCTCGTCCGGGGGCAGGGAAACCGTGACTTCCTTGAGGCGGGGACGCAGCAGCGGGGCACGGTCATCGAGGGCAAAGGCATCCGGAGAAAGGTCGAGGGTCAGGTCGCCCACCCCCTCTGGAAACGGCCCCTGGCGTTGCACGATGGCATGGGGCGGAAGGGTTAGGGATTCCGCAGACAGAGCGGTGGTCCCGGCCATGACCGTGAATTCCCGGGTCTGGGGAGAGGCGCTGTAGTTGCGCAGAGTGGCCTGCCACTCGAGTCCGTCAGGGCCTTCTTCCACGCGGATCCCGGCCAGTCCGGCATTGGCCACCGGCTGGCCGCAGGCATACAGGCGCACGCCTGGAGGAAGTGCCGTGGTTTCCGCATCGGTGACATACAGCACCAGTCCATCGCGGCCCGCCAGGTTGCGGGCAAGGCGCAGGGCCGGCCCCGGATCATGGGTGCCGCCGGACGGTTCCCATGCCGCCAGCACCGGACGCAGGGCCTCGCCTTCCGGACCATGATAGAGCGGTCCGGCTTCCATGCGGGAATCCAACACATGCACCTCCGACTGGGCGGTCACCGCCGCGAGCCGGGCAAGGTCCCGGGGGAGGGATTCAAGGACCGCTTTTTTGGCTACCGACATGGATGCCGAGCCATCAAGGACGACCGCGATGCGCTGCACGCTGTTTTTTTCCATCCATTGCGGTTGGGCAAGAAGCCATGTCAGGATCAGCACTGCCAGCACCTGGAGCCAGAGGGGAAGGGAGGAGCGGAGGCGTTCGATCCGGCGGCCGCCCTGACTTTCCCGCTTCAGCGATTCCAGCAAAAATAACGTGCTGGAGGGAATGACAACGGCCCGGCGTTGCAGCAGGTGGATCGCCAGCAGTGCCGGGATTCCCAGCAGGCCCAGCTGGCCCCATGGCTGGCCAAGGCTCACGTCCATGGCTCCACCGCGCCCATGGGCAGTGCCTCCAGTTGCAGGGACTGCGGGAAGGAGCCGGCCGCGGGCACCCGGGCCAGCATCACGCCGTGGCGGCGGCAGGCATTTTTCCACAAATCAAAGTGACGGGCATAAGCCTGGTGGTAGCGGCGCAGCAGGGCGGGCTCCACCCGGCGCGGCTGCCGCAGGCCGGTTTCCACATCCTCGAAGTCAATATTGCCGTCCCATCCGGGATCGGATTCCTGCAGGCTGAACGGGGCGAGGATGACGCCCCGTCCGTGTTGGCCTGACAAGAGCGGGACGGCGGCTTCCGGTCCCCCCGGAAAAAGCAGATCACTCACCACCAGGCGCAGGGAGCGCGCACGCCACGGGATGCGGTCGAGATTCAGCCGGCCCGGCACCGCAGGATCCGGGGACGGGACCAGCGCCGGCCAGAGCCCCGCCGCGGCGGCTTCCGGCGGGACCGGGACCACGGTATGGCCCTGGCATAACCAGACCTGGGGCGTGGTGCCCGCCCGCAGTGCCCCTTCCACTGTGAAGGCCATCAATTCCGCCGCGCGGGCTGCTTTGTCAGGATCAAACCACATGGATGGCGAGAGATCCCACACCGCATCAATGACCGGGCGGACTTCCTCCCGGAAAAGCTTCATCGAATAATGACCGGTACGGGCATAGGCCTGCCAGTTGATGTGGCGGGGGTCATCGCCCGGGGCATAGGCGCGGTGATCGTGAAAATCGAGGGAACTGCCCGTGCCCTGGCCGGCATACTGGCCGGTCAGGCCGCGCCAGTTCTGCTGCCGCAGCGGCAGACGGAACATCCCGGCCCATGCCCGGGCCCGGGCATGGCAGTCCCGCACCATGGCCGGGTCGGGGAGTTGGGGCTGGGTCATGCCGGACCTCCTTTCCTGCGGGATCCATTCCGGTGCAAGGCCGTGAGGGCCGCCAGCAGGCAACCCACCGCCGCCGCTGCCGCGAGCACGGGCAGGCCGGGATGCGGGACCACGCCGGCAAAAGCCATGGGGGAAGGCAGCAGGCCGGCCCATGCCTCCAGCCCGGGATGGTTCAGCATCTCCGCCGACAGCCGCAGCAGCGCCTGCCCACCCATGAAGAGCAGAGCCGTGGCCGCGAGCAGCCAGGGCCGGTTTTTCCATGATGACGGCCCGGACCATAACAATAGAAAACCGCAGCCCAGCCATGCCGCCAAGGGCAGGGCGGGGGAGGCCATTCCTCCGGTGAAGACCACGGTCAGGCTCCACGCCACCAGTGCCCAGAGCACCCCGTGGGGCCAGCCGGGGGCCAGCCCGGGCCAGCGGTGCCAGTCCCGCCCGGGGGACAACTGGAGCGGCCAGACTTCGGTCAGGGAGGTGAGGGAAACCAGGGTGAGGGCCGCCATGGCGGCCATGAACAGCAACGGATTCTCCCCTGCGGCGGCCAGCGCGGCAAATCCCAGTCCTGCCATGCGGCTGCGGGCCTGGTGGGATTCCACCCCTGGAGCCAGCCGTTGTGCGGTATTCCCGAGCAAAACAAAAACCAGACCGGTGGCCGCCAGGCCCGCCTCAGGCAGGCCCATGCGGTCGAGGAAATCCGGAATCCTCCGGCCCGCGCTGGTCATGGGGGGACCGGAACCTAGCACTCCCGCAAGGGCCGGTGCAGCCCATTGGGAAAGCGCCAGCCAGGCCAGACCGAGCGCGGGAGCCACCCGGTGCAGCCATGCATCATTCCATGACAGGGCGATGAAGGCTGCCGTCAGGAACAGACCGGCAAGGATCAGGTGGAGCAGGGTCAGGAAAGTCCCGGGCAGGGAGACTCCTCCGCTGTGGTATAACATCAGCAGATAGGGCAGCACCGAGACCGCCACTAGCATGATCTGGGCGGCAATGGCCAGCCATTTTCCCCACACAATACGGCCCGCCCGCAAATTGGTCAGGAGAAGGGTGTCGAGCGTCCGGGCCCGGCGTTCCTGGGTCATGGCTGACAAGCCCCGCAACGGGAGCAGCAGCACCAAAACGGTGGCGATGATCCACCAGACCAGTTGATGAACGCCGCGGGATTCCCCCGGCGGGGACATCACCACCGGCAGGATCAGCACCATGATCAGCAGATGGAAACCAGCGACGGATTCCGCAAATAGCCTCGCTCGCAGGCCTTGGCGCAGTTCCTTCACCAGCATGGCAGGGAGACGGTCCGGGAAATCCCGCACCGTCGTCAGCGGGGAAGGGGCTGCGGCGTCGCTCATGCTCCGGCATCCTGGCAGGACCCGGCCCGATGTAAACGGCACAGCCACACGAACGGCACCGCCACGCGCCGGGAGGCAATCCGACCTTATCAGCCCCTCGCGCTGGCAAATGTTGCGGGAAGTGAAGAATCAGGCCCCGCCGGAAAATCGGATTGAGCCATAGCGGGGCCTTCTCTCTCAAGGATCCGTCCTGCCGTCACGGTCCAAAACGGTTGAAATCCCTGCCGGACTTTCCTTCAGGGGTCCGGCATCCGGTGGTCCTGGCTATCCTGCCAGGGTGTCAGGATCGGCAGGTTGGCTTCCGGAAGCTCGTCGAGCGTTTCCAGTTTCTCAGTATCCGGATAGGTGGCCAGAGGCACCAATGTGAGGACTTCCCGGCGGCCGGGTTCCCAGTGCAGTTCCGGGCGGAGTTGGCTGTTGCGCATTACCACATGGGCGACACGGAGGAGCGGTGATTCGTAATGGCCTTCCAGGATCCGGACCACTTCATATTCATAGCAGGCAATGGCATTGCGGTAAGTGCTGTTTTCGGGATGCAGGAAGGAAGTTTTTTCCTTGAGGACCGCTTCGACCTTCAACGTATTTGCCCCGCTGATCACCGGCAGGGCCTTGCGGACGGTTTCCTCCGGCAAAGGCGCGGTGGCGGGCACCCTTGGGATTTGGACATTCCCGGCCTGGCGGATCCAGGGAATGGCATCACGGGCGACACGGCGGGCCCATTCGCTGGCCTGTTCGGGCCCATAGTGGATGCCGTCCTGCTTGGGATAGGGATCGGTATAGCGGGTCACTGCATAACTGTCGAAGACCCGGCCGTAGCGGCCGGCGGTGCTTTTGATAATGCCGCGCATCTGTTCCTGAAGTTCCCTCGGGTATTTGCCGGGATGGCTGTCCGGCGGGGTGACCCAGTAGATGCGGCACTTTGCGGCGGCGAGCACCTTGCACATCCGGTCCACGAGATATTCCACCATCCGGGCCCGTTCTGCCGGGGTTTTCCGTTTGTCACGCAGGGCGGCGTAAAGATTGGTCCCGGTCTGGATCACGGCAGCATCAGGATGAAACGTTCGGAGCAGGGGTTCGATTTTCGGCACGGCGCGGGTGCGGCGCAGGCGGCGTTCGTATCCATCCTGCTTCACCCAATGGCCGGCATCTCCGGAGACGGAAGCAAAATCGCTCAACCAATAATACGGGGTCGCTCCTCCGCTGACCATGGTAAACACCTCACAGCCAGAGGCCCGCAACTGTTTGTCGAGGGTAGAACCAAAGGCCCCAAAACTCAGGGAATCCCCCAGATAGATCACTTTCGGACCGGCGGACACCGCACCCGGCAGGCATAGCACCAGCCCCAGCAGGAACCATTGGAGCCAAGACGCACGGTGCTTCATGAAAACAGACAATCGGACACACCATAAACCCATGCCGGATATCCGACAAGCATTCCCACGATCGTTCGCTCCCCGTGAAAATTCCAGTTCCTTAAGAAAAATTGCCCTGAAATTTTGTTTTCATCCCACTGACGGCACGTTTTGCTTTTCGCGGGGTCTCCCTGAGCATAGGTTGACGCAGCCCCCGTGCTGCTCCTGCTGCTCCGGGCCAAAATGCTATGAAACGCCGCCATTTTCTCCTTACGGGTTCAGCCGCCGTGACTGTCCCCATCTTATCGCCGGCCGGGGCGGAAACGGGGTCCGCTCCGGTGCCGGCTTCTCCTCCGGAGAGCAAACCACGCTTTCAATTTTCGGTGAAGTGGGGAGCAATCCGGGAGCCCGGCCTGTCCGTCACGGACAAGTTCCGCCTGCTCAAAGATCTGGGGTATGATGGAGTGGAGATGGACAGCCAGTTTGTGGTTCCCGTGGCGGAACTGCTGGCCGCCCGGGACGCCACTGGTCTTCCAGTGCACGGCGTGGTGAATGCCAATCACTGGGCCATCCGGCTCAGCGATCCGACACCTGACATCCGGGCGGTGGCGGTGCAGGAATTGTTGGCCGGTCTCCGTTTTGCCCGGGAGACCGGGGCTTCCACCCTGATGCTGGTGCCGGGAGCCGTGCGCGACGGGGAGAACGAAAACAAGGAACAGGTCTGGGAGCGCAGTCTGGCCGGCATCCGGGAGGCCATTCCCCTGGCGGCAGAACTTGGCGTGCGCATCGGCATTGCGAATGTCTGGAACGGTTTTCTCTATCAACACGGAGAAAATGCGCCGGACGACCAGAAACCGGACGGATTCATCCGGTTTGTGGACACCATCGGTTCAGCATCAGTGGGCCTCAATTTTGATCTGGGCAACCATTGCAAATACAGTGATGGCCCCGGGTGGATCCGGGCCATGGGCAGCCGGATTATCAAATGTGACGCCAGGGACTACCTCCTTGCCAGGGATGCCAAAGAAGGCCGCAAGGAAGGGTTTTGCGACATGGGAGATGGCTCGGTAGATTGGGCTGGGACACGGCAGGCCTTGGCGGACATCAACTACGCCGGGTGGATTGGCAGCGAAGTGACGGGCGGCAACCTGGAGCGGCTGGCCGACCATCTGGCCCGCCTGCGAAAACATTTGCTGGCGGTCTGAGTGCTGCTGGCGGTCAGGGACCGTGGGACTGAATTCCACGGCAATTGGCCTCGGGAAGGCATTCCGGGTTGACGGGCGAAGGGCCAAACGCCATGGCTGCGTGGCTTAATTGTCTGCTTTTCTTCATGGAATTATCCTCTGCCGGATCAGCCCCTGCTCCCGCTCCCTGGTGGAGAAAGACGCGGAGACGGTTGCAGCAGGTTCCAGGACTGGGAACGGGATTGGCTCTCGCCGGCATCGCGGTCTGGATGATCCTGACGATCAAAGCCCTGCTGGACCTGACGGGCCCGGACCAAATCGGTCTCCAGGTTGAAGCGGTGGCCAACCGCGAACAAGCGATCAAGCTGGCCTATGACTTTTTCGCCAAACATTGGCTGCTGCTGGCCAAATGCCTTGCTCCCGCGTTGCTGGCCACTCTGCTGCGCAGCCGCCCAAGGGATCTGGTCCTGTCCGTGGCTTTGGTCTGTGGCTGGGCTCTATTCTGGTGGCTGGGCCATGATTTGAGCCAAAACCTTGAGCGGGCCCTGCTGGATCCCCTGGGGATGCAGGCCTCGCCTTCCTCCTATTTTGTCAAACTGGGGCTGATGGCCTTCCTGATCCTGAGCATCCCGCTCCTGATGGGACTTTATCTCCGGGCCACTCTGCTGGATCAATACCTTGTGCGGTGTTTTGCCGTGCCTTTTCTCCTGTGTCTGGGAGCTATCGCCGGCATCATGATCACGATGGATCTGCTGAATAACGCCAATGACTTCGTGGAGGCCCGCTTTGGCACCACCAAAATTCTGCGGTTTTATCTGGCCCTGCTGCCTCAAATTCTCGTGACCATTACAGAAGCCGCCCTGCTCCTCGCCACCCTTTATGCGCTAGGACGGATGTCACGCTACAACGAATTGATCTCCATGATGTCGGCCGGCCGCAGCGTCGCCCGGATCATTGCTCCAGTGCTGATTTTTGCGGCATGGTGTTCTCTCGCGGTGATGGCCCTGAACTATCAATTGGCTCCCCAGGCGGACAGCACCAAGGAGCAGATGCTCAAGGACAGCGGACGCCGGTCTGCCGCCCGGGACGTCAGCCGGGTGGAATATAACGTCGCCTACCGCAACCGGGAGGACCGGCGCAACTGGCTGATTTTCCGGTTGCCCTACGATTTGTCAGAACGCAATTCCATGGCCGAGGTCTGGCTGATGCAGCAGGATGAGGAAGGGGATCCCCTGCAGATGATTGTAGCGAAACGGGCCGCATGGAATTCGGTGCTTCGCTCCTGGGTATTCTTCCAGGCGGCCGTGATGGATTTTAACAAGGACCGGACCCTCAAAGCAATGCGGTTCGAAGAACGCCTTGGAATTCCTGAAGCCTGGCGGGAAACCCCAGGCAGCATCCTGAGCGACCGCCTGAACCCGGAATACCTTGGCGTGCCGGAACTCATCTCCTACCTGCGGACCAACGGGTCCCTGCCGGAGCGCAGTCTCGCGAAGTATGAGTCGGCTCTGCACTGGCGGTTTGCTTTGCCTTTCCGTTGTTTTTTGTTTGTCCTGCTCGCCGCACCGCTGGGGATCGTGTCTTCCCGCCGGGGCCTGCTCGGGGGGGTGACCAAGGCCATTGTGATGTTCATTGCAGTCTTTTTCTTTTCGGCGGTGGTGCTGAAAGCGGGGGAAGGCCTCTATCTGTCTCCGGCCGCCGGAGCATGGATGGTCAACGGACTATTCCTCTTCCTGGGTATCCTGCTCCTCTGGATGCGCTCCACCAACCGCGTATTCCCCTCCTTCAATCCCTCATCATGGTTCCGCCGGCCGGCCTCCGCCTGACCTTCATTCGTCAACCCGCCCGGGCAATTTTCCCGGCCCGGGCACCAATGGGGACCACATATGGACGGGGCTTGTCCATGAGCCAAGTGCTGATGAAACCGGCGTAGGCCTTGCGGCGCTCCGGCGGCAGCCCACGATACCCGGTGATCACCCTGCGGCACTCCGGCACGCCACAGGAACATTCCATTTGCCAGTCGTTATCCTCTGTCATGGCATAGTCCCACGTCAGTTCCGTCCCGGGCACAATATCTTCCATGGCCGTGATCCAAATCCGGTCCGTAATCCCGCAGTTGGGCGCACAGCAATGATTCGCATACCGGGCCAAACCGGTGGAATCGCGCGAAATCCCTTCGCCCGTCTGAATACAATGGTCACGCAAAAATAACGGGGGCGTGTTGGGCAAATGCTGCGTCGTCGTGCCCCATTCATAAATATTGCCATCAAACGCCATCAGTCTTTCCCCCGCCTTAATCGGCTTGGAGGCGATCAGTGCCAAGCCCTGATACCGGGTCAAAATCAAGCCCACTTTAGGACTGTCATGAGGCGACCAATGGATCGTCGTCTTCAGCGCAGGGGCTGAGTCGGGAGAATTACTCATGCGGGTTTGTGAAAGGAAAACTTTTTAAAACTATAATGATTTGCGAAAGGTAATCAAGAGTATTTCCAAAAATCGACTCTCAGGAATGCTAAGTTTCTTAGTAATGCTCTAATAACGGTTATCGCTTGAAGATTTTGTGATAAATTTGATGTAATAAGGAATTATTATAAAATTCATAGTAAAAAACTGGCAAATTGCCGGGGCCTCCCGGCCCAAAACAGGCCGCTCTTCCTTCTTTCCGTAATTCCACAGTTCACGGTGCCAATCTGAAAAGCCCATTCCTCGGAATCGACGCCCCCCCCCTGAAAAAATGGATGGGACGGCTTCGATGCCGCTGGACTCCCGTTGGACAATCGTGAATCCGGCTGCATGATCCCACCTGCGTCGTTCCGAACAAAGTCTGCATGCCCTTGAGGGAGACGCCGAACCGCCGTCAGGTCTCCGTTTCCGGTCACCGGATTCGTTACATCATGAGTCAGCCGCCTTCCTCTGGTCCCAGGGTTTCACGCACCGCCCTGCTTTGCCTGACGGCCCTGGGGATCGTCTATGGGGATATTGGTACCAGCCCGCTCTACGCGATGCGGGAGTGCTTCCATGGCAAAGCGGAACTGGTCGATCCCGCCAGTGTTCTGGGGGTGCTCTCCCTGATCGTCTGGACGATCACCATCATGATTACGGTTCATTATGTGATGCTGGTGAGCCGGGCGGACCAAAACGGGGAAGGAGGCATGCTGGCCTTGTTATGCACGGCCTTTCCGGACCGCCGCAACAAAGGCGAGTGGCGGTCTCCTACGGCGCGGGTCATGATTATTCTGGGACTCTTCGGGGCGACCCTGCTCTATGGGGACGGCATGATCACGCCTGCCATCTCCGTGGTGGCCGCAGTAGAGGGCCTAAAAGTTGCGGCCCCGGCCCTGAGCCATTGGGTCGTGCCGGTTTCCGTTACGATCATCATCGGGATATTTTCAGTGCAGAGGTTTGGCACCGCAAAGGTAGGATCCGCCTTCGGGCCCATTACGGCCCTGTGGTTTCTGACCCTCGCCGTTCTCGGCATTTCGTGGCTCATGGAAGCTCCCCAGGTCCTGCTGGCTCTTAATCCATGGCTGGGGGTCGAGTTTTTGTTCACCCACCCGGACCGGGCCATGACAGTCCTCGCCGGGGTATTCCTCACGGTGACTGGTGGCGAGGCCCTCTATGCGGACATGGGACACTTTGGCCGGCGTCCCGTGGTGTTGTCCTGGCTGTGGGTGGTTAAACCGGCCCTGCTGCTGAACTACATGGGGCAAGGAGCCCTGCTGCTGGGCAATCCCCAGGCGATCATCAACCCGCTCCAGCTGATGACCCCGGAGTGGGGGAGGCTTCCCCTCACGGTCCTTGCCACCCTTGCTTCCATTATTGCGTCGCAGGCGCTGATTTCTGGCGTGTTTTCCCTGACCATGCAGGCGGTGCAACTGGGGTATCTGCCGCGCATCCGCATCAGTCACACCTCGTCCTCCGAGCATGGCCAAATTTACATCAGCAAAGTCAATTGGCTGCTGATGGCGGGCACGATTCTGCTGGTGGTGGGATTTCAAAGTTCGGAACGGCTTGCCTCCGCTTATGGCATCGCGCTGAGCCAGGCCATGCTGGTGACTACCCTGTTATTATATTTCGCAGCGACGAGGCACTGGGGATGGTCACCTGCCAAAACCATCGCCCTTATCAGTGTCCAACTGGTGCTCAACGTGGTCTTTGTTTATTCCAGTGCCCTGAAGTTTTTCCACGGAGGCTGGGTGCCGGTGATGATCGCTCTGGCGCTTTTCATCATCATGGTCACGTGGCGGGCCGGCCGCCGGATTCTGGGGGCAAAACTCTATGAGCAGGCCCTGCCCCTCGACCAGTTTCTGCAAAGCATTGAGCGGGGCAAAAATGTCCACCGGGTCAGCGGCACGGCGGTTTTCCTCTCCGGAGCCAGCGGGCTCACTCCTACCTCCCTGCTGCACAATCTCAAACATAACAAAGTTTTGCACGAACGGATGCTTTTCCTGACCATTGTTTCGGAATTGCATCCTTACATCAAACCGGAGGACCGCCTCCGCGTGGTGAAGCTGGCTGATCACGTCTGGCGCATCACCGGCCATTATGGTTTTATGGAACAGCCCGATGTTCCGGCGCTGCTCCGGGCCTGCGCCGACTACGATCTGCATTTCGATCCCATGCAGACCTCGTATTTCCTCGGACGGGAAACCATCATCCCCGGCAACCGCAACATGCAGCTCTGGCGCAGCAAACTTTTCTCCCACATGTCCCGCAACGCCCAGAGTGCGGTGGCTTATTATAACATTCCCCCAACCCGGGTGGTGGAGTTTGGAATCCAGATCGAATTGTAGGGGCGGGGAAAAGGGCAACAGGGTTCAGGGTTCAGGGTTCAGACGGGCGTTAGGATGATATATGCTGCTGGGATTGAGCAGGGCCGCGATCCCGCAGGCGGCGGCCATGGGCAGGGCCAGGGCGGGGCCAAACAACTCCACTCCCATCAGGAAACAGGCCGCCGGCGTGCCGGCGGCGGCTCCAAATACGGCCACCATCCCCAGCGAGGCCAGCCCGGAGGCGGGCAGTCCCAGCCATCCGCCGAGGGAATAACCAAGGGCCGCCCCCATGAAAAACAGCGGAGTGACTTCCCCTCCTTTGAATCCAAAGCTTACCGTGGCCAGGGTGAACACCAGCTTCCATGCCCAGGCCCAGTCAGGCACCTGGATCGCGCCGTGGAAAAACGAGGGCAGGGCCAGTCCTCCCGGAGCTGCGGGCAGAGTGCCGAGACCCAGATAGTCCCGGGTTCCGCTCAGGAACACCAGACCAATCACCAACAATCCTCCCATCACCGGCCGCAGCAGCGGGGAGGGCACAAGGCGTGGCATCAGGTGCTGGAGGCCCTGGACGCCTGACACAAAAATACGGGCCAGCCCCCCAAAGGCCGCTGCGGCCAGTCCCAACTTGATCCACAGCATGGCATCGCCCGGATGCCATGAAACTGCGGCGGGCCATTGCGTATGGTGGCCTCCCCACGCCTGACAAACACCGTCCGCCAGCAGCGCCGCCCCGAGACACCACGGCCACTCCTGCCACCGGCCGCTGCGTTGCCGCAGCACTTCCACCGCAAACACAGATCCCGCCCATGGTGTGCCAAACACCGCCCCGAAACCGGCCGCCACCCCGGCCATCAGCAGGCCGGGATGGGCCTGCGGCGTGCCCTTTAGCCAGCGGCCCACCGCAGCCGCCAGACTGCCCCCGATCTGCAGCGCCGTGCCTTCCCTCCCGGCAGAGCCTCCGCCCAAATGAGTCACCAAGGTCCCGGTCAGAATCAATGGCGCCATCCAAATGGAAACGCGCCCCTCCGGAGCCTGAATTTCCTCCAGAATCAGCCCCGTGCCTCCTGCTGCTCCCCTCCCAGCCTTTTTATATAACAAGGCCACTGCCAGCCCGCAGAAGGGCAAAGTCCACAACAACCACGGCCCCGCGAAGCGCAGGCGCGTCACCGCATCCAGACTCCACAAAAAAAATGCCCCCACCGACCCGGTGAGTCCCGCCGTGACGGCCACCAGGCTGGTCTTGTGAAGAAACGCACGCCCACCGGCGCAGGAAAACACCCTCATCCCCACACTTTGGCTCCCTTCCGCTTCCCGCGAACAATTAGATTTCGTGCTCCTGCGCATGGCTGATCCCCTAAGTGGCGTTGTCCTCCGAAGAAGCAGGATAAATGGTATAGCAATATTGCATAGACCCCAACATTGAAATTGTCTAAAAAAGTAGCAAGGCAAGAGTAACGATTGGCTGCTTTCGGCGTAAATTCCTCTTGGAGTCGTTTTTTCCTACACCCATGAGACCCTGCACTGCCCGCTCTTCCGCCCCGGATTGCCGAACTCCAGCACAGGATTTGTCTTTGCCTCTGTGGTATCAAAAAAAAAGGACCTCCTGATTCCGCATCCCCCTCGCCGGATCCAATACCAAGCCGCTCGCTAGCTCAGCTGATAACAATTCAATAATGGCGATAATTTCAAAGATTACCGATAATATCTTCGCTATGAATTGCTACCCGCCTGACTCTCGAAAGCAGCTTCAGCCCAATATCTAACAACGTTAATGACATATGGAAAACTCAAAAATTTCCTTGCCCTGCCGTTCAATAATCCTAAAAAAACGGGCCGGATGGGCTGGCTCTGCCCAGGGCTGTCAACGTCCGCTGAACAGCATGGTCATTTCATGCAATCAGGTGGCCCGCACCTGTCAGGCAATTATCATCGGTATGGCAGGGTTGTTAATTTGCCAGGAAGCACCCTGTGCTGACCGCGTTTCCCTGTGGCTGGGCGGGAGTGGGAACTGGAGCGACCCCGCCAACTGGGATACTCAATCGGCTCCCGGCACTTTCCCAAACAACGGTGCTTTCACCTACGACGCAGCGCTCAGCAATGGGGGGACCATCGCTCTGGACCAGGCGATCACCATTCAGAAATTCAACCTGTTCAACGGTACCCTGAGCGGAAGTTTTGATCTCACCACCAACGAATTGCTGACCTGGACGGGCGGGACGATGACGGGAAGCGGCGTGACCGATGCCAATGGCGGGATGCAACTGGGGGACGGGGTGAACTTCGTGCAGCTGTTCCTCGACGGCCGGACTCTCAACAATGCCGCAGGCCAGACCGCCACCATGACCGGGCCTGGTTATTTGTATCTGTCCAACAGCGCCACCTTCGGCAATGCCGGCACCTTTCTGGCACAAAACGACTACGGCGTTTATCAGAATTCCGGAGCTGCCGGCGTGTTCAACAATTCTGGCACCTTCACGCGCAATACCGGCACGGGGGACTACACCATCTCCGGCATCGCCTTCAACAACACCGGAACGGTCAACGTCCAAACCGGCCGGCTCGTGCTCCAGGGTGGCGACTCGGGCGCGACCACGGGCGACTTCACTGTCTCCAGCGGGGCGACCCTTGACTTTGCCAGCAGCTTTGAGCTGGGCGCGGTCTCCGACATCGCAGGTGCAGGCAACGTCCGATTCTCCGCAGGCACCACCAATGTGGCGGGCAGCATCACCACCACGGGAAACAGCACCATCAACGGAGGGACGGTCAACTTCAACACCAACGACCAGACTCTCTCCGCCCTCACTTTTTCCAGTGGGTCTCTTGGCGGCTCGGCAGCGGTGGTGAACTCCAGCGGACCGCTGATCTGGACGGGCGGGACCATGACGGGAAGCGGCGTGACCAATGCCAACGGCGGGATGCAACTGGGTGACGGGCTGAATTTTGTGCAGCTGTTCCTCGACGGCCGGACTCTCAACAATGCCGCAGGCCAGACGGCTACCATGACCGGGCCTGGTTATCTGTACCTGTCCAACAGCGCCACCCTCGGCAATGCCGGCACCTTTCTGGCACAAAATGACTACGGCGTTTATCAGAATTCCGGGGCTGCCGGCGTGTTCAACAATCCTGGCACCTTCACGCGCAATACCGGCACGGGGGACTACACCATCTCCGGCATCGCATTTAACAACACTGGCACCGTCAACGTCCAAACCGGCCGGCTCGTGCTCCAGGGTGGCGACTCGGGCGCGACCACGGGCGACTTCACTGTCTCCAGCGGGGCCACCCTCGACTTTGCCAGCAGCTTTGAACTGGGCGCGGTCTCCGACATCGCGGGCGCAGGCAACGTCCGTTTCTCGGCCGGCACGACCAATGTGGCCGGCACTTACAATATCGGGGGGACCAGCAGTTTCACCGGCGGCACCGTCAATTTCAACGCTCCCATCACCAACCTCGGTATTGGGGCGTTAGCAGTGACGGGCGGGACGGTCAATTTCAATTCCAACGACCAGACGGTCTCGGCCATGACTCTTTCTGCGGGAACCATGGGCGGCTCGGTGGCGGCGGTCACCTCCAGCGGACCGCTGATCTGGACGGGCGGGAATATGACCGGAAATGGCGTGACCAATGCCAACGGCGGGATGCAACTGGGTGACGGGCTGAATTTTGTGCAGCTGTTCCTCGACGGCCGGACTCTCAACAATGCCGCAGGCCAGACCGCTGCCATGACCGGGCCTGGTTATCTGTATCTGTCCAACAGCGCCACCCTCGGCAATGCCGGCACCTTTCTGGCACAAAACGACTACGGCGTTTATCAGAATTCCGGGGCTGCCGGCGTGTTCAACAATCCTGGCACCTTCACACGCAATACTGGCACGGGGGACTACTCCATCTCCGGCATCGCCTTTAACAACACTGGCACCGTCAACGTCCAAACCGGCAGGCTCGTGCTCCAGGGTGGCGACTCGGGCGCGACCACGGGCGACTTCACTGTCTCCAGCGGGGCGACCCTTGACTTTGCCAGCAGCTTTGAAATGGGCGCGGTCTCCGACATCGCGGGCGCAGGCAACGTCCGTTTCTCGGCCGGCACGACCAATATGACCGGCAGCATCACAACCACCGGAAACACTATTGTCAATGGAGGGACAGTCAACTTCAATACCAACGACCAGACCCTCTCCTCCCTCACTCTTTCCAGTGGAACCCTTGGCGGCTCGGCAGCGGTGGTGAACTCCAGCGGACCGCTGATCTGGACGGGCGGGAACATGACGGGAAGCGGCGTGACCAATGCCAACGGCGGGATGCAACTGGGTGACGGGCTGAATTTTGTGCAGCTGTTCCTCGACGGCCGGACCCTCAACAATGCCGCAGGCCAGACCGCCACCATGACCGGGCCTGGTTATTTGTATCTGTCCAACAGCGCCACCTTCGGCAATGCCGGCACTTTTCTGGCACAAAACGACTACGGCGTTTATCAGAATTCGGGGGCTGCCGGCGTGTTCAACAATCCTGGCACCTTCACGCGCAATACCGGCACGGGGGACTACACCATCTCCGGCATCGCCCTTAACAACACTGGCACCGTTAACGTCCAAACCGGCCGGTTGGTGCTCCAGGGTGGCGACTCGGGCGCGACCACGGGCGACTTCACTGTCTCCAGCGGGGCCACCCTCGACTTTGCCAGCAGCTTTGAACTGGGCGCGGTCACTGCCATCGCAGGCGCAGGCAACGTCCGTTTCTCGGCGGGAACGACCAATATGACCGGCATCATCACCACCACCGGAAACACCATGGTCAACGGAGGGACAGTCAACTTCAACACCAACGACCAGACCCTCTCCTCCCTCACTCTTTCCAGTGGAAACCTTGGCGGCTCGGCCGCGATAGTGAACTCCAGCGGGCCACTGGCTTGGACCGGCGGGAACATGACCGGAAATGGTCTAACCAATGCCAACGGCGGGATGCAACTGGGGGACGGGGTGAACTTCGTGCAGCTGTTCCTCGACGGACGGACTCTCAACAATGCCGCAGGCCAGACGGCTGCCATGACCGGGCCTGGTTATCTGTATCTGTCCAACAGCGCCACCTTCGGCAATGCCGGCACTTTTCTGGCACAAAACGACTACGGCATTTATCAGAATTCCGGAGCTGCCGGCGTGTTCAACAATCCTGGCACCTTCACACGCAATACCGGCACAGGGGACTACACCATCTCCGGCATCGCCTTCAACAACACTGGCACTGTCAATGTGCAGACTGGCCGTCTGATGCTCCAGGGGGCTTCCGTTTCCCAATACGCGAATGATGGTTTGAGCGGGGGAACCTGGCGGGTCTTCGCCGGTTCAGGACTCTATCTCCCGAACACGGGCATCGGGGTTATAGCCAGTCAGGCTGATATCACGCTTAGCGGAGCCGGAAGCCTCCTGCGTTCGGGGGTGTCCGCCACAATCCTCGAAAACACCCTGACCAGCAATACGGGGGCGCTCCGGATTCTCGCCAACCGCAACTATGCGTCAGCAGGTGTCCTTACAAACAGTGGGAATCTGGAATTGGGAGGCGGCAGCTTTTCGGCACCGGGGCTGACTAACTCCACCGCCGGAGAAATCTTCGGCTTTGGCTCCATCAGCGTGCGGCCGGGAAACAGCGGTCTGGTGAGGGCGTCGGGGGGAACCCTCGCTTTTGGCAATGGACTGCAAGGGAGTGCCGGTACCGTCCAAATCGATCCTGCCAGCACCTTTGATCTTAGTGGCGGTGCCAGCAACAGCAACGCGGGATTCCTGATCCAGAACGGCACGACTCCAGGCAGCCTGAACCTTGGCTCGAATAACTTTACGGTGGATGCCGATTATACCAATGTCAATTTCAGCTCCGGCAATTCCTTCTCGCCCCGGGCCAATGTCAGTGGCAGCGGGCAGATTCTGGCCTCGGGCGGCATCACCCAGACCCTCACCGGAAATGTCACCAATGGAACCACCGCCACGGCCAACATGGCCTTCGGCAACGTACATGTCGGGGATACCGTGGGACAGACCTATCAGATCAACAATGCCGGGGCCACCGGCCCGGCCCTGCGCGGGGCCATCCAGACCTCCGTCAATGGCGGAAATCTAACGGATCTCCGCCTTGGGGGTACCGGAGTGACGGCCGGGAATTTCGGTCCCATCCCCGCAAGTGCCAACAGCGGCAATCTGACGGTGACCTTTTCGGCCAGCACTGCGGGGGCAGTGACCGGGCAATCCGTCCACCTGATGAACAATTTCGACAACGTGGGAGAACAGCTTCTCACAATCACCGGGGCAGCCTACCGCTATGCGCAGCCGACGGCACACTTGCCAGAATCCGTGGTCTTTTCCAACCGGCACGTCGGGGACGTGGCTTTCCAGCAGATTTCACTGACCAACAATGTGCCCAACGACAGTTTTTCGGAGTCGCTCAATGCCGTGCTGGGGAGCCCCACCGGCCATGCTGCCTCCAATGCCGGTAGCTTCAGTCAGCTGGCCCCGGGTGCCACCAACAATTCGGCCCTGGTCGTTGGCCTGGACACCAGTGCGGCGGGAGCACGGGCCGGCACCGTGACGATCAGCCTTGCCAGCGACGGCACCGGCAGCAGCGGGCTGGGGGTCACCCCACTAGCCTCCCAGACCGTAAATGTCAGCGGCGCGGTTTACCGGTTGGCCCAGGCCAATGCCCATTCCCCCGAACCAGTCAATCTCGGCAATTTCCATGTTGGGGACGCCCCTCCCACCCAGCTTCTGACCCTCACTAACACGGCGGTCAATGACAATTTTTCGGAAACCCTCAATGCTTCCATCGGCGCGGCCACCGGGGGGGTGACTACCAATGCGGGAAGTTTCAGCCTGCTGGGACCGGGAGCCACCAACAATTCCTCCCTGGCCGTCGGGATCAGCACCGCCACGGCCGGCTCCAAGATCGGCACCGCAGTTATCAGTCTGAACAGCGATGGCACCGGCAGTAGCGGGCTCGGTGTTACCCCGCTCGCCTCCCAGACCGTGAACATCAACGGCGCGGTATACCGGCTGGCTGAACCGTCGCTTCCTCTGGGCACGTCGATCGGTTTCGGCATCGTGCATGTCGGAGACATCGTTCAACAGCCCGTCACTGTTGCCAATCTTTCCCTCAATGATGGATTCTCGGAGGCCGTAAATGCGGGGTTTTCAGGGACCACAGGGAATGTAGGTGGGTCTGGCTCCATCACGGGTCTGGCTCCTGGAGCCTCTGCCAGCGGTTTGGTCATATCCTTGGATACCACCACGGCGGGCAGCAAGTCCGGCACCGCCACGATCGCCTTGGCCTCCGACGGGACAGGCAGCAGTGGCTTGGTCACGACTGCACTGCCTTCTCAGGTGCTGACAATAAATGGCCTTGTCCATCACTATGCGACCCCGGCTATTAGTCTCAATGAGGGGCCGGCTGTCTTGACCGGCGGCGGGCTGGTCTACACGCTCGATTTTGGGCCTTGGGTGGTGGGTCAACCGGCACCTCAGGCGCAGCTCAGCGTTCTAAATGCGGCCGCTGCTCCCGCTGATGCACTTGCAGGCACATTCTCGTCCAGCGTTGCTAACTTTGATCTTTCCGGGTTCAATGCGTTCAGTGGTCTGAATGCCGGGCAATCCTTTGGGGGCCTCTCCGCAACACTGCCCACCGGCCTTATTGGACAATTCGAGGAAACAATCGTGCTCAACGGTTCGGGTAGCAATGCTGGTGGTTTTAATGGCGCTCTCGCCGCCGTAACGCTCACCTTGCGCGGAGAAGTGGTGATTCCAGAGCCTTCCGGGGTGACTCTGATTGCACTCGGCCTGCTGGCAGCAACCTGTCGACGGTGGCGCTGATCTGATCCCCCCTGCAGCAAATCCGGACCGCTTAGACTCTCTGGCTGCGGCAGCCCGTCCGTAAGCATGTGACCCGCGCGCCACTGGTCAGCATGCTGGGCGGCTCGAAAAGCCTGGGCCGCCCGGCACTGCGTGGCCTCCACGACCTGCGGGATCGGAGGGCGCGTTCGCGATGACTCAGATTAAAATGACACCGGAGGTGTCTGGAAGGCGGGGGGTGGTTGACTCAGAATGCATGACACCCTGAGTTGGGTTGAATTCGGGGTTAGAAGGGAGGCTGCGGCGGGTTCACGAGGCGCGCAAGCGGGGGGCGGCGGGAGCGCAGGGGGCGGGGGCGGCCGCCAGGCCGTGCCCGTCCCCGGAGCGGACGCCGCCCCCCGCTTGCGCGGTGGCCTCGGGGAGGGAGGCCGGTTTATTGTTAGAAAAGGCGCCCTGCTGCTGCCAGATTTCTTCAAGGAGGTGCTCGGCGCGGGCTTTGAGGGCGAAGGGATCAAGGCGGCTGCGCCGGTCGATCAGGGCGATACGGGCGGCCCCGGCAAGATGCCCGTCCTCAATCAGCCGGGCGCAGGGGGTACGGGCCTGGCATTCGTAGGTTTTGCGCAGTTTGCCGGCCACGCGTTCTTTTTTGAGAAGTTTGAGGGTGGGCAGAAAGAAGTTATGGAAGTCGCTCCAGACGGTGTGCAGTTCGATCAGGAGGGGGGCCAGGGCGGGGGCGTCCAGACGGTCCTCACCAAGCAGTTCACGGACGTGGGTGCGGTTTTTCTGTTCGATGTGGGCGTTGTCGTTTTTGTGATAGGGACGGGAGCGGGTGACGTCGATGGCCGGCACCCGGTCGCGCCAAAGGGTGATGAGGTGCCAGTTGAGGAATTCGGGACCGTTGTCGCTGTCCACACCGAGGAGCGGGAAAGGGAGGCCGTTTTCCATGGCTTTCAGAGCGCCGGCGGTGGCATGCTGGCCTTTGTTCCACGCGGGCTGCTGCTGGGTCCAGCCGGTGCAAATATCTGTCAGGACGGTGGTCCACCAGAAGCTGCCGCTTAAGGATCCGCCGCAGTGGGCCACGCTGTCGATCTCCGTCCAGCCGGGTCCGCTCACTTCCCACGGCCCGGTGCGCAGAGGCACCTGGGCATTGAGGGTGCCGTCCCCGCCCCGCCCGTGCCTCCGCCCTCCGGCGCTGGCACGGCTGGGGGCAAGGATGCGGTCGAGCTGGGCCGCGCTGACTTTTTTGAGGAGCAGGCGGTAGACGGCAGGGATCGCGCCGTGGGCTTTTTCCCAGTAGGGCAACCAGTCGCGCAAAATCGGGCGCAGGCGCTTGCCGCAGGGCTGTTCGCTGGCCTGCCAGAGGGCTTTGAGGAGGGGCAACAGGGCGTCGTAGACGGGCGGGCGGCCCAGGCGCGGAACGGCTCCGGGGGCGGCCTGACCAGCGACCGGAAGTCGGCCTCCGAGGACTTTGATCAAGTGTTTGCGCCCCAGTCCGGTGACGCTCACGCATTCGTCCAGGAGGACCTGGCGGGCTGCCCGGCCGGGCCTGCGGGAGTATCTGGACTTCTGGATTTGGAGGTATTCGCTGATGATGGAATGGCTCATGGCTGGCGTCATGCCCACGGTGTCATTCTTTTTGAGTCAACCACCCCCTCCTCCATCCCTTCCGACACTTCCCTCCGGTGTCATTCTTTATGAGTCAATGCGCGTTCTCAAAAATTCCCATCAGAAGGGCTTGGCATCCGGGAAGGCTTACGGTAAACCGGACGACTGCCATGAACCGCCGCCATTTTCTCCGCACCTCGCTTGCCTCTTCCGTGGCTCTTGCCACCGCCCCGTCCCTGGTTGCCCTTGAGGCGGACAATGCCTACCGGAAAAACATTGGGCTGCAACTTTATACGGTGCGGGACGCCATCAAGGCCGACGCCGGAGCGGCCCTCAAGGCAGTGGCGGCGGCCGGCTACAAGCAGGGCGAAATGTATGGGTTCCCGAACTGCGATCCCATGATAACCGCCGCCAGAGATGCGGGACTGGCCCTGCATTCCTCACATTTCGAGTGGGACAGCGTGGTGAATCCGAAGGATGAAGGCCTGTCCGATTTCATGAAGATCCTTGAAAAGGCCAGGGCCACCGGCCTGAAGCACCTCGTCATCCCTTACCTTGCCGATAAAAACCGCAGCTCGCTGGACGACTATAAAAAAGTCGCGGCCAATGCCAACCAGGCGGCCGCGAAGGCGAAGGAAGCCGGGATTCAGCTGTCCTATCACAACCACAGTTTTGAATTCAAACCGTGGGAAGGCGGGAAAACCGGGTTTGATGTCTTTTTGGCAGAGTTCTCCCCGGAGATGAAATTCGAACTCGACCTCTTCTGGGTGAAAGTGGGCGGTCAGGAACCGGTGGACCTGCTGAAAAAACTCACCGGCAAGGTGACCCAGATCCACCTCAAGGACCTCAAAGCCGGGCTGACTCTGCCCAATTTTGGCAGCCTGCCGCCCGACGCTTTCCAGGAACTCGGGGATGGCATCATTCCCACCGAACCCATCCTTGCCGCGGCCAAACTTGCCGGAGTGGAACATGCCCACGTTGAACAGGATCAATCGCCCGACGCCATTGCCAGCATCAGACAAAGCGCGGCCTATTTGCGGTCTCTGTAAACGGGCATTGCCTTTTCGGGAGGAATGCCACAGCCATATGAACCAGTTTCCTTTGTGCGTTCACGCTGACTGACGGGAGCTACCGGGTTGCAAACGCGCCGCAGCGCTTCCAGATTCGGGGGATCATGCCCCCAAAGCTCGATCCGGCCCTGCACACTGACAAAAAGCCCCCGTGGATCAAGGTCCGCCTGCCCACCAATCCCGTTTTCTGGTCCACCAAGTCCATGGTGTCGGACCTGAAACTGCACACGGTTTGTGAGGAAGCGCAGTGTCCGAACCGCTGGGAATGCTGGAGCCAGGGCACGGCCACGTTTATGATTGCCGGCGACCGCTGCACGCGGGCCTGCGGGTTCTGCGCGGTGAAAACGGCCAAACCGTTTGCCCTCGAAACCGATGAGCCCGCCCGGGTGGCCACGGCCACCAAACGCATGGGACTCAACCATGTGGTGATTACCGCGGTGGCCCGCGATGACCTCGCCGACGGCGGGGCACGCCACTTTGCGGAAACCATCGAAGCCGTCCGCGCGGAAAATCCCGGCATCACCATTGAGATCCTCGTGCCTGACTTCAATGGCAAGGACGAGGCCCTGCAGACGGTGATGGATGCCCGGCCCCACATCTTCAATCACAATCTGGAAACGGTCGAACGCCTGACACTTTTGGTGCGCAGCCGTGCGATGTATCGCCGGAGCCTGCAGGTCCTGAAGCGTGCCAAGGAAATGTCAGGCGACCGCATCGCCACCAAAAGCGGTCTCATGCTGGGCTTGGGTGAGACGGAATCCGAAGTGCTCCAGGCATTGGATGACCTGCGCGCAGCCGGGGTCACGGTCCTGACTCTCGGCCAATACCTGAGGCCCTCCGCAAAGCATCTGCCGGTCGTGGAATACATCCACCCTGACCAATTCGCCAAACTCAAAGTCATCGCCGGGGAGAAAGGCTTCCGCCACGTGGCTTCCGGCCCGCTGGTCCGCAGTTCCTATCATGCGGCCGACTTCAAGCCCGAACTCGATCTGGCAGGGCACCAACCATGAAGAGCCGGTCTCCGGTCTCCTCTTTTCCCTCCCCAGGGCAATCCCGATCCCGCATGCGCGCTATCATCTTCGACTTCGATGGCCTCATCGTCGACACCGAGTCCGCCATCTATGAAGCGTGGCGGGAACTCTACCTCGCCCATGGCCATGATTTGCCGCTGCAGACCTATGTGCAATGTGTTGGATCGGTCTTTGGCCACTACGATCCCATGGCGGCTCTCGAGCAACTCCTCGGAGGGCCGGTGGACTGGGACACCCATCTTCCCATGAAGGATGCCCGGATCCGCGCCGGGCAGAAGGAATTGGATACCCTGCCAGGCATCCGGGAACTTCTCGTGGAAGCCCGGGACGCCGGCATTCCCTGCGTGGTGGCGTCGAGCAGCCAGCGCAGCCATGTTCATGGCTGGCTGGACCGCACCGGGATCTGCGATTTATTTGATTTTGTCCGCAGCCGGGATGATGTCGCACGCGCCAAGCCCTTCCCGGATTTGTTTCTCTCTGCCGCGGAAGGGCTCAGCTTGGATCCCACCGACACTCTGGTGCTAGAAGATTCCCTGAATGGGCTGCGGGCGTCCATCGCGGCGGGTGCGCCTTGTGTGGTGGTGCCCTCCCCGGTGACTGCGGGCTCCGATTTTACGGGGGCTGCGGCGATTTTGCCCTCCCTCGCCGGAGTCACCGTGGAGCAATTGCAGCATATCCACCGCAGGGCCCGTTGAAGAGAACTGGAAACTATTTCCAGGAATCAGGTGGTCTGAGTCGTTTTTTGAGGCATCGTGAATCCTCCTGCATGGCCGGCCCCCCCGACTCATCCCCAGCCTCACGCCTCGTGCAGCGGGCCGTGGCGGATTATGAGTCGATGCTCACAGGATATGCTTACAATCTTACGCATGATCTTGAGCTGGCCCGGGATGTGGTGCAGGACACCTTCATCCGCCTTTATGGCCAGGAGGTGGAGCGCCTGGACGGTCCGGGCCTCAAGGCATGGCTCTTCATTGTTTGCCGGAACCGTGCGCTCGACCTCCTGCGCCGCCACCGCCGGATGGTCAGTATCGAAGATTCCCCGGTGGATCATTTCGCCGAACCCTCCCCGGCACCGGATGACCAAGCCGCCGCCGGCGACGAAACTGCCCTAATCCTTGCCACTTTCCGACGCCTTCCGCCCAACCAGGCGGAAGTGCTCAGGCTTAAATTTCAAAGTGATCTTTCCTACCATGAAATCGCGGGCATCACCGGGCTCAGTGTCAGCAACGTCGGGTTTCTCATCCACACCGGACTGAAACGCCTCCGCACCCTCCTCGCCCCGGAAATTGCCGCATCCCGTTAGGTCACGACCCCCATTTCCTTTGCCAGCCATGTCCATTTCTCCTGACGAATCCCATTTTACCGCCTGCGTGGTGGGCGAAAGCATGTCGGAAGATCAGGCTGCCTTTGCCCTGTCCCTGCAGCAGGATCCGGCGTTGCGCCGCGAAGCTGAGGCCCTGCACCGGACCGCCCGGCATCTTGCCGCCGCCTTGCAACAGGAACCTGCCGTGATGCTGACCCTGGCCCAGCGGCAAGCCGTGCTGGAGCCGGGCAGCGTGGTTTCCCGGACCAAAAACCAGGCGGGTCCCGCCTGGTGGGGGCCGACCCTGGCCACGGCCGGGATTGCGGCCGCTGCTGCGGTGGGCGTGCTGCTCCTGCCTGCCCCGCCGAAAGGAAGTGTAAATCCTGTTAGGGGTGCGGACATTCCTTCGGTGAGTATCCAGCCTGCCTCCACCGCCATCCCCGGCCGAAAGCCAGTGGTGCCTCCGCCCCCGGTTGCCACGGGTTCAGAACTTCCGGCGACCATTCCGGAGGCCATGGGGCCGGTCAGGCCCGCAGTAATCCCCCCGTCCGGAGCCATGGCAGCGGTGCCTCCCGTCCTGGATGTGCCTGCGGTCCCTGCCCCTGTCGAAAAGGCCCCGTTCCAACCACCCGTGCCGCCGGTCCGGAAGTCTCCTGGAAACCTGGCTCCTGGCGAAGCCCTTGGCAGCGCTCCACCGCGTTAACCGATGGGACTGCGGCTTCCCGGTCCGCCTCAGGCCACGAGGCGGTGGCCGGGAAACACCTTGACAAGGTCCACCTGAGGCGACTGACGCCGCAGCACGGGGGCGAGGATATCGCGGTAGTTGTGATTGACCGGCAGATCTCCCGGGCCGACCAGCGGGCTGCGCGTCAGGTCCGGCCAATCCACTTTCACTTTGGGTCCGCCTGACAAACCTCCGCCCAAAAGAAACATGATAGACCCGCGGCCGTGGTCGGTGCCAACGGCGCTGTTCTCCGCCACGCGCCGGCCGAATTCCGTCAGGACGACGATGTTGGTCCGGGCCAGTTCCTCCTTGCCGAGATCCCTTGCCAGAGCATTCAGGCCGCGGCCAAGGCGCTGCATCGGCGGATCCATGATCACGGTTTGTGTGATGTGGGAATCCCAGCCACCCAGATCGAGGGTGGCGGCCTGAAGACCCACCCGGCCTTTGATGAGACGGGCAACCTGGCGCAGGCCGGAGGAAAAGTCATCCGTGCCATAGTCCGCTCCATGGGCCGGGGCATAGCTGGTTTTGGTCAGAAGATTGATCCGGTCCAGGGCCGCGAGGGCACTTTGCCCTGCTGGCCCCAGCACTCCCGGCGCGGTGCGGTAAAGCGCCGCCAGTTGGGGCAAAAATCCGTCAGGAACTTTGTCCCCCAGCCCAAAGTCATCCAACGACTGGATCGCGGCGCAGGACGGAGCCCCGCGCAGGCATTCGGGGAGCTGCGGGCCGATGGCCACTGCGGTAAGAGGCGATTGCCCCGCGTCCGGCCGCACCCGGAGAAAACGTCCCAGCCAGCCCCCGGCGGCCAGTCCACCGTGTTCCATAAAATCCTGGGCTTCGAAATGGGACCGGGTTTCGTCTTCCGAGCCGGCACAGTGCACGATGGAGAGCTGGCCTTCCTGCCACCACGGATGCAGCCCTGACAAATGTGGATTCAGTCCGAAAAAGCCATCCAGTTCGAGGAGATTCTCCCGCCGGATGCCGAGGCCCGGCCGGGCGCGGTAATAGCCATCATCACCGTGGGGCACGACCATGTTCAGGCCGTCGGCCCCGCCGCGCAGGAAGACCACCACGAGGGTGCCGGCGGGATCCTGCTGGTCGTTGATAAAAGTCGTGAGGGACATGGTGGGGGAAGTTTTCAGTTATTGACTCGATTTGTTGAAGGAATTGGCTCGTCTGTCTCCGCTATGCTCCGGCTCAGTTTTCAGCGGGCACTGGGCACTGGGCACTGGGCACTGGGTTGGAGTCCCGCCTTCAGGCGGTTTTCAGCGGCCTTGAGCTTTAACCCTGAAAAGGAAATTAAGAATTTGAACAGAAGGTCGCGAAGATAACGAAGAAAGGCTCTTGCGGAAAAAATGGAGGCTTGGATGGCTTCACCCGGCAGGTGAATTGGCTGTGGTTCATAGGCTGTTCTCCTTGCGTCCTGTGTGACCTTCTGTTCAATTTGATCGCGGCTTTTAGGTTAACATTTCCGGGAAAAAACCACCTGAAGGCGGGACTCCAAGGTGGGGTTAGAAAGTTTGAAAGGCCGGACTGGCAAGCAGCAGGGCGAGCGGCTGGCCGGAGGCGGCGAGGGCGGTGGATTCGGCTGCGGCGGGGCGGCGGCCGAGGAGGTGGGCGGCGAGGGCGTCCGGACCTCCGGCGGCTTTGGCAAGTTTGCCGGGATCGAACGAAGTGCCCTTGAGGCGGCGGTGGGCAAACTGCAGGGCGAATTTCCAGCGCCAGAGCAGAGTGGCCATCCACGGCTGGGCCTCTTCCGGATAACCGTCAGGCGTGGGATACTGGAAGGGAGCATGCCCCATGCGGAGGAGATAGTCCTGGAGCACCGGTCCGGCGTCGGTGCGGGCGGCCGTGGCTCTCAGGGATGACACCACAAAATGAAACGGCCGTTTAACCTTGCCGCCCCGGGATGTCAGGAAGGTGTCGTGGTCGAACAGGGCGCGGAGAGTGTGGCGGATGTCGCCCAATGAATCGGTGAAGGCCCGCGCCACCGCCTGCACCGCCTGGGGTGGCGGCTCTTCGGCGATAAAACGACGGCAGAGTTTCTCCGCGAGGTAGCGGGCGGTGGAGGGATGAGCACAGACAATGTCCAGCACCCGGTCGAGATCCCCTGCGCCCAATCCGGGCGGGATGGCCATTCCCAGCACGGTTTTTGGGCCATCGTCATGCAGGGCGGGGTTGAACTCTACTTTCCCCACCGCAAAGCGGGCTTTGTCCCGGGCCCGCACCGTCCACCCGGTCAGGCAGCGGGCCACCTCCATCACATCCTGCTGGGTATAGCCGCCATTAACCCCGAGGGTATGCAACTCCAGCAGTTCGCGTCCGTAGTTTTCGTTAGGTTTGTCCTTCTGGGTGGCGCGGCGGTTTTCGCGGCCATCCAGATACCAGAGCATGCTGGGGCTGAGGGCCGAGGCCTTGACCAGTTCCCGGAACTTTCCCATGGCATGGGCTTGGATCACTCTTTTGTCATCGGCCGGCTTGAGCCATTTGGAGTCACCTTTGGAGGGATCGATGTTAAAGTGGTCGGACCAGAAATCCACCATCACCTCCTGGAGCTGGCGGCGGGAATGCACGGCCCGGAGGATCTTGGCCCGCGTCATCTGGTCGAGGAGTTCCCGGGCGTTGTATTCCAGCAGTTCGCCGGGAGGCCAGACGTCGAGCGCTTCGAAGTGCCGGGTGCGGGCCTCGGTCCATGCATCACTGATGGCTTCCGGCTCCAATTGCCGGCTGATCCACGCCCGGCTGCCCATCCTGACAACTTCGGCATGGTCGCCCGGGCGGGGGCCGAAGGTGAGGCGGTTCAGGACGTGGGTGGCTTCATCCATCTCCGCCGCGGTGGGCGGCTGGAAAGCGGTCAGGCCGTCGCCGGGGCCGGAAAAGAGCGGGGCTAGGGCATTGGAGAGGGCACTGAAGCCCGCAATCCCGGCCACCGCTCCGCCGGCAGAAGCGGCCTGGAGAAAGCGGCGTCGGGTTGTGCTCATGACGGGACTTGGCTGGTTAGGGCCGGGGTCAGGGGGTTCACTGCTTCGGGCACGGCTGGAGGCAGGAGTTTTGCTTTCCGGCCGGTGGACCATGTCAGGAGGCTGGCTCCGAGACCACTGGCGAGAATCAGCGGGATGGCCAGCAACTGGCCGAGAATAGGCAGGAGAAAAGTCAGGGCGAGGGCCGTGCCGCCACGCAACACCCGTTTCCATGGCTGGATTTCATCCCCCGGGGCGGGCATGCCCTGACCGATCCGCCGGGCCAGACCGGCTGTGCCCAACAGGCCGGCCAGGATGGGGGCAAAGATGATCAGGAGGCCGATCCACTTCAGGGCGGGGGGCAGCACATTGAGCAGCACCGTGCCAAGGACAATGGGGACAAACATAGCCAGCAATCCCAGCAACGTGACCACCACCGACCGCCGGTATTGGCTGGCGCATTTTTCGACATAGTCGGGAAAGAGCGAGACCGCGACCAGCCAGTGGCTGAGGAAGACCAGAAAGAAGCCCAGGGTCAGAAAGAACCAGAGCAGGACATTGGCAGTGGTGATGTAATCCATAGTCGGATGAGGTCGGAGGTGATAGGCGGCCCGCAGAGGGCCGGGCTTTTTTCCGCAGACGCGTATCCCGGGCAGGCGATTACACTTTTCTTGATGTTACCCGCCGGGGTGCAGGTGCGGCATCCGTCCGCCCATCACCAGCACCGGAATGCGGCAACTGCGGATCATCTCTGTGGTGGTGCTGCCGATGAAGAACTGCAGGAAACGGGAGTGGCTGTAGGCTCCCATCACCAGAAGATCGAAATGATGGGCTTCAATCTCCCATGTGCTGACAGTTTCCGGATCTCCCTGCATGAGGAACTCAGCGGCGTCGAAGCCTCCGGTTTTTAGATAGGCACAGGCGGAATCAAGGGCTTCGCGGTTTTCCCGGGTGGGATCGCCGGCCATCATGACGCCGCAGGGCAGGCCGCGCAGCAGGGGGCTTTCCACCACATGCCGCAAGGCCGCATGGGCGGAGGGGCTGTCGTCGAAGGAAATGAGGAACCGCTCAATGGGTTTAAAATCATGCGAGGCCACGAGGACCGGGCGGGAGCTGTGACGGATGATGGTCTCCAACTGGCTGCCAAGGGCCTGCCGCTGGGCGGCGCTGGATTCGCCGCGTTTGCCCATCAGGAGCAAATCAAAAGGTTTTTCCCATTCCGCCAGCACCTGGGGCAGGTTGCCCGGCAGCGCTGTCAAAACCGGATTGGCCAAGCCCGCCGCGGCCAATTGGGTGGCGGCGTGCTGAAGCAGGGTTTCGGCCGCCGCTTTGGCCTCGCGTTCCTGAGCCTCGCTGATGGCCGTGAGTTCCGGGAGGGCCATCGCGGCGGAGCCCATGCTGGGATCGCCCATGAAATTCACCGGAGGGATGAAAAAAGGCGGGGCGGCCGGATAAACGTGGAGCACCTCCACGGTGGCTTCCATCCGTGCCGCCGCCCAGGCAGTATGTTGGTAAAGGCTCGGGGCGTAGGCCGATCCGTCGGTGCAGGTAAGGAGCGCGGGCATGGTTTTGACAGGGTGGTGACCCTTCACATTCTACGGTGGCAGGCCCGGCTTTGCATCATTTATCAGCGCAATGTCCTCCGCCGTCCGGTAACTCCCCGGGGCCGGTTGTTTTGTCAGGAAAAGACACGGATGGAGCAAGGGGGCTTCAGCAGGCTGGCCCCCCCAGGCCACCGGCTACCGACCGGGCCAGTCACGCAGGCGCAGGGTGTTGATAGGCAGCCGCCGCCATACGGGGTGTCATGGTTTTTCCTGGGCCTTGCGGAGGGCTTCCCGGAGTTCCCGAACTTCCTGTCGGAGCGCTTCGGTTTCTGCAGTTCCGTCCCGGGATCTTTCCTGCTGCCGGATTTCCTCGCGGAGGCGGCGCGCCATGTTTACCAGATTTTCCGCGGGGTCCGGCAGACCGGCTTCGCGGAGATGCGCGATGGCCTGTTCCAGATGCCGCAGTTTTTCTACGGGATTGGGGTGGAGTGGCGCGGCGTGAGGGCCTTGAGGTGAGCCGTGAGGTGGGCCTTGTCCGGGCCTTGGTCCCGGGCCCATCTGTTGGCGGGCCTTGCGGCGCATCGATTCGGCTTCTTCGGATTTTCCGTTGCGGGCCAGTTCACGGGCGCGCTGCATCATGGATTGAACTTCGGCCCTGCGGGCGGCTTGCCTTGCTTTGGCTTGTTCCGGCATGGGTCTATGCTTCCTCATTTTGTCCGGGACGGGTGCCGGGGCGGCGTCTGCTTCGCCGTGCCCGCCGTGCCCTTCTGCCTGTGGCTGATTGCGGGGAGGAACGGCGGGTTTGTGTCCAGCATGCGGATCTGCGCCGGCTGCAGGTTGGCCCTGGGCCCCCGGTTTGGGTTCGCCGTGGTGTTCGCACGCCGGGTCTTCCTTTCCGGCTTCGGCGGCGGCCATGACGGGCCGGGAGCCGCAGGCCAGGGTGGCGACGACGGCGAGCAGGGCAGGGAAGCGGGCGTTGGTGGATAATTTTTTCATGACGGGAGTGGGTTGATTTGCAATCTCATGATAAGCCCGCCACAGCCGGATGAAGAGGAAATAATCATCCGCGTATCCGGCTTGGACTCCGTTCCATGCCCGGTTCCGGACTTTCCTTCAGCGGTGATAGGGTTCTCCGCGTTTAATGGTGTAGACCCGATAAAGTTGTTCCAGCAGGACCACGAGGGCCAGTTCATGTTGCAGGGTGAGCGTGCTGAGGCTCCAGACTTCGTCAGCTTGCGCCCGCAACCCGGCGCTGTGGCCGTCGGCCCCACCAATCAGGAGCGTGACCCGTTTGGTGCCAGCCAACTCCCAGCGGTCCACGGCGGCGTGCCAATCGGCGGTGGTGAGGCGTTTGCCGCGCTCATCCAGCACGATGCGGCGGCTGCCTTCGCTGCCTTTCAGAAAGCGGTCCTCCAACTGGGGGCGGGGACCGTCCTTGAGGTATTCCACCCCGATTTTGGCGTAACGGTTGCAGCGGCCAAGGTAATCTTCGATGCCATCGCGGGCCCACGGCAAGGCGGGTTTGCCGACGGCGAGAATCTTCCAGTTCATGGGGGCAGGGAAATTTTTGTCCCGCCCCTTGCATCCGGGCGGGTTTGGATTATGAAATTCCCCCACTCCTGCCCCGTGGTGTAATGGTAGCACAAGAGATTTTGATTCTCTTTGTCAAGGTTCGAATCCTTGCGGGGCATCCACTGGAGCCGGTATTTTTGCCCCGTGGTGTAACGGTAGCACAAGAGATTCTGATTCTCTTTGACAAGGTTCGAATCCTTGCGGGGTAACCACCTAATAACCAATGGGTTAATGCGCCAGTGGATATGGATTAGAACGCTGGTGAGAACGAATACGGGGCTGTCCGATGCTGTAAGTAATGGTCCAACTGGATCTTTTCGATTCAGGCGGAAACCAGTTTGGTTTTCTGAGGATCTGCACAGAAGGCGAATGGGCGCCGGGCACTTTTAGCGCGGTATTTGATTTCCGCCCAATGAAGAAAGACCTTATTGACCCATCCCCAGTAGTCATATTTTTCTTTTTTTGGAGGGCGGAAGAAGAACACTCCAATCTTGTTTTTTTCACAGATTTCCCACAACAATCGAGTCCGGCGAATGTTCAGGTCTTGGGTGATGATGCAACCATGTTTCATAGCGATGGCTGGAAGCCATATTTCATCGGCGGTGCCCCGGGCGAACTCTTCTGTGATATGGCAAACTTCGACAGCGTCTCCTGGTCGGCCCTTTTCAAGCTCGCGGAAAGCCCGGGCAATGTGCGGGGAAAAGTTCTCGTCAAAATATATTCTCATGCAGCCATGCGGCGGATAAAGAGATCCGCCTCAGTGACGGCTGAAATTGGAATATCAAATTGTGCCGCAATATTTATAGGGGATTCGCCGCTCTCCACCAAAGCTGAAATCGATTCGACAGTAATTCCTGTGTCTGCGATGACGGGGCGACCAAACGAAACCCTCGGATCGATTACGATGTTGCAATCACGTCCCATGGGCCAGTAACGATTGGCGAGTTGAGTGTCCTTCTCGAAATCCAATTCTTGGCAAAATGGTGAAATGATGCCGCGGAACTCGGTTTGCTGAGTGGCGTCAAGCCTGAGGAGCGCGCCCGGACGCTCCGTTCCAAGGTCAAAGAGAACTTTACCGCCCTGAGCGAGAATCCCACGAGACGCGAAAGGATGTGGGCTGCCAAGTGTTTTTGCTAAAACATTCCGGGCGGTCCTGATCCGCTGCAAAGTAACTCCTAAGCCTCTAAGCTGGTAAACGGTGTAGGCTTCGATGAGGACATGGAAGTTGAAAGCCCTACGGCTTCCCCTCCCGCACGTTGCCAGTAATCCCGTAGGGGAACTGTCTCCAGCCGACTCCACGTAGCCTCCAACCCAGGAGCGTAACCTACTCAGGGGAAGGTTGAGAATTAAGGCTGCGTCGGGAAGGGTGTAGATTCCCTCCCCTACTCGAGGAACAAAATGGGCTGGGGGGCGAGCGGACACCATTTAATGTTCTCCTAGATTCAAAAATTACCACAAGGATATTTTGAGTCCCCCTCGCGCTTCCGGGCGACAGCCCAGGGAAATCCCAACTGACGGGCGGGCTCGGCCCACACAATCCACCTTGAATTCGATGATTTTCCGTGATTACAATATCAATCCCGTGATCGACACTCGCCCCCGCTGGGCCGCTGGGGGTGCCTGCGCTCAGTGTTAGTCCGCTATCACATGCGCTCCGCTCTCACAGACTTTGTCGTTGGCTTCTGGTTGTGCTCCGTTGCCTTTATTCTTTACGCGCCGCTCACGTTTATCATCACGCGCCGGACTCATCTCTGGATTCGCTTTCTCAACGCAGGGGAGGCATTCATGATGCGACTTGGTTTCTCCAAGCGCGTAGCCTCCTTCGGTCGCGGCTTCTCTGAAAGCCGTAGATTTGCTGTCAGCATGGTTGTGTTTACCTTCGCTTTCTTACTGCTCGCGATTTTTCATGCTGTCTCATATTTTTATTTCCGGAACCGAGCGACATGACAACGCCGCCTAACCCTGCATTGCAGCAAACCCGGAAATAGTCTCCCTTCTTGCTGCCATGGGCACCCTGTTTCAAACGAGGGTGCCAGGAAAACAAGGTTCGAATCCTTCCGGGGTAACCACCACCGGTTCGGCGGGCAGATGTCCTGCCGCCTCAAACTTCAGCGGCTGCTTCTCCTTCGGCGGGTTCCATGCCTTCGCGGGCAAGCTGGCTGTGGGGAAACCTTTTCTGACACCCTCTGAAACCCGGCATCGCATGTGGGAATCGCGCCCCCGGTTCCTTGGAATTTCAGTTTCATAAAGCCGGATATGATGCGCCGTCATTGGCTTTGGTCCCCTAAGGGATTTTTGGCCCCAGCGGTTGGAGGCTCCTGCGGAGCAGGTTGTGATTTGGCGAGGGCCGCCGCTTCCAGCCTCGCGAGGCCTGCATCCAGATCCCGTTCCACCCAATCCCGGAACAGCAGGCCAAAGTAACGCCGCCCGGTATTGCCCCCGAAATCCGTGCGGACTTTCCAACGCACCATGGTCTGCTGACGGTCTGCCGATTCCTCGAACTGGAAGGTGCTCACGGCATCGCCGCGCTCCCCGAAATCGAATGCCAGATGTACTTCCCGGTCCGGGGTGAATCCCATGATTTTGGCGCGGCCGGCTCCTTCGTGTTTGCTTTGCCATTGCATGGTGCTGCCGGGCCCGCGGTCCGGTCCGGAGAACTGGACTTCCAGAAAGGGTTCGCGCTGCCACCAAATGGCCCATTCCGGCCAGCGGGGCAAGGCCGCCACCCGGTCAAACAACTCCGGAGCCGGCAGCGGAATGAGACGCTGGCGCTCAATGACCATGGAAGCCGGCAGGAAAAATCCACCGACCGCTACTCCGGCCATGAGGAAGCCCCCCGTGATGGCGGCCCTTTTGAGCCACTTGCGCCATGCGATCATGAGGCATTTCTGACACCGGACCGGAGCCACGTCACCCGCAAACCTGTGCACCTTCCAAGTCTATTTCAAGCTCACGAGCAGGCGGTCTACCTGCTCCGCAACCCCCGGCCATGCCAACTCCGCCATGCTGGATCCAGTTTGTCCAGGAGAGAGCGGGCTGCCTGGGGGGAGGCCCGCCTGCAGAACCACCGCCCGGGGGTGCCGGGGGGCCCAGTGAAATGGATTGGTCGGACCAAACATGGCCACTTGGGGCACTCCGAAGGAAGCGGCCAGGTGCATCGCCGCCGTGTCCACGGAAATGACCAGCCGGGCACGGGCGATTACTCCTGCCAGTTGCCGGAGGTGGATTCTCCCGCGGAGGTTCAGCACCGGTGCGGTGGTTCCTGACAAAATCTCCCTGAGATGGGTGCGTTCGAATTCCCAGTCCCCCCCGGTCATCACCAGCGGCAGGCCATGGAGTTGGTGGAGGTGATCAAGCAGGTGGCTCCATTGCCGGGCGGGCCAGAATTTTTCTTCCCGGGCGGTGCCCGGATGAATCAGAAGATACTGGTCCGGCAGGGCAGGGAGGACCAAGCCGGGGGGCAGTTGCAGATGACCGGCATCCGGCCGGGGGGGCAACGTGAGCCCGGCCGCCATGGCAAGGGCGAGGTGGAAATCAATGGTGTGGCATTGCCTGACGGCGGCCTCACAGATTACGTTGCAGGCGCTCCGGCGCAGCAGTCCAACCGCAAATTTGGCATAGCCGGCCCGCACCGGTGCGCCGGATATCAAGGCCAGCAGGGCGGACCGGTCTGTGCCGGTGAGATCCAGCACCACCTCAGGCCGGAGGGCCGCAATCCGGTGCAGCAGCGGCAGATTCAAGCCGCCGGACTTCCAGGTCAGGACTTCCCCGGTCTTGGGAAACAGGGGACCCAGTTCACCGGCAGCTCCGGCCAGAACCAGATGGACCGGCTGGTCCGGCCATGCGGCCCGCAGCGCTCCCAGCAGGGGAGCTGTCAGGACCGCATCGCCGATGCGTTTCAGTTGAAGGACGAGGATGCCGGGCAAAACAGGAACAGAGAAGTGACTGCTCCATCAAACGGGGCTCCACCGCGAAGGAAACGGAAAACTTGGGGCCGCTCTCCCCATGCACCGGCGGGCCGGCCGCTGGCCGCCCTGACACCATCAGGGGGAAACCACTTTGAGTCTCCAATAAACCCGCGGGGAGTTTCCGAGGTAATGGGCCCGCAGATTGACCGTGTCATTGTCAAGCAGCCGGAAGACGGTGCCGTTCACCGTGGCAGGGATCCAGGTGGCTAGATCGGTAGTCCCCTCAATGGTATACCGCATCGTCAGATCAGGGCCGGCTTCGCTTCCTTTGGTGACGGCAAATCCAGGTAGCCCGGCGATGGGAGCAAGGTTGGACTGTTGAGCGGAGGTGGCGTCATTCGGGATGGTGCCGAGGGCGAATTCAAGGAAGTTGTTCTGCCCGTCCCGGTCAAAGTCCTGCTGCGGTCCTCCCAGGCCCGGATACCCCTGCGCCCATGCGGCATATCCCGCATTCACGGTAGCACTAACGAGATCGGCAGGATCCCGGGGCATGATCTGGTAGCCGCCGATAAAGGGAGGATTGGTGGAGGCAAATTGTCCAAAGATTCCGGTGATGTTGGCAGGGTAGAAAGGTTCCTCAAGTGCCGTGGAAGCGGCCTGGATCCGGACGTCCAAGCTGTTGGATTCCTCATCCTGAACGGTAATTGTGGTCAGGACGCCCCAGACATCTCCTTCTGTGGGACTGCGGCTCACTCCGGCCACAGTGACCAACCGCCCTTCATAGGCTTCAGGATCGGCCAACAGTTGCGGGATCGTCACCAGGGTGGGCGGCACCTCGGTGGCGGCACCGAGGCTGATGATCGAAAACGAATCCGGAGGGTTGATTTCAGTCAGGCCCCGGAAGGTGATGACCGGGCCGATGACGATATAACGGTTGGCGCGGACAAGGGTCAGGCTCTCATCGAAATTGAAAACATTGATGCCAAAGTCACCATCCTGGATAAAGCCGCTGAGTTCGGTGCTGTTGAAGGATTCCTCGGTGCAGATCCCTTCGACGGCCACCACCTTGCCAATATCCAAAGGAGTGCCGGTGGCATCGACATCCCGGAGGTTGGCTATGGGAATGGTGACGCGGAGCGCCGGGGATAGCGGGACAGGCGTCAAGGTGCCGGCGGTGCCGGCGGTGGCCATGGCAAACGGATAGAGACCATCATCGGTAATGGCGGAAGGGTTGGGAATTGTCAGGCCCGCAATTACAATTTCCGCACGGTCCGTGATGGAAATGGCCGTGTTGGAAATGGTGATATTCTGGCCGGTGACCGAGATGGCGGCAGACGGCGCACCGGGCCCGGACACACTGATATTGGCGGCCAAAGGGACGCCGAATCCGGCCGGAACCGTCAGCCGGACGGAAGTGATGATACCCGGGGAAGCGTCCGCCAGCACGGTAAACGCGGCCGTCTGGCCGGTGGTATTGCGCCGGAAGATATTGAGATTGGCCACCGGGGAATCGGGCGTGACATTGCTCACCGTGGCCACGCCTGCCCCGTCGAGATTGGTCAGGCCCCGGAGTTGCCGGATGTAAGTGTTGTTGGCCGCGTTGTTGGCGAGGCCGAAGGCCGCAGGCGACATCAGAATACCCCCGTTGGCATCCGTTCCGCCAAAATCTGCAAGGGTGGAGTTGGTGTTATTGGCAAGAATGGCGCGGCCCGTCCCGGTTGTGGAGGCGCTGTTCAGTTTCACACTGATGGTGTCGTTGAAATTGGAGCCGGGAGCCCCGGCCGCCAGCGCATGGATGGCTCCGAAGACCCCGGCAGTGCCGCTGTCCCTCGCTTTGATCATCACCATGTCGGTGGTGGCGATATTGAAGCCGGACACCGCCGTGAAGTAAGTCGTGTCCCGCAGGCCCAGCCGCAGGGAAAAGTCACTGCCATCCACGTCCGTGGTGTTGGTATCAAAGGCGAGGACGATCAGGGTGCCCACTTTGACTGCCGCAAAAACCGCATCTTCCGTGAAAGTGAATTTTCCGCCACCATCCGCATTCATGTTGTCGGAAAAGTCCTTCAGAATCATGCCGCGCATGTCAAGGGTGCCGCCCGCCGTGCCATTGCCGATGACCAGCAATTCAACATAATCGGGGGAATCCGCCGGCGAGTTGTTAAGATATTTATTGATCACCACCGTCGGAGGCGCAGCCGGGGGCGGAGCGTCTACGTTGGTGATGCTGATGACAGCAGTGCCACTGGTGTAGCCGGCCGCGGAGGCCGTAATGGTGACATTCGCCGCCGGGCCAAATACATTGTCAGGCACCCCGGTGATGGTGAAGGGCCCGGAATTGATATCACCGGCCGCTATGGTCACGGAGGCCGGAGTCACCGTGGCCCGGGCGGTGTTGGAACTGGCGAGATTCACGGTCAGGGCGCCGGCCGGAGCGTCAACGGGCCGGGAGATGGTGTTATTGGACCGGAAATCGTTTTCCGGAAATGCGGTGGATTCCACATTCACCGTCAGGACCGGCTGGGCCGGCACCGTAAATGGGCTGCCGCTGCCGGCCGATCCCCCCGGTGTCGACACCAGGATGGAACCGGTGGTGGCTCCGCTGGGCACGGATACAGTGATCTGCGTTCCGGGTCCGTTGACCACCGCTCCCGGGGCTGGGGTGCCATTGAAGCTGACGGTAGGGCTGGCCCCGAAGCCGGTGCCATTGATGGTCACCACGGTGCCGGGCAGGCCAGTATCCGGATTGAAGGAGGTGATGGTGGGCGGGGTGCCGGACACCGAAACCACGCTGCCGGTCACGGAAAGATCTGCCGCAGGGGAACCAGCCACATCAAAAATATACCAGTTCCCGCCCGCTCCCGATGCGTTGTAATTGACGATACGGAAAGTGACTGGAGTTCCCGGGCTGACGTTCTGCAGCGCCGGGATGCCATCCAATGGAATAGGCGGCAGCGAAGCTCCGGTGGCGACGCTGATGGGATAATCTACCACTGCAATATCCACGAAACTCCCCGTCCCGACCTGATACTGAATGACTCCCTTATCCGGACCGGTGCCGGTGCGGCGGTAGTCGTAGCGGGCGATGGCACTGAAGGAAACTCTGAATCCGGGGTTAGGGGTGATGACAAAGGTGGCAAACTTGTTGCCGGCGATGGCATCTCCCGCAGCAGGGACGTTCCAGCCATTGCCCCCCCAGGCCCGGCCGGCACTTGTCCCCGTGACCGTAACACCGCTGCCCCGGGTCAGGCCTTCCACGGTCACGTTTGGGTCTGCCGTGGTGGCGGGAAGTGGGGAAGGGCCGTAATTGGCCGCTGCGCTGGTCAAGGGACTGACATCCCATTCGGCAATCACCGTCTGGGCTCCGGCTTTCATCGGCGTCATCCCGGTCAGGCCCAGCACGGCGGCAAGGGCGGCACGGCGGCAAAAGGTCCCGAGGGACGACAGCCGCATGGCAAGGCGGTTCGGCAGACGGGAAGTGGCAGAGGGCTGGGGGGGATACATGGAATCAGGGGTTGGGGGAAGCAGCGTAGGTCAAAAGGGGCAGGACGGACGCGCCCCGGGATCAGGACGTTGGAGCAACAAGGCAAAAACTCTGCCAAACGTGACAATTATGCGTCGCAGATCCGGAAGGGCAAGTTCTTCGCCCGGCACCCACGCAACGATTTCGCCATAATCAAAATTTCCAGAACAGACACAAGTTTCGTCAAATCAAGAGTCCCAAGTGCCAACCCACCCTGTTGAATGGAATACTGCTCCACCGGGCATTGCTGCCAGCCCGCAGTGGTGGTCCCGCTAGGAATCGAACCTAGATCGCTGGTTCCGGAAACCAGAGCCTTATCCATTAGACGACGGAACCTGAGTGGCGCGTGCTGGCAATCTGTCTTTACACCGGCCATTTCGCAACCCATTTTCCGCCTTCCCTTAAAATGACTACTTCCCCCAGACGATTGGTGATCAAGTTCGGCTCCGGCATCCTGACGCGCCCCGGCACGGCGGCCCTCGATGAGAGCCAGTTTGCCAACCTATGTCAGGCCATAGCCATTCTGCGCCAGCAGGGGCATGAAGTGATTGTGGTCAGCAGCGGGGCGGTGGCGGCGGGGCTCCAACCCCTCGGGTTTGCCAAGCGGCCGGAACGGACCAGTGTGCTGCAAGCCTGTGCGGCGGTTGGCCAGACGCGGCTCATGAACAAATACGCCACTCTCCTCGGGGCCTGTGGTCTGCACGTTGGCCAGCTCCTGGTCACCCACCAGGACTTTGAAGATCCGCAACGACGGGAGAATTTCCGCAATACCCTGCTTAGCCTGTTGGAGCGCGGCAACATCATCCCCATCATCAATGAAAACGACAGCGTCGCCACCGAGGAACTGAAATTCGGCGACAATGATGCCCTTTCCTCGCGCCTCGCCGGGATTGTCAGGGCCGATCTCCTGATTCTCTTTACCAGTGTCGATGGCCTGCTGCCCCCTGGCGAAACCGACCGCATCGTGGAGCGCGTCGATGATATCAAGGAGGTGCTGGCTTATGCCAGGGACGAAAAAGGCGAGTATTCCACCGGCGGCATGATCAGTAAACTCCGGGCCGTGGAAGCCGCAGTCCAGGCCGGTGTAGAAACCATCATCGCCAACGGCCGCCGCCCGCATCAGATCCCCGACCTCGTCGCGGGCCAGGGAATCGGCACCCGCTTCGCGCCGCAGCGCGGAAACAAGCCTGTCCCCGCGTAAATCAGCTGCGGCCCGCCTGATTTTGGAGTGCGCACGGCCCTCCGCCGCTTTCTGACAGGCGGCATAATGCCAGGGTGGTCTGGGACTCTGGGAGGTAACATCCGATACTTGAAGTCAAGTGCGGTCGGTGTTCAATCCAGGCTGACGGTAATAGAAAACACCTTTTTGCCGCATGGCATGCCAAAAAGTTGTTGAAGCCACTCCCAGACGCTTGGCGTCCTCACGGAAGGAAGTCGGCACAAAGTCAGGGGGGATGCTGAATCCTGCATTCCTGACCGACCCTTTGGCTCTGCCCCTGCCAGGCGCGATGCCTTGCCGGCGCATGGCTTTCCAAAGGGTGTATACCGCGACGCCCAGGCGTTTCGCGTCCTCCTGGAGAGTGGTTGGGGTAAAGTCAGGAGGAAGCACCAGAGGACGCGGGCCCCGTTTGCCGGGTTTGTCCGCTTCGACATGCCAGTTTTTGGCTACGGGCCATGGAACTGCGAACTTCTTCGAGGTGGCCGTGACGTTGGCCTCCAGTTCGTGGCTGGGGGGCCGCTCAAAAGTGTCAGGAGGAAATAACAACAGCCGGTGGTGCCGGACGTATTGAGGGGACCTTCCCGTCTCCTTGGCGAGTTGGGCAATGGATTTGGTCCAGTCGAGTTCGGCCCAGGCAATTTGACTTTTAGGTTTGGGTTTGGGGTTGGCAACTGTGGTCATGGGAAGAAGGCTAGGGTTTGCCCTCTTCATTGCAGGTGGGAGGCCACCCCGCTTTTCCCTGATGATTCGGGCATTTGAGGGAGCATGAAGCACCGCGGACGGGCAAAATGCCTTGCTCCAGGCCGGACAGATTGCACATTGCCTTGACCTGTCCGGAACCGCCTTGAAGGGAGACCGCCCGTAAACGGACAAATGGGAAAGGGAGCCCCACCGCTGGGAGCGCCGCCCCTCCCGGCGGCCGTAACCCCGGCCACCGGCCTCTGACCCGTCCCATGCCGCGGGGGGCCCAAGCCCACATGCCAGACTCGACAACGGCATATCTATCTCCTAAAATCTCCCATGGATCATTGCTTTGCCCCCTGCCTTGGATGAGTTCGTGGACCGTCTAATCCGCACCGGCCGCTATACCGATGAAAGCGACGTCGTGCGCGAGGCCCTGCGAATGCTGGAACTTCAGGAATTTGACCGGTCGCCCGCCTTGGAGGCCGCCCTTCAGGAAGGGATGCGTTCAGGCCATCGGACCTACCATGACTCGACCCTCGATCGCGTCCGTCAAAACGCGAGCGCGGGGTGCCTTGCCATGACAATCTCCCCTCCCTGAAGCCGGATTTAACCTGGTCAGTTTTGCCAGCCACCGTTTGGAAGTTTCGTCCCAGCTCATTTGGTTTGCGAACACCTAACACTGCAAACCCATGAGATCGTCCTCAAGTATCCGTTTTAATTCCGCCGGCAATCCATGCGCCCGGTTGTTCTCGCTGAACTCCTCGATTTTGGCGACGAGGCGTTGGAGAGTTTCGGCGGACAGGCCTTTTTCTTCTGCGACTTCGGCTTCCAGTTTGCGCAGTCGGGCCGTGTTTCGGAGGTCGTGCATGGGAAGTCCTTGGTTAGCGTTGACGATACGGGCCACCCCGCGGCCGTCATCCGGCTCCCGCGCGGCTTTCCAATATTGCTGAATGGCTATCAGTTCTTCATCACTTATCAACTTTAATCCGGCGGATTGTTGGAGCTTAAGCAATTCCCTTAGCGCTGCCCGTAGGAAGCCTGATGCCTTGCATCCGGCAGGAAGTCAGCGTCCTGCCTGGAGCTGCTTGAAGAGATCCCTGTAAAACTGGCTGCCGCTGCCGCAGGGGACGCCGGCTTCGCGGAGGATGTCCCAGACAGCCTGGAAGTTGATATGCTCCGGCAAACCTGCGGGAGAACTGCGCTGGATGGTGCAGGAGAAACAGATTTCCGTGTGGGCCACGACCCTGCCGGCGGCATCATAAAACAGGAAGGCGTGGTGAGGAAGATAACAGGCGGTGCGGTGCTTGCGGGCCGTGGCGGTGGTCAGGGCGGGAAGGAGCCGCTTCACCTGGGCTTCCGTGAGGAGCGCTCCAGGGGCATTGATAATCCCGCGGTGGAGGGAGCCGTCTTTTTGGAAAAAACTGACGGAGCGGTCTGCATCGCAGTCGTAGACAAAGGCCCGGACTGTGGTGAAGGAGGCGGGAGGCCAGGCCACGGGCACGCCGGAGACGGGAGCCGAGGCACAGGAAAACAGCAGGGTTGCGGCAAAGGCGGTTCCGCTGAGGCGGAGAAAGGATTCACGATTCATTACAAACGAAGAATTTGAATTTTGAACAGAAGAACGCAAAGGGAACCAAGCAAGGCCTTAACGAAAAAAAAGGGGCGTGGTATGATCTCATGCGGACCGTGCCCAGACACTGGGTTTTATGCCCCCGGCTCCTGGTGACCTTCTGTTCGAGTCCATCCCGGTTTTCAGGCTAACGGATCAACGGCGCCCCGGGCGTGGGGGCCGGAACACTCCATGGCGGGGTTTCCCGGGGCGGCCGCCGCCACTGCCGGCCGCCGGAAAAGGCCCGGACTTCCAAGCCGGCCCGGTCCAGCCGGATCATCACGGCTCCGGTCAGGGCCTGGTCAAACAGCACCATTCCCATGGCCTGCAGGCGTTGTTGCCATGCTTCCGGAGCGCGTTCGCTTTCCGGGAACCGATGGTTGGAGAACACCACGGCACCCGGATTGACCGCACGGACAAATTCCGGCAGTCCGCAGAAATCCGAACCATGCCGTCCCATCACCAGCACGTCAGCCCGCAGGTCCGTCCCGGAAGCGAGCAGGGCCTTTTCGGTCAGGAATCCGGCGTCGCCCATGAACAGCACCCGGAATCCCCGGCACTCGAGACGCAGCACGGCGGCCCGGTCGTCGGCCAGCCCCGCTTGCCAGAGGGCGGGCGGGAAGAGGCATTCCAGCCTGGTGTCCCTGTCCAGGCTCCACGCATGGCCGGCGGCCAGCCCCGGCGCCCCGCCAACGGCCGCTGCGCGGCTCACCGCCCACGTTCCGGCGGGAGGGAACAGCCTCTGCAGCGAGGACAGTCCGCCCGTATGATAACTGTCAGGATGGGTCAGAAAAATTCCTTCCAGCCGGTTCACCGGAGCACGTTCCAAATGCGGCCTGACTGTCCGGTTCCAATGGCGCAGGCCGCCGCAGTCGATCATCCATTGGCTTCCGGAAGGCGTATCCAGACGCGCGGCTCCCCCACCGTGATTCAAGGCAAGGATGGTGATCTCGCAGGGGTCGCCGCGCCAGAGCCGGGCCGGATCCACCCGCACATGGCCAAAGGGGAGGGTGGCGAAAAAACGGGCGGTGGCGACGGTGCACCATGCCAGAACCCAGTTGGTGTTGTTCCAGATGAGGACCAGCGGAGTCAAACCCAATGCTCCTGACAGAAGACTGAGGCACGCCACGACAAGGATCCAGAGTGACAGAGTGACGAGGAAGAGATTGGCTATGATGCCGATGGGCGTGACCAGATTGAAATAACCAATCATCAGCGGCATCGACCCGAGGGTGCTGGCGGTGGAAACGCCAAGGGAAAGGCAGAGCTTCTCCCTCAACCAATACCAGCCGTGCTGAACCGGGCTGCGCAATTCCCGTGGCAGGAAAGGGTCAGGGGCATTCCACCGTCCCAGCAGCCGGCCGGCGAGTTCTCCCAGGGGCTGGGCCAACAGGGCAATGGCGAGCAGCACGCCGAAGGACAGAACAAATCCGGCCTGGAACAGTTGCTGGGTGTTCCATGCCAGGAGAAGCAGGGCCGCCCCGCCCAGGCTGTTCACCAGATGGCTTTCGCGGTTCCAGAGCGGGGCCACCAGCACCATCCCTATCATCAAGGCGGCGCGCCATGCACTGGGCCGCAGGCCGGTCACAAATACATAAAAAAAGACCACGGTCAGGGTGAGGCCGATGATCCCGGCGCGGGGCAGAGGCGTGCGGCTGAGCACAAACCACAACACCCCGGCAAAGAGGGCCACATGCAGACCACTCACCGAAAAAATATGCATGGTTCCGCTCGCCCGGAAGGCGTCGGTCAGCTCATCCGGTGTCTTTTCCCGGGTGCCCAGCACCATGGTCCGGACGGTGGCCGCGATCTCAGGCGCGTCCTCAAGGTCCCGCGTCACGGTGGCCGCGATCCAGTCCCGCGCCTGCAGGGCGGCGGCCATCACCGGGTGGCCCTTGCCGCTCTCCATGGTTAGCCAGCGGTCGCCCGTGCCTGCTGCCGAAAATTCGGCGGCATACCCCTGACGTTTCAGGAAGAGATCAAAATTCAACTCTCCCGGGTTCCTCACGGCATCGGTGCGGCGCAGCAATCCGGTCAGGACAATCCGGTCGCCATACGCCGGAGCTTTTACGGTATCGGTGAGCCGCACATAAAGTTTGGACTGGGCCGCTTCCCAGGTTTCGTGATGCGCCGTCAGATGCTCTATCCGCAGAGGAAATTGCCACGAATCGCCTCCGTATCCGCCCACCGGAGCATCCCAGACTACCCCGGTGACCCGGGCAGGAAGGCTGGCTCCTGCGGCGAGGACGGATTCCGCCCGATGGCGCAGGGCATCCCGCAGGTGAAAGGCATGCAGCAGGCCGAATCCGGTCAGAACTGCGGTGCCAATCCAGAGCTTGCGGCGGGTGATCAGGGCGGCGGCGGCTGTTGCCACCGCTGCTCCCGCCCATCCGCCGGTAGCCGGCCGGAAGTCAGCCCCAAGGATGCCGGCCACCGCCGCCACGGCCAGCAGGAAAAGCGGCTCGTGCATCGGGCGGCACCACGTCCGGAACGCCTCCCAGGCCAGCCTGAAAATACGCTTCCCGCGCTGCATGCCTTGACCCCTAACCGGATGGCAGGTTTTCCGCAAACTCAAAAATCCCCTTCCGGTTTGGGGCAGGCCACGATCCGGGCGGATCCCGGCGCGCCGCCGGGCCGGGGGGAACGCCCCGGCGCTTCCCCGCACGGCCCAGGGAAACCATGCTTGCGTGACCGGGGCGGGGCATTACTCTGGACGGTCCTTCCGCCCCCTCTATGAAACACCTGCTCTGGCTGCTCTGCCTGCTGTTTTCCTTTGGTTCCCTGCATGCGCAGGCCCCCGCCCCCGGCAGCCCGGCTGCCCCCGCCGCCGTCAGCGCCCCGCCGGCGGCGGCTCCGGCCATGGCCGAGGCGGCCAAAACGAAGGACAAACCCGTGGCGGTTTTTGATATGGTGAAACAGGGCGGGTATACGATCTGGTTTCTGATCGCCCTCTCGGTGATCATGGTGGCCCTGATCATTTTTCTGTTCCTCACCATCCGGCGCGGGGCGGTGGTTAGTGATTATTTCATGACCACGGCGGATTCCCTGATCCGCAAACAGGATTACCTTGGCTTGCTCGCGGTCTGCAACCGCCGCCATGAATCCATCGCCAGCATCACGCAAAAAGCGCTCGATTTCGCCACCAAGAATCCCATGGCCACCTTTGATGAGGTGCGTGAAGTGACTGAAGCCGAAGGCCAGCGTCAGGCCAGCCAGCTCTATCAGCGCGTCACCTATCTCAGCGACGTGGCCAATGTGGCACCAATGATAGGCCTGCTGGGCACCGTGATCGGCTTGATGAGTGAATTCACCCGCATCTCCAAAGCGGACATGCAGCAGGCCCAGATGGAGTTCGCGGGCGGCACCGCCGAAGCCCTGATCAACACGGCTGCCGGCCTTGTGATCGCCATTCCGGCCATGATGATTGCTTCGCTCTACCGTGGCAAGGTCAATGGGCTGGTCTCCGAAATGGAATCGGCTGCCACCCATATCATGGCGCTGCTGGGTGCCCAGTATAAGCGGGTCACCGCGGCCCGCGCGGCCCAGCCCGGCGCAGCCCAACCCGCCCGCCGTGCCTGAAGGCGGCCCGGTCCCTCTGTTTTGCCTGTATTGCCATGAAGTTCCGCCCGCATCACCCTGCCGACACCGGTCATGGGATGAATCTCGTGCCTCTCATCGATGTGCTGCTCATTCTGCTCATCTTCTTCATCGTTACCTTCAGCATGAACCAGCGGGAAAAGGACCTTAACATCTCCGTGCCCGCCGCCGACTCCGGTGCGCCCAAGAACCGGCAGGTCGGGGAGATCGTGGTGAACATTGCCCGCGACGGCTCCTTCAAGGTGAATACCCAGGTGCTCAGCGACAGCCAGCTCGGCCAGCGCTTCAAGGACATTTATGCCCTGAATCCGAAACAGGCTATCATCATCCGCGCCGATGAGGAGACCGTGTATAAAAATATGTTCCGGGTCCTTGATCTTTGTTATCAGGCCGGACTCTATCATGTGTCGTTTGCCTCCCGTTCCCCGACGCCCGCGCCGGCCCCCTGACCTCCGGTCCCTTGCCCGGGACTGCTCGTTTTTAATGCTCAACAGTTGCGCCCTCCCTGCCCGCTGTTATGGAGTGTTCCCGCCCCTCCCTCCCCGACCCATGAAATCCGCCGATCCCCTCTGCCGCTGGTGCGCCACCTTCGTGGCAGGATCGGCCCTGCTGGCCACCGCGCTTCCCGTGGCCGCCCAGCCGCCTGACGTTCCCCGGCGCGCCGAGATTGTGGAAGACGAGCCCGCCCCGGCACCCCGCTCCGCTCTGCCGGTGCCGGACAACACTCCCCCCAAAGCCGAAGTCATCCCGGACGACTCCCGTCCGGCCCCGCCCAAAGCCGCTCCGGCTTCACCGGAAACCCGCCCCGCCACGGCCAAGCCGAGGGCCAAATCGCCGGAGGAAGATCTGTTTGATTATTGCGAACTGCTCTTTGCCAAGGGTGACCATACTCTCGCCATCCGCCAGTATGAGGAATATCTGAAAGTGTTTCCCAATGGGAAATTCCGTGAAGAAGCCCGTTTTAAAATTGCCGAGGCCCATTACCGCAACCAGGCATGGGATCTCGCCCTGATGGAGTTCGACAGTTACCTGAGGGACTTCCCCGGCGGAAGGCACCGGGTCATTGTGCTGTATCATGCCGGCGAATGCCACCGGACCATCGCGGGCAAACTCCCCTCCGCCGAAGAACGGGTTGCCCGCATGGCCGTGGCGAGCAATGCCTATCAGGCTGCGCTTCAGACCTCCCGCACCGGACCCTACGCCGCCTATTCGGCCTTCCGCCTTGCCAGTTTTGCCTACAACGCGGCAGCCACCAACCCGGAACGCTATCAGGATGCCATCCGGTGGTTTGGCCTCGCCGCCGCCCAGGCCCCTGCAGAACAGGCCGGCATCCGCCATGCCTCGCTCTTTTTCAAGGCCCGCAGCTGCAAATTCACCGGGGCCCTCAAGGAAGCGGCCACTACTTTTGAGGAGGTCACCCGCGTCAAAACCGGCAACGAATATTACGAAAAGGCCCTGATGGAGCTGGCCACCCTCGACATGGAAGCCGGCCGCTCGGATGCTGCCATGCGCCGGTTTGAGCTGCTCGCGAAGGAAAGCCTGGCGGCGGAAACCCGGGGCGAATCCATGGTCAATGCCGGCATGATTCACGCCGACGCCGGCCGCACCGCCGAGGCCATCCGAAACTTTGAGGAAGCAGCCAAACTCAGCGGCGCGCCGCTGGCTTCAGTCCGGGCCCGCTATGGCCTCGTTTTTGCCTACTTCAAGCAAAAGGCCTATGACAAGGTCATCGACGCGTGGCGTGGCATCGGGGATTATTCCGCACTCGACAACAATACGCGGGCCCGGCTCCTGCTGATTGTCGGCACCTGTTATGCCGCCGCAGATCAGCATTCCCGGGCCGCCGAAATTTTTGCCATTCTGGAGGAAAACATGCCGGAACGCGAGGAAGCCCTCGAAGGCGGTTACAAACGGCTCGTCAGCCTCTTCAAGATGAATGACCCCGTGGTGCCGGAAGCCGCCTCCGATTACGTGGAACGCTGGCGCGAACGCCGGCCGGAGAGCGACTTCCTCGACAAGGCATGGATGGTGCGCGCTGCCTATTATTTCAACCGCAGCGTCTGGGAGCAGGCCGCCCGGGCCTATCAAAAAGTCCGGGAGAACAAGCTGGAACCTGCCAAACTGGCCACCTGGCTTTATCAACGGGGTTTTGCCGAAGCTTCCGCCGCAGACAAGCAGGCCGCCGGCACCCTGACCCGTTTCATCGAAAAATTTCCACAGGACGAACGGATCCCGATGGCCACCCTGCAGCGCGGCCTCGCCAATCTGAAACTGGAAGACTATGCCGGAGCAGTGCGCGATTTCGAAACTGTGCGCGACCGTTTCCCCAAATCCGAGGGTGCGGAGAGCGCCTCCTATCATCTCTCCAAGGTCAAGGGCATGAAGCAGGACTACCCCGGCATGGTAGCGGACTTCCAGCGGCTCCTCAAGGATTTCCCGCGCACCAAAGTAGCCGCCGAAGCTTCCTACTGGATCGGGACCGGATATTTCCAACAAAAGAAATACGCCGAAGCGGTGGATCCGCTGCGCACTGCCCGCGACCAGGATACGAAAAGTTATTACACCGACGCCACCCTGATGATCATCGGTGCCCTGACCGCTCAAAAGGAGATAGAGCCCCTCATGGTGGAAGTGGACAGCTATCTCAAAGGGACCCAGCAGAAAAAGATCTCGCCGGACATTCTCCGCTGGCTGGGCCGCACCGTGTTCCTCCGCCAGGATTACCGGGCCGCCTCCCGTTACCTTTCCCCGGTCGTCACCTACGACGATCCCCGCGCCACCAGCCCGGAGATCTGGGCTACCCTCGGCGAAAGCCAGGTGGAAAACGGCAGCCATGAATCAGCCATTGTGGCCCTCGACCACCAACTGGCTTCGGAAGACCGGGTCGCGGCCAAAGTAAAAGCCCATCTCCTCAAAGGACGCGCCTTTTTTGCCCTCGGCAAACTGGAGGAAGCCACCGCCAGCGTGGAAGCCGGGCTTGACCTCGACAAGGAAACCCTGCTCTCAGCCCAGCTCCGCCTTGTCCTGGGCGATGTGGCCATGGCTTCCAGACGTTTCACCGAGGCCATCAGCAGTTTTGGTTTGGTGATGCAGAACTGGGAGGATGCCACCATCACCCCGCTGGCCATGACCAAACTCATTGCCGCGCTGGAACAATCCGGCACCCCGGAACATCTCGCCAAAGCAGAAGCGACCCGCAGGGAACTGCAGGAACGCTTCCCCCGCTATCAGCCGGCTTCCCCTCCATAACATGAATCCGGAAAGCCAGGAGGCCGTATGCAGCGTCCGGTCGTCGGGGGTTCATAGTCTGCGCGAGGCATGGGAACAGCTCACCGGATAATTGTATTTGAAACCCCGCCAATGCAAAGTCCCAGCAGCTATCCTTCGCCCGAGCCGCCCTGCACGTCGTAAAGGTGGCCGGTGACGAAACTGGATTCCTGCGAGGCAAGGAGCACAATAGCGGGAGCGAGTTCCGCCGGCTGGCCGGCCCGTTCCAGTGCCGTCTTTTCCACAATTTTTTCAAAGGGCGGCTTCGGAAATTGATCGAGAGGATTCAGTTTCACTAATTGGCCTGGTGCCTCTCCGTAGCCATCTCCATTTTTGCTCTCCTGACCGAGTGCTGGCGCTGCGGATGCCGCAACCAGACCAGTAGTGAAGCCGCTGAAAAATTGACGGGGCGTGGGGATGCTGCTTTGATTTTCGTGGGGGTTCATGGATGTGGTTTAAGGAGGGAGCGGGAATTACTTCGCGAACGCAGCTTTCAGGTCGGCTGCCGCGAGTTGCTGGGCTGCCTTCGCCTTGTCCAAAACCGCAGCCATGCCAAAAAACTCATGGGTTACTCCGTCGTAAATCTTGTGGTTCACCTTTACACCCGCGTCGGTGAGCGCCTTGGCGAGCTTGTCACCATCAGAACGGAGCGGATCGATCTGCGCGTTGATGATCGTCGTATGCGGCAGTCCTTTGAGCGCCTCCCCAGCCAGTACCAGCGAGAGCAGCGGATTCTTCGTGTCGCCGGGATTCGCGAGCGTGTGTTTGCCAAACCATTGCATCATTGCCTTGTTCAGGGGCGTCGCGTCGGCACTGTCCTGATACGACGGCGAGTTCAGATCAGTTAGATCGGCGACAGGATAGACGAGAACCTGCGCTAGCGGAAGCGGCACGCCACGTTCCTTGGCCATGAGGGAAACTGCGCACGCCATGTTGCCGCCCGCGCTTTCACCGACTACGGCGATGCGCTTGGGGTCGTAGTTTCTTTTCCATGAGTTCTTCAAAACCGCTTTATAGACAGCAAAAACATCCTCATGCGCGGCGGGAAACTTATGCTCGGGAGCCTGGCGGTAATGCGTCGAAATGACTATTGCGCCAACGGCATCGGCGAGTCCGCGCGGCGTGGCGTCATACGTGTCGAGATCGGCGATAACCCAACCGCCGCCATGGATGTAGAGGATGGCAGGATAGGGCCCTTTGCCCTTTGGAGTATAGACCCGCACCTTCACCTCATGACCGCCCACATCGATCGTTGTATTTTCGATGTCACCTGCTTCTTTCGGTGTTTTGCCTTGATTTTTCATCAGCTTTGCCACGGCATCCGCGGGTGTCGGCTGCTGGCGCGCCTCCCGGGGCGAGAGGGTTTCGAGGGGCTTGCCGCCCAGCAGGGTAAGCTGGTCGAGCACGGCCTTCATTTGAGGATCGGGCATGGCACCTTGCTGTGCGAGTGCGGGCAATGCTAGCAGCAGGGCTGCAAGTGGAACGAGGTGTATTATTTTCATTGGGGGTGGTGGCGGTGCGGCCTTTCTTATGGTGTCTTATCTTACCTACTTGGGAACTCCCTGCCATGGGGTGAAACCCGACTAAATCAGCCAACCGCCAGTTCATGCTGGTTTCATTTAAATTGGAACCCACCCCATAGGGATTAGAGTGCGCCTCCTTGGTAAAAGATGATTTCGAGGGTTTTGTCTCAGGAAACCTCGTGCCCGGGAGGGATCACGCTCTGAGCCACATCTCCATGGCACCGAACGGCGTCCCTCTCGAGGACGAAGACGTGAGAATAGTTGTGAACAGGATTCGGAGACGATTCGCCGATAAGGTTGGCGGCGGGGACGGACCGATTCACCTTGCGATCCCGGACGCGGGATCCCAGATTCTCCCATGAAGCCGCTTCAAATCCAGCAGGATACCATCCGGGTTGAAACCCGGGGCAAAGGCACGGTCGAGATCACCGGAAAGGTAGAAGAAATTCTCAGGTCCAGCGGGATCACGGAAGGTGTCGTCACCGTGTTCGTCCGTCACACCAGTTGCAGCCTCGTGATCATGGAAAACGCTGACCCGTCGGCCCGTCGGGATCTGCATGAGTTCTTTGACCGGCTTGTCCCCGAAGACACCCCTTGGTTTCAGCACACCTGCGAGGGTCCCGATGACATGCCTAGTCACCTTCGCATGGCCTTGACCCGGACATCCGAATCAATCCCGGTCTCCTCCGGACGCATGCTCCTGGGAACTTGGCAGGGGATCTTCCTTTTCGAACATCGGCGGGCTCCCCACATCCGCGAAATAGTGATGACTGTTGTGGGTGGCTAACTCAAATGATGATATTCGCGCCGCTCGGGACTGGGTCATTCGCTTCGCAGCAAATCCTCCCGGATGCATGCGCGCTTTATTTCTCCTGGTGGGAAAGGCTGTCTAACAGAGCCGCCTCCCATGACTGGGCAGCAGCCGGATCCCTTGCCCGCCAAGCACCAAGGGCGGAGGACATCGCGGCTTCGCGCTGATCTAAATCCACGATGTTTTCCGCCAGGCGCACGGCCGCGGCAGGATCGGATTTTTCAAACCCTGCAGCAAATTTCCCCGACAGTTTGTCATGCCAATAGGGGTCGGTCACGCTGGAAAGCCAAGCCTCGCCGCTTGGAGCAGAAAAATTCCCGTAACGGAGCCACGAGTCCAACAGTTCATATTGTCTCTCATATGACAGGCGCGAGGCAATACTCATGGCCAAAGCCGCATCCGGCGCATTATCCCGCCCATGGGTGTTAATTGCGCCGTTCACGGCTGCCTCCACCGACCGCAGGGCGGCGGCCTCCGGCAACCGGGACAGTATCTTGTCCGCCAACTCCGGGTCGGACCGATACAGCGCCACTCCCATTCCCGCGGCAAGGGACTCCTCCCACACCTCCAGAGGTAGCTTCCCAAAAACAGCCAGCGCCTCAGGTGGCAAAGTGGAACCGGCCGCTGCCCATTGGCCAAGGGATTTACCGGTGGCGATGGCAAATTCAGGGTGGTCAGCCAACATATTCAGCGTTGCCCAAGGCGAATTGCCGGATTCGGCGGCAACCGCCGCGACTGTCTCCGTAAGCAGCTCAGAAGTCTGCGCAGGGCTCAATCCATTCTTCGGCTGAAGGAGAAAGCTTAAAGCCTGATGCGGATTGTTGGCCGCCATTGCCTTAAGAACGCTGCCCGCCAAATCCTCATTCTCAAGCTGATAGTCATCCGCAAGGCGGATGGCCCCGGCCGGATCGCTTCGGGCCATGGTGGATAGCACTGCCACAATATTGGTGGCGCGGTCCAGTCCCTGGTAATTTTCACTGGCCGCTTTAAGCGCGGCGTTCCCATCCCTCTCTGCCCATGCGGCGAGGATCGCGCTTCTCATGTTATTCCACGTTTGGTGCGCCAGCGCGGTTTCCGGATCCCGCAGTCCAAGCTCCCAGCAAAGGAACCCCGGGAAGTCCATGATTTGGATCGAAGGCTTCAATTTTGTTCCGGCGCTTTTCGGGGCCAGCAGTTTACTGATTTCCCCGCCATTGGCTTTCCGGCCAATCTCCCGCCAGATGGACAGCTGCCACTCCACATGATCCAAGGGGCCGTGAAATACTGACGGCTCCCGTTTTTGGAGCGTTGTAATATCCGAAAGGGACGCGTTCCGGGCCCGCGTCATGAGATCATCCCATCCCAATTCAGCCTCCACCAACGGGGAAAGCCCCTCTTGGATAGCAGACGGAGTATCCTTGATTGTGCCTCTGTCAGGAAGGGGGCGGTGCCAGCAGTTTACCCCCAACGCCCCCAGCGAACCGAGGGTGAAAAACAGCAGATAGATACACCATTTCATAAGAAGGAATCAATTTTTACCAGTCTGGGCACCCGTGGTGGTGCCGTTCAGTTCATCAGCCAGTGAATCCCGCAGCGCCCCGGCTGGAAGACTGTTCACCACCTTCGCGGCCAATTCGGGATGGGAATTTTTCAGCATTCTCACGCTCTGTCTCTCTACGCGCCCTTTCCCGGGGATTTCCCGGGAGGCGGAAGTGGTAACGAAAAAGTTGATGGCGGCATCCGGATCCTCCTGTCTCCAACTCTGCATCACCCGGTCAACCGACTCGCCGGCAAGATGCTCCGGGGCGTCAAGGCAGGCCTGGAAAGCAGCTTGCGGATTATGGGAGGCGCATATCGAAATAATGTTATTGATGAATCCCCGCCTGGACCCGTCGTAAAGACCCTCCCTGATTTTATCGGGAAGACTGAGCGCCATCCGTGCGGTGGCCCCGACGTCGCGGTTCAGCATGGTGGCGCACATCCCCCGAATCGCATACTCCTGCGCTTTACGGGGGAGGCCCTCCAAGTGGCTTCTGGCATCCGCGGGATCACCTTCCGCCCAACGGGCAAACAGCGCCTGAAGAACAAACTGTCCTTTGGCTTCGGGATCGCCGCGTTTGCAGGCCTCGAGCAGGGCTGGCATCTGCGATATAGGCTGATGCATTACCAGACGCGCCAGCTGAAGCTGAAGACCATAGGAAAAATCAAAAGAGGGTGTGGATCCCCATGCATTTGTGCTCCCCACCCAGAATCCCAGCCTGCGGTCCTTGGAAAGCCGCGCCACAGACGCCATTTCCATTTCAAACTTTGTTAAATCAAAACCCTCCGTCAATCTTGCCGCCTCCCTGCCCGGTCTGTGCCGGCCGCTTGCCGCAGGAAGCCTGGGGGGATTGCCAATGGGAGCAGCAGCAACTGCCGTTTGCGTCTCCCTCTCCCGCCCGATTCCCAGTGATAGTGTCAGTAGAAATCCCATCAGAAGGCAGCAAGCAACTGGCATTTTCATGACGGATATGAAGTGAAGATTTTTAAACAGATTGATGATAGAAGGAGCTTCCACCTTGGCCGCTGCGGCCTGGACCGCAATCTGCGCCAGTGAGCCATTGGATGAGCAGGGATCTGATGGAAAATGCCCACCCAGCAGCGTGCTGATGCCGGGAATGGAAATTTCCATGCCGTGTCGCCGCCGGAACCAGGCTGCCAGCCGCTTCCGGGCCCGCGCCGCCAGCTGACGAGCGCCTGCCTCGGAGGTGCCAAGCCATTGACCGGCTTCGTGATAGGGTTGCCGCTCGTAGTAATGCCGCAGTAGCACTTCACGCTCGACAGCAGGCAGAGACCCGAGAGCTTCATCCAACGAGCGGAGGAGCTGCGTCATGCGGGGGTCCGGATCTGGTGGAGCTGTGAAAGATACATCGGCCATAGCAGCGGCTTCGGTGGTGTATTTATGGCGTCTCGACTCCGCGCGCAGGACGGCACGCGATTCCAGCACAACGGCCCGGTGCAGCCACGCGGTCACTGCCCGTGAACTCGCCACACTCGCAGCCTTCCGAGCCAGCTGCAGAAACACTGTCTGCATGATCTCCTCCGCCAGAGGCCGGGATCCGGTGAAGCGCAACGCGGTGTCCAGCACCAGCCCGGTGTGCCGCCGTGCCAGCACGGCAAAGGAAGCCTCGCTGCGCTCAGCCGCAAATCGCCGGAGCAATTCAGCGTCATCCATGGAGTCGGGATTGGTCATCGTCCCCGATAAACTGCCTGCCGAAGCATTTCGTGACGAAAAACCACAGTTTTTCGGAAGAAATTGAACCCCGTGGCTTCCATACAGCGGCTCAATCTCCTTCAACGCTGCTTCCTCCCACCCGCAGCATTCTCCAGAGGGAGGACCTACGAAGGATGAGAGGGAGGATGCTCTGCAGGATTTTTCGGGGATATGGCCAGCGGCGAGCCCGCCTGGGATAATAGTTGCAAAGGCAAGGACAGGGGAGCTGAAGGGGGAGGGGTTCTGTTGGAATGGGATAGGGGGCCGCCTCAATCAGGCCGGAACAGCCGCGGAGCCAGATCGCGGAGACTGCGCCGCCAGGTCTGCCACTCGTGACTGGTGCCTTCCGAGGAGAAAAAAATGCAGGGAATGCCTGAGGCAGACAGGGTGTCGTGCATGGCTTTCACGCTGGTATGGAAGCCAGGCTCCGTGGTTCCCGCACTGAGAAAAAGCAGCCGGTTGCCCTTCACAAAGGAGGCAGCCTCCTTGAAGGCCCCACCGTAGGAAGTGGAGGGATCAAACGCCCCGCGGCCTCCGGTGCTCATGGAAGCGATGTAGGCGAAAAGCTCCGGATGCTGTGGAGCGATGTTCAAGGTCTGCCCGCCCCCCATCGACAGGCCCGCCATCGCCCGGTGGGCGGCATCCGCCCGGGTGCGGAAGCGGCCGTCGATATAGGGGATCAGTTCCTTGGTCAGCACGTCCCGGAAAGCCGCCGTCTGGCTGCTGCGGTCCTGTGGCGGGGCATCCGGATAGGCGGCATAACCGCTATCCATCACGACAAGGAAGGGACTTGCCTTTCGGGCCGCCAGCAGGTTGTCCATGATGAAATTGGCCCGTCCCTGCTCCCCCCAGCTCCGCTCGTTTTCGCCGCTTCCGTGCAGCAGGTAAAGCACCGGATAGCGCCCGGCATCCGTTTCATAGCCTGGCGGGGTGTATACAAAACACCGGCGCTCCCTGCCGGTGATTTTGGAGTGATACCACTCAATCCTGACAGTCCCCCGGGGAACCTCCGCCCGGACCGCGTAGAACTCCCCATCCTTGTCCGGCACCTCCACCCCGCTGGTGTCGCGGCCCCAGCCAAAATACGTTTTGGTTCCGGGATCATTGATCCGCAGCCCGTCCACGGTGAACCAATGGTAGTGAAAACCCGGGGCGGCCGGCGGCGTGGTGACTTCCCAGAGGCCTTCGGCATTTTTTGTCAGCGCCAACGGCCGGGCCACAAGGCCGTCCCCGCCTTCCAACATCACGGTTCTGGCTTCAGGAGCCTTGAGCCGCACCGTCACACTGAGGTCGGCATTGATCCGGGGAAAGGCCTGACCGGTCAGGTTGGTGTCGGAGGGCGTGGCCATGGCCAGTCCCTGGCTGAAGAATAAGGTGCCCGCCAGCCCCGCCAGCATACCGCTCAACCGCAGATGCTTCAGGCAACGGACCGGACCAGGGGAAGATTTCGATGGGAATAAATGTTGGTTCATACGCGGAAGGTGGTGATGCCACAGAATGCTCCGTCCACGAAGCAGCCCATGCCGGCCCTGACTTGATTTGAACGCAGGAACCTGCGGTCAGTTTACAGCGGAAGGGGCAACGGACGGCAATTCGTGGTAATCGCCGCCGGCGACTGAAAACCCGGCCGCTCCGCCGCTGGCCCCCTGGGGGCCCCCGACCTCCCGCAACCCCAAAACGCCAACGCCCCACCGGTTAGACCGGTGGGGCGTGCTTTAAGTTCCCTGAGATGCAGTTTATGGCGTGATTGCGGGAACGGGGAAGAGGATCACAGATTCAATTCCATCTTGGAGTTGATCAGCCCGCCGCCGATACAGAGCATGCCGTCGCCGAGGACGGAGGATCCGAGGGTGGCGTCGAGGAAACCACCGGCGATGGCTTCGAGTTGGGTGTCGTCCAGTTCGTCAGTGGCAGGAACGGGGGCGGTGACTTCGTAGTTGGTTGGAGTGCTCATGATGTTTATTTAGTTAGGTTGTTTGTGGTTTGGTTTGGTTGTTGGGAGCGGGATTGGCTTCGGGCCGGGTTCCTGCTTCTGGGAGGGATATTCGCAACGACCGTGCCAGGTAAAAAAACGATTATACAACTTATTGATAATGAGGCCGATATACTGCAAATTAATTTGCCGGACGCTTGCCGAACCGGTTTTTGTGAGGGTGGCGGCCACGAAATGGAATCATGGCTCCATGGATTGGAGAGCCGGTTCCAACTTGCGGGCAAACGATCCCGGAAAGTTAGGAACGGACCCTCGCCGGCTACGAAGCGGGGGTTTAACAATCCCTGTGGGAGGCCTGTGTTTCGAATTGATTCCATCCAGGCCCGCTCATGGCTTCACGGCCACCGATCCCTGCGTCTATTTTAGCCAAGGGCTTCGTATGCCGCCAGTTTGGATTCGAGAGACCGGATGCCGGAGGCCCAGAAGGCAGGGTCCGTCAGGTCCACGCCGAGGGTTTCGCGGGCGGTGGATTCGCAGTCGGCGGAACCGCTGAGGCGCAGGAAGGCTTCCTAGCCCGGCAGGAAGGCCGGGCCTTCCGCCTGGAACCGGGCGAAGAGGGCGCGGCTTAACAGATAGCCGAAGACGTAGGGGAAATTGTAGAACGACACGCCGGAGATGAAAAAGTGCATCTTGGAGGCCCAGAACATGGGGTCCCGGCCATCTGCTTCCAGAGTGGTGCCATAACACTTTTCCTGCGCCTGTTCCATCAGGGCACGCAGGCGGGAGCCGGAGACTTCGCCGCTGCTTCGTTCGGTGTAGAAGGCGCGCTCGAATTCAAACCGCATCGGAATGTTCAGCAGATAGGAATGGGCGCGGTTCATCTCCTGATCCAGCAGCCATGCCTGCAGACCCGGGGTGTCCGCTCCGCCGGAGAGGAGGCCTTCGAGGAGAATCATCTCCCCGAAATTGGAGGCCGTTTCGGCGAGAGTCATCGGATAGGAAGAGCGGAACAGCCGCGCGCCTTTGAGCGCCCGGGCATGCCACGCGTGGCCGACTTCGTGGGCAAGGGTGATCACGTCCTGCACCGTGCCGTGATAATTCATGTAAACGCGCTCTTCCCCGCGGAGGTGCGAACCGGTGCAGAAGGCCCCAGGCCGTTTCCCGGCGCGGGGTTGAGCTTCAATCCATCCGCAGTCCAACATTTCACGGAAATAGGCTCCGAGGGCAGGATAGGCTGAGGTGAAGGCGCGGTCCACCATGGCGCCGGCCTGCGTCCAGGAAATCTGCGCCTCGCCGGGCGGGGCGATCTGCGGGGCCTCCAGGTCGTAAAAATGCAGGGCCGGGGTTCCCTGCAGTTTGGCGGCAGCCCGGACGGCACGGCGTGGAATTTCAATGTTAGTGCGGATGGCCTCCATCATGGCGTCGAGCGACGCCGCACCCATGGCGGAGTCAAAGAGCGGGGCCTCCAGAAAGTCCGGCTGTCCGCGCCGCCGGTAGAGGGTCAACCTCGCGCCCGCAATGCCATTGAGCCCGGCGGCGAAGGTATCGGCATGATCAACCCATGGTTGCTGGCCGGCGTGAAAGGCGGCGGCCCGGACTGCGCGTTCCGGCGAGGCCATGAGCGCGCGCCGGCGGGACATGGGCACCGTTTCCCCATGCCCATCCGGAAAGGTCAATGGGAAGGAAAGTTTGCCCGTCAGGGTTTCATAAAGCCGGCCCCAGGCATGGAGTCCGTCCACGTTCAGATCGGCCGCGAGACCTTCCAGTTCCAGCGGCATCTGGCGGGCACCCGCTGCCCTCATGCGGCCCAATCGGTAGGTGGCGTCCGCCAACGCAGGATCGGCCGTCAGGGCCGTAAAATCTGCGTCGCTGAGGGCGGCCAGACGCGAGCGAAGCCCGGCTTCGATCTTCGAAAGATCGGCTTCGCGGCCCGAAAGCCAGGCTTCCTCGGCCTTTACGGCTTCGTTGGAGGCGTCGTCGGCGGACAGGCAACCAAGATAGGCGGAAAGATGCCAAAGTTTCGCCGAGAGTTCCTCATACGCTGTCAAGGCGGGAGCCAGCGGTCCGCCAACGGGCGCGTGGCCTTGCTCTGCCAGGGTTTCCGTGAGGACTTCCTTGAAAGCCAGATAATCCGGCGCACCGAAAGCGGTGAACCATGACTCAAGGGACCAGCGGTCAGACGGGGCAGGGGCAGTGGGTTCCATCCCGCTGCCTACCTGCCCCGCCATGGTCCGGCAATGGCGGATTGGCCGGGCATGGCGGGCGGGCCGTGTAGGGTGGCGGAAATCTGTCAGGGTCCGTTCCTGTCCAAATGAGGGGCACCGGACCCTCCCGGATCGACGTCGGATTGTCGAACTTCGTCCGGATGGAAACGTAGCCCGACTTTCCCAAGTCGAGTCCCGGCCGTGGCCTGCCCCCCAACAACCTGGCGTTTAGGACCCCCTAGCTGTCTGATGGACGTTTGGATGGAACTTGGATGCCTCTCCCCGCTCCGCCAGGAACCAGCAGGGCGGCGACACACCACAGACTGGCCAGCACTCCCAGGGCGGTCTGGATCAGGCTGCGCTGAAGTTCCGGGGCCGACTGCCCATTCAACCTCAAACTGAAAATCCGCCCGTGCCAGGTGCGGGTCCAGTCCCGAAAGGGATCGTCTGCGCGGCGGATCACTTCCTCTTCGATGGGGGCCTCGATCACTTTGACCCATTCAATGCTGGAAATCAGCCGCACCAACGCGATCTCTCCCCGGGCCACCGGCTCCGGCAGGGAAAAGGTCAGGGTCAGGTCCCGGGCATCGAGGTCGACCGGTTTGATGCGGTTGGTATCCAGTATCCGGCCGCTGGTGGTTTCGATGGACACCCAGGCCTCCGGATCCTTCCATCCGGCATCCGTCGTCACCGCCTGACCGAATTCCATCAGCCGGCGCACCGTGTCTTTCGAAAAGAAATCATGCTCCTTCTTCGCCAGTTCCTTCAGGGCGAGGGTCTTTTCCACCGATCTCCGCAGTTCTCCCCGGTGGGTCAGGCGGGTCAGGGAGACAGAATCGACGGTGCCGCTCCGGTGCTTCATCACTTGTTGGGCTCCCCATACGGTCAAGGCAACAGACACTACCAACATCACGATCCAAGCCGGGGGCCGCAGCCATGCTTTCGGGTCGCCGGCAGAAGCGGGCGGCCGGGTTTCCGCCGCCAGCGCCCGGTTCAGGGCGGCCCCGGCCAGCGCCGAGAGCAGGATCGCCGCCGAAAACAGATACAGACCCAGTGACGGAAGGATCCTGACATATTCGTTCACCTTCACCAGCAGGATCAGCATGGCAATCACCAGCACATCCAGCATGGAATACTTCGCTGTCCACGAGGTCAGGGTGACGATGGCTTTCCGCCGTCCCGGACTCATGAACCTCCGCCCCGCCGAGCACAGCAGGCCCAGACTGAATTTCACGAGGGGAAAAGCAAGGCTGAAGCAGGCAATGAGTCCGGCAAGAAAAAACTCCCCGCTGCGGTAGAACTCCCGGATCCCACTCCAAACTGAATACCACCGGGGTCCATCGATGGCGTTGGCCACCAGCATCGCCGGCACAAGGGCCGCCGGAATGAACACCGCCAGCCCTGCGAGGCTGAAAAAGGCAGACCAGCGGCTCCAGTTCATATCGCCCAGCATAGCGGCTTTTGTCCCGCCGTCCGTTGGATTTTTTCAGTCTCCTCCCGGATTCCAGCTTTTCCGGCGCATTGGTGTCTTGCCTTGGCGGGCCGCCTGCTGTCATCTTCCGCTGTTCCTGCTTTCCTGCCATGAAAAAACGCTTCTTCCTCCTGGCCACTCTTGCCGCCGCCCTGCTTCCTGCCTGCAGCCCCCAGCCGCTGGCGGTCAAAGGCCCGGGTGATCCGCTCATCGTCGGCATGGACATGACCTACCCTCCCTTCGAGTTTAAAAATGAAAAAGGCGAGCCTGACGGAGTGGACGTCCGCATGGCCGAGGAACTGGCCAAATTCCTCGGACGTCCTCTCAAACTGGAATCCTACGCTTTCGATGGCCTCATTCCGGCCCTGCAAACCGGAAAAATCGACCTCATCATTTCCGGCATGACGGCCAATCCCGTGCGGGCCCAGTCCATCGATTTCTCAGACCCCTACGCCTTCACCGGGCTGGCCATTCTGGTCGCCAGGGACTCACCCGTCCAAAGCATCGAAGATTTGAAAAAGCCTGGCATCCGCATCACGGCCAAACTCGGCACCACCGGCGAAACCTGGGCGCGGGAAAACCTTCCGGGTGCCACCGTCAATGCTTTGGACGGGGAGTCCACCTGCGCCCTCGAAGTGGCCCAGGGCCGCGCCGATGCCTTCCTCTACGACCAACTCAGTATCTACAAGTATTGTCAGGCCAATGCGGCCACCACCCGGGCCATTCTCGATCCTTTTGTCGAGGAAGCGTGGGCCATCGGCATCCGGAAAGGAAACGATGACCTGCGGTTGAAGGTGAATGCCTTCCTCAAGGAATTCCGCGAAGGGGGCGGGCTGGCCCGGTTGGGTGACCTTTACCTGGCAGACGAAAAGAAACTGCTCCAGGAAATGGGCCAGCCCTTTATTTTCCGCTAGCGTCCGGACCTGGGATCCAGCTGCGGGCCGATTTTCAGGGGCGTATAGCCGCCTTCCACCTTCATCTCAAGTCCACCCCGCAGGTTGATTGAGGCGTCCCGCCGGAGGACCTCGGCCGCTTTGACAAGTCCCATCGAGAGAATCGCCGCACTAACCACGAGACCGGAAGCCAGAATGCAGGATGATTTGGTATTCATAAGGGCGGAAGGCATGAGGCTGGCAGTGTAGCCCGCAGTTAGGCCTCTGCAAGGCGGATCCCCCACGCCAGCCCTCCCTGGCCGGGCCTCTGCGGCACTTTCCTGGGAGCCACGGAACCTGATTTTGCATCCCGCCGGATCGTGGGAGTCGTGCCGGAAAAAGGCGCCTGCCATGACGCCGGGCTCCGCAGACTTTGCCCGGCTGGGGTGGTCCGGGGAAACTTTGGACCGGGGCAGGGGATTGTCTGACGGAAAAGTCAGCAGGGGAAGGAGACCCGCTGGAACAAGGAAACAGACCAAACCGGCGGCGGGGGCAGAGTGCCGTTTTTGTTGCCGGATTGCCGGGATGTGGTCAACAGGACTGCCTCACTGGCTGTGCGGAAAGAGTGGCAAGCGGATCCAAAATGTCGCCACCGGCACACAGCGGTCCTGCAAACATGACATTAAGTTTGCTTCAGGAAGATGGCGCTTTGCCGCCGGATGGCGCAAAAGGAGCCCAGTCAACGCAGCCCATCCTGACAAACTATGAGTGTGAAATACCTTTCCGGCCTGATTCCTTTGCTCCTTCTTTGCGGCAGTCTTTGGTGGTTGCCATGGCAGGACCGGAAGGGGTCTCCTGACAAGGAAACCCCCTCCAGCGCGCCCCCCGCACCCGCTCCCGCAGCGGCGTTGACCGAAGCGGTCGCCGCCCCCTATCAACCGATCTCCTTTGGTGAGATTTTTGTCACTCCGGCAGGACCTGAGGGTTTGGAATACACCGCCAAAGCACGCCGCCTTGCCGGCCAAAAAGTGCGCCTGCAGGGCTATATGGTGCGGCATGCCCATGAGGACGCGGCAGTGTTCCTGTTTTCTGCAGAGCCCAAGACTCTGATCATGGAGGAATTCGGTCTCGCGGATGATCTTCCCCCCTATGCGGCCCACGTTATCCTGCCCCTGCAGCAGGGCATGGCCCCGGATTGGGTCCGCGGAGCCCTCGAAGTATTCGGCACCCTTGAAATCGGCCCCCGCGCAGAGCTCGACAGCCGCATTTCCTATGTCCGGATCCAGGCTGACCACCTAACGCCAGCCGGCCGCCTTGACCTGATCGAGCCGCGCCGCTCCATCATGCTGCAGCCCGCCCGCCTCAAGTCGGGAAAGGTAAGCCCCGGCAGCCTCTCCAATCCTCTCCCCCGCTAGCAAACATCCAGTCCCATTCCCATCATGAAATCAAACCATACCATCCATCTTGCCCTCCTCGGCCTCACGGCCGCGCTGGGCTCCCTGCAAGCTGCTCCGGTCATCACCCGGCTGAATCCGCCGAGTGCGCTGTTCACCTACGGGGATGACAGCCCGCCCTACATTGCCCGCTTCCTCACCGGGCAGCGCTTTGATCTGCAATGCACCGTGCAGGCGGACCCCGGGCAAACCATTACCGGAGGCACATTCCTTGTGGATGGCAAGCCCGTCCAGGGAAGTGTCAGCGTGACCCCGATTGGATCCGACCGGTTCAGCCTTGCGCTGCGGGCTTATTCCAGCAAAAAAGAAGGCAGCCACGTGCTGACTGCGGCCGCGATGCAGAGCGGAGGACAGGTTGCCACGGCCAAAGGCAACTTTGAGATTGTCGACATCAAGGGAGGCGGGCGCAAAGCAAGGAATATCATTTATCTTATCGGCGATGGGCTGGGCATTGCCCACCGCACCGCTGCTCGGCTCATTACCGGCAACGTCAAAATGGGCAAAGCCGAAAGCCTGCTGGCCATGGATTCCCTGCCGTCCACGGCTATGCTGATGACACATTCCCTGAATTCCATCGTCACAGATTCCGCACCTGGGGCCGCCTGTTATTCCACCGGCAACAAATCCAACAACAATCAGCAGGGAGTGTTCCCGGATGACACGACCTCCGCATCGGTGCTGGAAAACAAGTGGGACAATCCCCGCGTGGAACATATGGGCAGCTATCTCGCCCGCACCCAGGGCAAGGCTCTGGGGATCGTGACCACCGCCGATGTGGAGGACGCCACGCCTGCTTCCTTCGCGGTGCACACCCAGGACCGCGGAGCCGGAACCGGCATCTGTGACATGTTTCTGGATGAAGGGGCTTCGAAGGCCAACCTGCGTGTCCTGATGGGCGGGGGACGCAAGTGGTTTCTCCCGGCAGGCACACCGGGCAGCGGCCGCGTCAACAGCGCGACGGCATCCGGGGCGGATTATGTCCTGCCGGCGGATGTGGCCCTGGGATGGGGCGTGCCGGCCGGTGCCGTGGATCCGGGCCGCAACCTGATTGCCGATTTCCAGGCGGCTTCCTTCACCTACGTGGGAGACGCCACGGCCATGAAAGCCGTTCCCGCCGGCACCACCCGTCTGCTCGGGCTGTTCAACACCGGCAACATGGACATCGCCATGGACAAGTCTGACCATCGCCGCGGCGGCCCTGCCGTGGGTACTGTCGCCAGTTTCCCTGACCAGCCCATGCTGGATGAAATGACCGGCAAGGCCCTCGAAGTGCTAAATAACAACCGGCAGGGTTTTGTCCTCATGGTGGAAGGCGCTTCCATCGACAAACAGGCCCACAACATGGACACCGAACGATGGGTGCTCGATACGGTGGAGTTTGACCGTGCCGTGGCCCGCTGCCTCCAGTTCCAGGCCGCCAATCCTGATACCCTCATTATTGTCACTGCGGACCATGAGTGCGCCGGCATCAACATCATTGGAAGTTCCACGGTTACCGACGCCTCCCTCGCCTCGCGCGCCGTCGCGCAGGGGGCAGATGGCGTCTCCGGCGGCACCAATGGCGATCCTCTCAAGCCTGTCTCCACCGACGGGCAAAAGACCCTGCGCAATGGAGTGACCGGGCTCTACGAGGCTGCCGGTTTCCCTCAATATACCCTGCGCGCAGACGGGTATCCCGAAACCATGAACATTGATTACCGGATGCTGATCGGATATGCGGGCAATGCGGACCGCTATGAGGACTGGCGCACCAATACGGTCATCGCCGCTCCAACCGCCCGGGATACGGCTGGCGATTATTTCATCACCGGGCAGGTGAGCGGCTCCTCTGCGGTGCATACCGCCTCGGATATTCCCCTCTCGGCAGGCGGGGTGGGCGAGGAACTCTTCCGTGGGGTCATGGACAACACGGATGTCTTCTTCCATGTGATGCAGGCTGCCATCGGTGGAGCCAAATCCAACCAAGGCAAAGGAAACGACTAAAATAAGGACGGCGACGACGGCGACGGCGCGCCGACGATTGAGCTGTTCCGGACCGACCGGTCCACCTCAGCCAATCTAACCAACCCAGCGGCCCGGCCAGAGCCTTGCTCTGCCGGGCCGCTCTGCGTCCCGACATCTGCCTCCCGGGCACCTGTGGGATGGATGCGTCCGGCAGGGCAGAGTGCAGGAATTGGGCAACGGCTGAAGCGCTGTCCGGAAATTTTTGAAAGCGGAGCATGGCTACGGTGTATTACTCAATATAATACACTGGAGCATGAATCTGTTCACCATAGACCTCAAACCCGGGGCTCCGATTTACGAACAGATTTTATATGCTGCACGCAAGGCCATCCTTTCCGGGGCCCTGAAACCAGGCGATGCCTTCCCCAGCGTGAGGGAAATCGCGGCCCAGCTCCGCATCAATCCCAACACCGTTCAGAAAGCCCTCACTGCTCTGAAAGCGGAAGGGATGGTGGAGAGTTTGCCCGGGATCGGCAACCGCGTCTGCGACCGCCCGGAACCGGATGATGCCGCCCGGCCGGCCCAACTGGACGAAGCCCTCGAAGCCCTCGTGCTGCGCGCCCGCCAACTGCGCCTCGACCTCCCCTCCCTCCGCGCTGCCCTCCAGGACCACTGGAACCGGTTCAACGACTAGCCCTGCCTGCCCTCCCTGCTCTCTGCCCGCTCACCTCTGCCCGCTCACCGCCGACCGCCGACTTCTGAAAACTGAAAACTGAAAACTGAAAACTTTTCCGCCCCTCCCTGCCATGTCCATCCAATTCCAGTCCCTCACCAAACATTACCGCGCGGGTGACGAGGCCCTCAGCGGCCTCACCTTCGGGATCGCCCCCGGCAGTGTCTTTGCCCTGATGGGACGCAATGGGGCCGGCAAGACGACCACCATTCATCTGCTGTTGGATCTGCTGCTTCCCACGCGGGGCGAGGCCCGGATCTTTGGGATTCCGTCTTCCAAACTTGGGCCGGAACACCGTCAGCGGATTGGCTATGTCAGTGAAAACCAGCGTTTGCCGGACTGGATGCGGGTGGGGGAATTCCTCCGCTTTCTCAAACCCATGTATCCCTCCTGGGATGATGTCCTCACCGCCCGGCTCCTCAAACTTTTCGCCCTGCCCCTGCACCAGCGCCTGGACCGCCTCTCCCGCGGCCAGCGCATGAAGGCCGCCTTCCTCGGAGCCTTGTGTTATCGTCCTGACGTCCTCATCCTCGACGAACCCTTCAGCGGATTGGACAGCGTGATGCGTCAGGATTTGTTGGATGCCCTGATCGAGTTCCTCGGGGAAGGCGAACGCACCGTCCTCCTATCGAGCCACGATCTCGGGGAGGTGGAACGGCTGGCAGACACCATCGGCGTGCTCAATTATGGCCGCCTCGGACTTCGGGGGTCCATTGACGACCTCCTTACCGGTGCCAGAGAGGTCAGTTTTCTGACATCCCATCCCCAAGTCCCTCCCGGCCTTCCGGAGAATTGGTGGAATCCCGTGGCCAGTGCCCACGGCATCACCTTCATGGCCGCCGGCGTGACTGAAGAAGCCGCCCTCACCGAAGCCATCCTTGCCCACTGGCCCGGGGCTGAGCGCCTAACGATGCACGCTCCCGGGCTAAGCCGGTTTTATATCGATTACCTCCGCCACACCGAAACCACTGCGGCTCCGGCATCCTCAACAGCCCATTCCCTATGAAACTTCTCCTCCACTGGCTCCGCTGGGACTTGCGCCGGTTCCGTCTCTTGTTGTTTGTCTGGACCCTGCTCGTCCTTGGGTATGCCGCCTTCCTTGGCTGGCTGCATCAGAATATCCTAACAGTCGATCCCGCGTGGATGGAATGGAGCCAGCCCATAGCGCTCGTGTTGGCTGTCGTGGAAGTGATTCTTCTGCTTCATTTGCTCAGCACCGATCCGGCGCTGGGCACGGATCCATTTTGGAAAACACGCCCTCCCCGCGGATTTGCCGTCGCCGGGGCAAAGATGGTGATGGTTATGGGCTTTTTTGCAGTCCTGCCCATGGCCGCATGGTGGACCATGACCTGCTGGAGTGTGCCACCGGGCGCGGTGACTCACGGTTGGGGCGAAACCTCATGGACCCTGTTCCTGTGGTGGTGGCATGCTTTTCTGATAGGGACCATATCCCTTGGCGCATCCGTGATCCGTCATCCCAGACAGATTCTGCTGGCAGTGGCTGCGGCATTCGCCTTGAGCCTGATGCCCATGCTGGTGGCCTTGATCCTGAAACCGGCATTCCTCGATGTGATGCCGATGGTGTTGGACCAGGCGGTCAAGGCTTTCACCCAACCGGTTTTTGCAGGGTGGCTGCTTCTGGCCGGGTGCTTGTGCTTTTGGTTGGCCCGGACCCACCGCACTCCCTCCCCTTGGTGGAGGCTCGTGGTCGTTCTTTTTCCGGCAGTGCTTTTAGTGGTGGTTCCACTCAAACCAGAGGCAAAAAGGAAAATTCTTCTCCAACCTGAAACTCCCAACGTGACTGCGGCATCAACCATCCGGGTCGGAGGGTTGCAGCTCCGGAAGGGGCTTCCCGTTTACAGCCTGCCAAAAGCGTTCGCCATGGATGAGGAATATCCATGGGCAGAATTCGAAATGCAGCTGCAGGTCACGGGACTGCCAGACGATCTTCCTGCCGTGGCCGGATGGCGGACCCTCAAGTTGACGGCCCCCGATGGCAGAGTCCTGCAAGGAAACGAAGCCATGATGCAGGCCCGGACCATCCGGCGGATGAAGGGGGGAACCGCCAACCTGCTGCCAGTGTCCGGTGCCATCTTTGATGTCAGGGAAGTGATCCCCTTTTCCCTGCTGCCCTGCCGCGCGGAGGGCACCCTGCGGGTGATGCTGCAACGCAAGGAATCGGTGGAGTGGGTGCCTGCAGCGGGCAGCCAACTGGCCGCGCCGATGGCACAGTTCGAGATGCCGGAGGACGAATTCAACGGACATCTCTGGCAAGGGGTCCTGCGTTGGACCCCGATGGGTCCGGGTGAACTGGGCAATATCCTCATTCAACTCCGGAAAACCGGAACCGGAGAACGACTGCCGGTTTCCTTGAATGACCGGGAAATCAGAACGGGATTTCTGCTGCAAAGGCAACAGCACAAGGGTCATCTCCGTTTTCCCATGGGGGTGGATTTCCGGTCCTACTTGCGGCAAAGAGAATTTCAGAAGGGTTTCCCGGTATCCGATTGGGCCTTGGAGCTGTCCTGGCAACAGCCGGATGGCTATGTGGATATACCGGTCGTGGTCGAGCCATTTATACTGCCCCGGCAGAAAGGGGATGCACGGCCCATGCCAGATCTCATCAGGGCTGTGTCCTTGGAGGGAAATGCTTCTACGGAACAAATTCGCCTCCGGCTGACAACGCTGCTGATGTTGGCGAATCAACCTGCGTCAGGGTCTGCACGTGAGGCGGCTGTGGAAGCGGCCTTGGAAGAGAAGCTGGGGCAACTGGCGGCACCGCAGCTTCCGTTGCTTCTGGAGGCCGCCCGTTCCGGTTTGATCCCTGCTCACTCCTATTATCCTGTTCTTTCCGACGGACCACTGAAACGCCGGTTGCTGACTCTGTTGCAGCCGTCAGATCTTGTGGTGCTGGAGACCGAAAAGGAATTGTTTGCGTTTCTTGAAGCCGAACTGAGAGCCGCTGGATTGGTCACGGCGGAACCTGAGCCCAAAGTCCCCGCTGCCATGTCCGATGCGGAATTGGAAGACTGGGATTTACAGAATCGAGGCAGACCAGAAGGGATTGCCATGCTGCAGGAAGCCGCAAGGCGCGGATTGCCCTGGGCCTTCAAAAGCATTTTGCATGTCATTGAAATCGTAGGCTTCGAGGAAACGCGTTTTTCAAATCGATCGAGGGGGCTGCTCCGATTGATTTCTACGATAAGTGATTGCCCTGAGGACTTTGTGCCCGCCAAAATCTGGCTGAAGGAAAATGGCGATCAACTCGTCTGGGATGCCACTCTGAAAAGGTGGGTGCTGCCTCCCGGGAACCCTGATAGGTAATCCGCCGGCACAGGTTCATCGGGACATCGACCCCGCCCTGGCATATCCTGCCAGGATACGGGTCCGGAAGTGGTCCCAGGTGAAGTGGGCGGCGACATGGGCGCGGGCAGCGGTGCCCATGGCGGCAAAGCGGTCGCGGTGCTGCGAGGCTTCCTGCATGGCGGCGGCGAGGGCGTCTTCATCATTGGGAGGGATGCGGCGTCCCGTGACCCCATCGACGAGGGCATCGCCGCTTTCGTAGGTGGTGATGAGCGGCAGGCCGCAGGCGGCGGCTTCGAGGGTGACCTTGGCAAATCCCTCGCACTCGCTAGGGAACACCAAAGCACTGGCGGTGCGCAGCAGGTCCGGAACATTGGGGACAAATCCCGTGACCCGCACGGAGGGGCCGGCTGCGGCATCGAGTTCGCGCCGGATCTCCGGATGAGGTTCACCGACCAGGAGAAGTTCCGCATCCGGCAGGGCCAGTTTTTTCCAGGCGCGCAGCAGGAGGTGCACCCCTTTGCGGCGGATCAGGGCTCCGACAAACACCAGGCGGAATTTGTCAGGAGGAGTGCCGGGTGAATAACGCGCCAGGTCCACCCCGCGTCCCGTGTAGTGCAGGCGCTCCGGGGGAATGCCGGCATCCAGAAAGGTTTGCGCGGAACAAAGGGAGGGCATGAAAAGCAGGGTGGCCAGCTCGTATTCCATCAGCATCTGCTGGCGCGAAATCAGGAGACGGTGTTTCCAGCCAGCCATGCCGCGCAGCCGGGAGGCTTCCCGTTCGGTTTTGGTGAGGAAAGGCTTTTGATGTCCCTTGTTGCGGTGCCAGGTGGGGATGTCCATCACCGAGGGCAGCTCCGCCTGACGGGCGGAGATCAGGCTGCGCACCGCATCCCCGCTCCAGGTGTGCAGAAAATCATAACGGCCGGACCGCACCTCGCGGGCCGTAATCCAATCCACATAATGCTTCTTCGCGCCATAATACCGGGCACTGCCCAGTCCGGAGAGGAGACGCACCGGATGCCATGCGAGGGAGCGGATTCTGGACGCCGGGATGCCTTGCTGCTGGTTGGCATAACCGATGGCCCGCTTTAGACATTGCGCATGGGCGGAAGCCTTGATTCCTTCAAGGGAGCTAACGTCAAGCCCGGTGCCTCCGATGCGGGCACTGGTGCTGTAGAGCAGCGCACGTGGCAGTGCTTCTGCGGGAGGCAGAGGGGGAAGTTCCTGATAGGACAATGAAGGCAGGGTGGACACAGGAGGAGACGGGAAACCCAGCATGAGGCGGGCGTGGGGCGTTTTCCAGGCCGGATTGGGTCCTTGGTGCCCGGCCCGAACCGGTCCCGGAAAATGGGAAAGCGGCGGGCTCCCCGGAAAACTCCAGGGAGAAGTGAATTCCCCCTGGCCCGGGGCCGTCCCAAACCGTGTCCTGATCCCTCCTGCCTTTTGTATTTATGAAAATCGTGCTCTTCCCCCTTCTTGCGGCGGCATCCGGCTTGCTCATGATGTCCTGTGACGGTCAGCCGGCCGCGCTGAGCCAAACCGGTAATCTATCACCCACCCCGCCTGCGGGACCACCGGCACCGGTCACTCCTGAGGTGGATGAAAACGCCCTGCTAGAGCAACAAATCGCAGAGCTTAAAGCCCAGGAGGCCGAACTCCGGCTCCAGATTGAACAGGACCAACTGGCGCAGGAGAAGGCAGAACTCGACCGCCAACGGGATGAACTGGCCAAGGAAAAAGCGGCTTTGGAGGCCGCTGCCGCCAATCCCCCCTCAGCCACCCCTTCACCTGCCCTTCAGGAGGCACCGGTTCCATCTGTGTCCCGGGCTGAGGTGGCAACGACGACGACCACCACCACGGCTGCTCCATCAGCCGGGAGCCGGGACTATCAAATGTTTTATGAAAGCCTTGCTCCCTATGGCCAGTGGAGGGAAACCCCGGATTATGGTTATGTCTGGCAGCCCTCGGAACGTCCGTCGGGATGGCGTCCCTACACGGTGGGCCGCTGGGCGGACTCCGATCAGGGCTGGACGTGGGTTTCCGATGAACCCTTCGGCTGGGCCACCTATCATTATGGGCGGTGGGCGCTCCTTGAGCGCCATGGCTGGATCTGGGTGCCGGGCGATACCTGGGCTCCGGCATGGGTGGCATGGCGGAACAATGCCGATCTGGTCGGGTGGTCGCCGCTGCCGCCGGAAACGGTTTATGTGGACAACAGCGGATACGGTCCCCGGGTGGACGACGATTATGGAATCAGTCCGGATTGGTATACATTCATGCCGGTCCGTCATTTTGATGCCCCGGTGTATGACCATTTTTATCCCGCGACGGAAAACTTCAGCTACTTCAGCCTGACCATCGGGGTCACCCGCATCGCGTTCCGCTCCGGAAATGTCTACTGCGACGGGCCCGACCGGGGTTGGATCAATGACCGGCTTTCCCGGCCCATGACCCGCTACCGGCTTGACCGCGATTTTGGTTATGACCACGGGGACCGGCACGACTACCGTCCGCGTTTTGACAATGACAGGATCAGTTATTATTCTCCCCGGGTGCGCAATTCATGGAACGAAGGCCTCCGGCCGTCCCGGCTTGAGGGCCGTCTGGATGATGTCAGGGTGGTGAGGCGTCAGGATTCCTTCCGGGGTGAGCTGGGCCGGCGGTATCAGGAAGAACAACGGGAACGCCGGGGACGGGCCACTGACGCTTTGCAGCAGGAGCCGTTGCGCCGTCTCGCCGAGCGTCAGGGCGCTTTGGAAAGAGTGCGTTCCCAGCGGGATCAGCTCAGCCAGCGCCGGGAAAACTCCGGCCGTGGCCGCAGTGCCGTGGCTGACGCGGCCGTCCGTCCCGCCCGTTCGGATGCCTCCGACCGGACCCGGGGAGAAGGGGCCCGTCAAAATGCTCTGCAGAATGAAAGGATGGAGGCCTCGCGGAAGGAATTGTCAGCGAGGCAGGAGGAAGTCACCCGTCTGCGGCAGCAGCGGGAGTCCCAAGCCAATACCCGCACAGACCGGGGCGCGCCACGGAGCAACCGGGAGACAGAATCAGCCAAGGCGAATAATCCTGCGGTGGCCGGAAACAATGGACGTCCGCAACGGTCCGATGCGGAAGGACCTCCCCGGCGGGGGGAAGCTGGAGCAAAGCAAGCCCAGCAACGGGAAGAACTCAAACAGCGTCAGGAAGAAATCGCCCGGCTCCGCCAGCAGCGCGACACGGCTGCGAATAATCAAACAAGGAGCGAAACCCCGCGCGGCCAACGCGGTGACGATGCAGGACGCAATCGATCCGACGCACCCCAGCCGGACGAAAGCGCCCGCGGCGGGCCTTCCAGCGATCCTGCAACAGGTCGCCCCACCACCCAGGAACCGCAGCGGGGCCAGCGAACCGGGGAAGCCGATCAGGCCCGTGCTGCGGCGGCCCGCCGGGAACAGGCCCAACAAACGGAACAGCGGCAACGCCCCGCTGAAGCCCCGGCGCGTGGTCAACGCGAAACTCCTACCGGCAAGGATAGAGAAACCGCCGCCCGCCGCGAACAGGCCAACGAAAATGAAGCCCGCCAGCGGGCGGCTGAATCCCAGCGACGGGGCCAGCGGGAAAGCCAGGCCACGCAAGCCCGGACCGAGGCGGCCCGCCGTGAACAATCCCGGCAAAGTGCGCCCCCCCCGCCGGCTGCGGAGGCCCAACAACGCGGTCAGCGCGAAAGCCAAGCCAATTCAGCCCGTGCCGAAGCCGCAAGACGGGATCAGGCCCGCCAGCGGTCGGCGGAAGCCCAGCAACGCAGCCAACGGGAAAGCCAGGTCAATAAATCCCGCGCTGAAGCAGCAAGCCAGGAACAAGCCCGCCAACGGTCGGCGGAAGCGCAACAACGCAGCCAGCGTGAAAGCCAGGTCAATAAAGCCCGCGCTGAAGCAGCAAGCCAGGATCAGGCCCGCCAGCGGTCAGCCGAAGCGCAACAACGCAGCCAACGCGAAAGCCAGGCCAATAAGGCCCGCGCTGAAGCCGCCAGCCGGGATCAGGCCCGCCAGCGGTCGGCGGAAGCGCAACAACGCAGCCAACGCGAAAGCCAGGCGAATCAGGCCCGTGCCGAGTCTGCCCGCCGGGACCAGGCGCGGCAGAATGAATCGCGCCAGCGTCAAGCCGCCCAGCAGCAGGAACGCAGCAATCGGGCGCGTGCAGAAAGCGCCCGACGCCCTCAGGCAGCACCCGCACCTGCCCCTGCCTCTGCGCCACCCCGCCAAAGGGAAGCGCCACCGCAGTCCCGCAAGAAGGAAGAGTCCAAGTCGGAAGACGGCAATAAGCGGCGCGGCCGGTAGTCAAGTTGGAGTCCCGCCTCCACCGGTCCAAGGTGGCCCGGCGGTCTTCTTACACGGCCCATTGCACCCGGTGGGAGGTTGGATTACGGGCAAGGATGAAACCCCGTTATTTCCTGTTATCCGCTGCCTTGTTGTCCACGGCCATGGCAGCCCGGGAGGAGGAATGTGTGGGGAACTGCGGCAAACACCAGTTGTTGCTTCCCCTGGGCGGCGACATCAAACCCGGCCGGAAGTATGCCCGCGACCGGTTGGTGGACATCCGGCATCTGGCCTTGGACGTAACTCCGGACTTCAAAGCCAGGACGATCCAAGGCAAAGTGACCCTCACGTTCACTCCTATTGCGCAGGCCCTGAGCACCCTGGCCCTTGATGCGGTGGACCTGACCATTGATGGGGTCACCTCCACGGGTGGACAGGTCACGGACCGGCAGGTCACCGGGGAACAATTGCTCCTGCACTTTGCTGAACCCGTTCCGCCCGGCAAGGAGGCTACAGTCACGATATCCTATCGGGGTCAGCCAGCCAATGGCCTGCATTTCCGCACCCCGGAGATGGGTTATCCGGCCGGGGATACCCAGGTCTGGAGCCAGGGGCAGGCGGAGAACCACCGTTATTGGTTCCCTTGTTATGACTATCCGAATGAACGGTTCTCCAGCGAAGTTACCTGCCATGTGCCGGAGGGCATGCAGGTCATTTCCAACGGCAGTCTGGTCAGCCGCCAGCCCGGGGCCGGCGGGCTCACGGCGTGGCACTGGAAGCAGTCGCAGCCGCACGTCAATTATCTGATTGCCCTTGCGGCGGGGTATTTCACCAAACTGGAAGCACCGGCCGGGGCCGTGCCGATGGCCCTTTACGTGCCGCCTTCTGAGAAAGACCAGGCCGCTTTGGCCTTCCGCGACACCCCGGCCATCATGGAATTTTTCCAGAAGGAGATCGGAGTGCCCTATCCATGGGACAAATACGACCAGGTGTATTGCCATGACTTCCTTGCGGGAGGCATGGAAAATACCAGCTGCAGCTTTATGGCGGGCGGCCTGCTCTTTCCCAAGGAAGTCGGCGAGTTGGACACGCTGCACCGGCTCGATGCGCATGAGACGGCGCATCAATGGTTCGGCAATCTCCTGACTTGCCGGGACTGGGCCCATCTCTGGCTGAATGAGGGTTTTGCCAGTTATTACACATTGCTCTACGAGGAAAAAAAGCATGGCCGGGATGGTCTGCTGGCCGGGCTGCACCGGGCCGCTGACCGGGTGATCTCCAGCAATGACCGCCGTCCCATGGTGTGGCGTGATTATGGCGAACCCATGCAGCAGTTCGACAGCCGGGCCTATCCCAAGGGCGCGTGGGTGCTGCATATGCTCCGGAGCCAGTTGGGCGCGCCACTCTATCAAAAAGGCATCCGGCTTTATATCGAACGCCACCGCAACGGCATCGTGACCACAGACAATCTTCAGGACATCATGGAGGAGGTGAGCGGCCTCTCCCTTGACCAATTTTTTGATCAATGGGTGCATCATGGAGGAGTGCCGGAATTGAAGGCCGAATACGCATGGGAAGCCGGCCAAAATCAGGCCCGGGTGACGATCCGCCAGACCCAGAAGGTGGATCAGGATGTGTTGTTATTCCGTTTGCCGGTCCCGGTGCGGTTTGCGGTGACGGTCGATGGAAAACAGGAAATGCGGGATTTTTCCGTGACTGTGGGCAAAGCCGAGGAATCCTTCTATTTTACCCTGCCGGCCCAGCCGGAAATGGTTAGGCTGGATCCGGATTTCACCATTTTGGCGAAGTGGGACTTCACCCCGCCGCCCGAACTTCTGAACCGCCAGTTGAAGGCCGATTTCGAAAGCCGCTGGCATGCGGTGGAGGTGCTGGCCAGCCGCAAGGATGATGCCACCGTCAAGCACCTGAAGGAAACCGCCGCCAGCGATGAACACCATGCCATCCGGGTAGAAGCCGTGAAAGCCCTCGCCAAAATCGGCACCCCGGCGTCCCGGGCTGCCCTGATTGCCCAACTCGGCCAGCCCGATGAACGCGTGCGCCTGGCGGCGGTGGATGGTGTGGCGGCACTCTATCATCCCGAGGTCCTGAATGCGCTCACCGACCGGGCGGGACAGGAAAAAAACCCCAGAATTCTGGCGCGCATTGTCCGGAGCTTCGCTGCATGGCCACAGCAGGAGGTGCTGTCCTGGCTAACAGTTCCATCCTACCATGAGATGGTGGCGATCGCAGCGGTGGAAGCCCTGCGCGGACAAAACCAGCGCGGAGCTGCTCCCGCCCTGCGCGATTGGCTCGCCGGGTCCCACCCCAAGCTGCAGCAACGGGATCTGGGACTGGCCCTCGAATCTCTTGCGTTCCTGAGCCGGGATACCCCTGATCCGGCAGTCCAGCCCTTCATCGCCGGGTTCCTGACGGACAGCCGCGAACGCGTCCGCACCGCCGCCGCCCGGGCGCTGGGTCTGCTGGAGGATCCCCGGTCCCTGCCGGTATTGCGTGGTCTGGCTTCGGTGCGGCGCGATCCGGCCGCCACCGCTGCCGGGGAGGCCCTGGCCAAAATCGAAGCCTCCCTCACTGCTCCCGTGCAGACCGAGGCGGCGTGGAAAAAAGTGCAGGACCTCACACAAAAAACGGAGGAACTGGAGAAGAAACTGGAAAAGCTGGAGAGCCGGGCCAAGGCGGAACCGGAAGCCAAAAAATAACATGTCCCTGCGTGATCAGATCCATCAACTCGGGCGTCGGGCCCTTGATGCCAGCCGCGGCCTGGCGATGCTGCCGGCTGCGGCCAAAAACCGCATCCTGACCGCCATGGCCGCGGAACTTGAAGCCCGTGCAGAAGGCATCCTCGCGGCCAATGCCCGGGATCTTGATGCCGGAAAAACCAAGGGCCTGAGCGCCGCAATGCTGGACCGTCTCATGCTTAATCCGGCCCGCCTTGCCGCCATGGCCCAAGGCGTCCGGGAAGTAGTGGATCTTCCTGATCCTGTCGGTGAGGAGCTGGCCGTATGGGAACGCCCCAACGGCCTGAAAATCCGGAAGGTCCGCGTTCCCATCGGAGTGATCGGCATCATTTACGAAAGCCGTCCCAATGTCACCAGCGATGCCGCAGTGCTCTGCTTCAAAAGCGGCAATGCCACCATCCTGCGCGGCGGCAGCGAAGCCTTTCACAGCAATACCGCCATCGCCGCCGCCCTCCAAGCCGGAGGGGAAACCGCCGGCCTGCCGCCCCACAGCATCCAGCTAGTGCCCTTTACCGACCGCGAAAGTGTCCAGCATCTCGCGGAGATGAATGAATATCTCGACCTCATCATCCCCCGCGGCGGCAAGGGTTTGATTGAAACGGTGGTCCGCCTTGCCCGCATGCCGGTAATCAAACACTACGACGGCATCTGCCATGTGTTTATCGATGCCAGTGCCGATTTGGCTATGGCGGAGAAGATCCTGCTCGATGCCAAGACCAAAAAACCCAGCGCCTGCAATGCGGCCGAGACCCTGCTGGTGCACGAAGCCATAGCCGCCCGCTTTTACCAACAGATGATTCCCGAGCTTCAGGCCTTGGGAGTCAGGATTTATGGTGATGATGTCCTGACAAAAATGTTTCCGGATGCCGTCCAGTCCGCTTCGGAAGAAAACTACCGGACGGAATACCTTGATCTGGCCCTCTCGGTGAAGACTGTCCGCGGACTGGAGGAAGCCATCGCCCACATCCAAACCTATGGCTCCCGGCACAGCGAGGTCATTGTGACCGAAGATCCTGCCAACGCGGCCCGGTTCCTCAATGAAATCGACAGTGCCGTTTTGTTATGGAATGCCAGCACCCGTTTCAATGATGGCGGCGAATTTGGTTTTGGCTGCGAAATCGGCATCAGCACCGACAAACTCCACGCCCGCGGCCCCATGGGCCTGCCGGAACTGACCAGCTACAAATATCAGGTCACCGGCACCGGCCAGGTGCGGGGCTGAGCTGGGAGCGCCGTGCGTCCCGCCGGCCCCGGAGCATCGGCATCAGCATCAGCAGAGCCAATGTTTTAAAGCAGCGAAGGCCGCCGGGGCGGACGACAAGTCCGCGCCCCCGGAGGGAAACAACAGCCCCCTTCCACCCAAACGTTGACGCCCTGGCAGCGCGGGAGTAGTATCTCCTGCCATGTCCGCCGTTCTCTCCGCCCATTCGTTGGTTAGCCCCGAGGAGTATCTCGCCGGCGAACGGGTCAGCGAAACACGCCATGAGTTCATTGCCGGGGTCATCCACGCCATGGCCGGGGCCAGTGCCATTCACAACACGATCACCCATAATCTGGGTGGATCACTTTATAACCACCTCCGCGGGAAACCCTGCCAACCGTTTGGCAGCGACATGAAACTGAGGCTGAATTTTGGCGCGGACACCGTATTTTATTACCCTGACGCCATGGTGGTCTGTGATCCCACGGACGATGCGATTTATTACCGGGAGCGTCCGGTTCTGATCATCGAAGTCCTTTCCCCGGAAACCGCCCGCGTGGACCAGCGGGAAAAACTCCTTGCCTGCCGGACCCTGCCATCCTTGGAAGTTTATGTCCTCGTGGACCAGTCCCACTGCCGGCTGACCTGCTACCGCCGCAGCACCAACTGGACCCCTGAATTCCTCACCGCTCCGGATGACCTCCTGGCCGTTCCTGCGCTTGGCTGGGCCATTCCCCTGCGGGACATTTATGAACGCACCGGTTTGGCCGGGTGATGATTCACGCCGCCCCCAGCGCCAAGTTAGGATCAATGTCAGAATCCAGCGGGGTGAACTGCCCCGCCTGATAGCGCTGGAGGGCGGCGTAGGCGATCATGGCGGCGTTGTCGGTGCTGTGGGCGGGGGCGGCGAGGTGGAGGGTGAGGCCGGCTTTGGCGCAGCGTTCGGTGAAGACGGTGCGGAGGCGGGAATTGCAACTAACGCCGCCGCTCACACTGATGTGTTGGGCTTTCAGGTGTTTGGCTGCGGCAAGGGTTTTGGAGACGAGGACATCAACCACGGCTTCCTGGAAGGAGGCACAGAGGTCGGGGAGGCGGGCGGCGGCGGTTTCCCCCAGAGTGGGCAGCAGATAAAACATGGAGGTTTTCAGGCCGCTGAAGCTGAAGGCGAAGTCGCCGCTGTCCTTCATGCTGCGGGGAAAGTGGAAGGCGGCCGGATTGCCGGTGCGGGCCAGTTTGTCGACTTCGGGTCCGCCCGGATACGGCAGGCCCAGCATGCGGGCGACTTTGTCGAAAGCCTCGCCGGCGGCATCATCGCGGGTGCGGCCCAATAGCGGATAGTCGCCAGGACCGCGGAGGTGCAGCAGCAGGGTATGACCGCCGCTGACAATCAGGGCCACGCCAGGCTGGATGCCTCCGGGCTGGCCGAGAAAGGGGGAAAGCAGGTGGCCTTCGAGATGATTGATGGCGAGGTAGGTTCTGCCGCAGGAAAGCGCGAGGGATTTGGCGAGGGTGTTGCCAATCAGCAGGGAACTGGCCAGTCCCGGACCGGCCGTGGCAGCAAAGGCATCGATCTGCGGAAGCGCCACTCCTGCTTCGGCCAGCACCTGAAGAATGAGTGGTCGGATGCGGATGAGGTGGTTGCGCGATGCCAGTTCAGGCACCACGCCGCCGTAGGGCTGGTGGTCGGGAATTTGCGAGGAAATGGCTGCCGCCATGATCCGGCCGCTGCCATCGCACAGGGCGACCGCAGATTCGTCGCAGGAAGTCTCGAGAGCGAGGATGAGCGGAGAGGCTGGCATCGGGGGGAAAGGAGAAATTAGTCAACGTTGAACGTTGAACGTCCAACGTTGAACTTCGAATGGAAATCGAGTGGGTTATTCAGCCGTGGTTCACGAGGCCTTCAATTTTTTACTTTTTGGCGGGCGGACTTGCCGCTTTATAGGCGAGGATGCCGGTGAGGGCGGTGATGGCGCGTTCGAGTTGGCGGTCGCCGGGAGACGTCAGGGAGGCGGGATCGGGTTGGCTGAGGGTGCGGTCGCGGAAGGATTCGAAGACACGTTTTTCCTCTTCGGGCGTGAGGACAGCGGTGAGGTTAGGGGTGATCCCCACGCCGTGGATCATTTTGCGGGATGGGGTAAAGTAGCGGGCGGTGGTGAGGCGGATGGCGGTGCCGCGGTCGCCGGGGATGATGGATTGCACACTGCCCTTGCCAAAGGTGGTGGTGCCTACAATCACGGCGCGGCCGAGGTCCTGGAGGGCACCGGCGACCAGTTCAGACGCGCTGGCGCTGTTGTGGTTGACCAGCACAGTGACAGGATAGGGCCGGACGCGGCGCTGCCGGGCCGGGGTGCGCAGGGCTGGCGGGTTGGTGACTCCCGGGCGTCCTTCGGTGGTGACCACGGCGGTGTTGGGCGGGAGGAATTCGCCAAGGACTTCGACGGCGGCGGTGAGCAGACCACCGGGGTTGTTGCGCAGGTCGAACACAAGGGCGCTCATCCCCTGATCCTCCAGTTTGTCGAGGGCGTCGGCCAGTTCGCGGGGGCTGGGGGCATTGAACTGGACGAGGCGGACATAACCGATTTTGCTGCCGTTGGTCAGGCTGTCATCAAGGAGGCAGACGTCGCGGACGGTGTCCTGGCGCATGACTTCGCGCACCATGGCGACTTCCCGGGTCTCCCGCGTGGCCGGCCGGTGGTAGGTCAGGGTAAGAGTCTCTCCCGGCTGTCCGCGCAGATGCTGCACACATTCCAGAAAGCTGAGTTTGGCAGTGGGATCGTTGCCCAGTTTCACAATGCGGTCACCCGGCAGGATGCCGGCCCGGGCGGCGGGACCGTCTTCGCGCACCGAGACAATCACCGGACCGGACGGCTCCGGAGCGATGGTGATGCCCACCCCTTCGTAAGTGGCCTCCCCGCTTTCCTTCATCAGTTGGAAGACCTCGGGGGAAAGGAACTGGCTGTGGGGATCGAGTTCTGCCAGCATGCCGCGGAGGGCAGCGGCCATGAGTTTGGGATAGGTGACCTTGTCAGGATCGACATAGTTCTGCCGGACTGTTTCAAGGACCCGGGTGAGGGTTTCGATTTCAGCATAACCGTCGTCAATATCGGCGCGGACGCCCGCCTTGTCCTCCCCGGCGGCAAGCGGGGAAGCGGACAGGGCGAGGGCCAGGCCAAGGCGGGTGGGGAGGAATCGGAACATGGCGGTGTGGTTGGCGGCAACAAACACCATGTGCCCGGAGGGGAAAGCAGGGATTCCGGCTGCCGGCAGGCCCATGGGAGGCAGGGAGGCCGGAGGGGCGGAATCCTGCGTTGACGGCAGCCGCAGAGGGCGCTGATGCTCCGCCCATTCATGGACACCCTCCGCCGCATTTTCCGTTATACGGTCCGCTACCGCTGGAGGGCCTTACTGGCGTTTTTGCTGGCCGTGAGCGGCACCCTGCTGATCCTGGTGATGCCGGCGATGACACAGCGTTTCATTGACGACATCATTCCCAACAAACGGTGGGATCTGATCTGGCCCACGGCGATGCTGGCGGTGGGGGCGATTGCCCTGAGGCAAATCATCTTCACGGCACGCATGCTGAGCAACAACGCCTTTGAGCAGGTGGTGGTTCACGATCTGCGGCGGGAACTTTACGATAAAATCCAACGGCTGCCGATGCGCTGGTTCGACAACCAGCCCACCGGCGACATCATGACCCGGGTAGGCAGTGATGTGCCGGCTATTGAAAAAGTGATCGTGGATTCGATCGATCAGGCCCTGAGTGGAGTGCTGCAGTTTTTGATCGTGCTCGGATTTTTGCTCTATCAACACGTGGGGTTGACGCTGGTCACCCTTGCGCCCATGCCGGTGGTGGCCCTTGCGACATGGATATACTCGCGCAAAAACGAATCGCGCTACCGGGCGGCCAGCGAGGCCAGCAGCGCGCTGAACTCCATGCTGCATGACAACATTGCGGGGATCCGCCAAATCAAGGCCTACACGGTGGAACCCCAGGAACTGCAGCGCTTCGACCGCACCAGCGAGCGGGTGCGGGAGGCCCAATTGACGGTGGCCAAAGCCAATGCCATGACGTGGCCGGGAGTGTCCCTGATAGCGGAAGCCGGGATTGTGGCCATGATGGGGGCCGCAGCTTATTGGATTTTGAAAGGCGAAATGCAGGTGGGCACCCTGATGGCGTTCCTTGTGTCATGGGGTTTTTTGTTTGATCCGCTCTCCCGGATCAATCCGCTGACCCAGACTTTTGTCAGCGGCGTGGTGGCCGGAAAACGGGTGTTTTCCATTCTGGATCTTCACGATGAACCCAACCTGATCGAGGGCTTGAGGCCGGAATCCCTGATGGGGCATGTGAAGTTTGAGAACGTGGCCTTTTCGTATGCCGACAAGGCTCCCGTGGTCAGCGGCATCTCAGTGGAGGCCTGGCCCGGCCAGACGATCGCTTTTGTGGGGCCCACGGGGGCGGGCAAGAGCACCCTGCTCAATCTGCTGACCCGGTTCTACGAATGTGATGAGGGGCAGATCCTGATCGACGGAATCCCTCTGACAGAGCTGTCCAAGGAATGGCTGCGCGACAACATCGGTTATGTGACCCAGGAAAGTTTCCTGTTCAACGCCAGCATCCGGGAGAATCTGATGCTGGCCAAACCTGACGCCACCGAAGAGGAATTGTGGACCGTGCTGACGGCGGCCAATGCGGACGGATTTGTCAGGCGGCTGGAGCATGGGCTGGACGCAGTCACCGGGGAACGGGGCACCAAACTGAGCGGCGGTGAACGCCAGAGACTGTCAATTGCCCGGGCCCTCCTGAAGAACCCGCCGATTTTGCTGTTGGATGAAGCGACCAGCGCGGTGGACAACGAAACAGAAAAATTGATCCAACAGGCGCTCGACCGGCTGCGCAGCCAGCGCACCTCGTTTGTCATCGCCCACCGCCTCAGCACCGTCCGCGACGCCCATCTGATCTGTGTGCTGGAACGCGGGCGCATCATTGAATCCGGCCGGCACCAGGACTTGCTGGCAAGGAGAGGTCTTTATTCCAAACTCGCCTCCACCGGTTTCAAGGAGGACGATATAAAACCGACCCTTGGCGGGAAGATTGACGATTAAGGGAGCGCCCACTTGCAGTCCGCCCCGGCAATTTTAACCGGGTTCGTGCCAAAAGAAAAGAGGTGCGGGATACGCCCCGCAGACTTCAATTGTTCCAGAGACGCTTCCATGGCAGGCCGGATGCAACCCGCCCTGCGCTCCCAAGGGCACCCTTCGGCCCGGAAAGCCGGAGGGCCGTAAACTCTTGACCACCTCAAGCGACCTAAGATAATTTTCATTTTATGAAGACCTTACCCCTTTTGTTTCTGACGCTATGCCTGCTCCCCGCCACCGCACAGGATGTCCGACGTGGTTTGGTTGCCTACTGGCCACTGGATGACGTTTCGCCGGACGAATTGACCACACCGGACAAGGCTCCATCACAATCCGCCCTGACCATGGTGAACATGGACTCCAGCAATGTCGTCCCCGGCATGCGGGGGAATGCGATGACCTTCAATGGGATCGACGAACTGATGTTTACCGATACGGGGCTTGCCGGAACCAATCCTGGATTGCCCCTTCAGAACAACCTGCGGAAAACGATCTGCCTGTGGGTCCGGGCCACTGGAGCCACACAGACGGACCGCCGGTTTTTTGCCGAAGCCAGCATGGCTACCAATGCCCCGATGTATAACCTCGGCACAGACAGCGCCACGACGGGATCCACTGGCAAGCTTGACGTTTATATTCGTTCGGACGCCAACGCGGCCACGGTGAACCATGCCAGGAGCGTGGGAGAACCCTTCAATGGAACCTGGCGCCATCTGGCGGTGACTGATGACAACGGAGTCGTGAGGTATTATCTGGACGGGGTCCTCGATGCGGCGACCCTGACTTATACCCGTCCGGTCATGACCTTGGACAGCCTGAGTCTCGGTGGCATCCGGCGTCTCAGCGGCAACCTGGCTTTGTTTAATGGAGCCTTGGATGACGTGGCGGTCTGGAACCGCATCCTGACTCCTGCCGAGATTCAGCAGGTTATGAACAACGGGCTGGTGACTCCCGTGCCGCCGCTCGTCACCACCAGCCGTCAGGGGCCCTTGCGGGAGGGTGATCACATCCGGCTGTCCGTCCAGTATCCCGGCCTCGAATTGGCCACCTTCCAATGGCAGCGCAATGGAGCCGACCTTGGCGGAGCGACGGAAAGCACTTATGTTATTCCCGCCCTGAGCGCTGCCAACCAAGGGAACTATTCCGTCGTCCTGAATGGCTCTACCCCTTCGGACACGGTCAGCCTGACGTTTATCCCGGATCCTGCCGCCTCCGTGGGCACCAACCTTGTTTCGTGGTGGCCTTTCGAATCCCTGAATGAAACCACATTCCCATTTACGACTCCGGATCCGTGGGGCGGACATCCCCTGAGTTGTTTTGATATCGAGAGCACCAATCTGGTGCCCGGCAAATTCGGCACCGCCATGGAGTTTGACGGCCTCTCCGAAATCGCCCACCGCACCAGCGGGTTTCCCGTCTCGGCCGCGCCCGAATACAGCGTGGCCTTTTGGGTCAAGGCCGAGGGCACAACCCAGGCGGACCTCCGGGTTTTTGCAGAGGGCTCCGACGCCTCCAACACTCCGCTGGTTGCCTTCGGAACGTCCAACAATGGCTCCAGCCGGCTCCGCATGTATGTGCGCAGCAACAGCAACACCGTCGCGGTGGATGCCCTTTCGGAAACTCCGGTGTTTGACGACACCTGGAGGCATGTGGTGTGGACGGACCGCAATGGCCAAGGGCGGTTATACGTGGACGGGAAGATGGACGGGGTAAACTTTTCCTACAACCGGACCCCTCTCGTTTTTACCCTGAACCAGACCAGCGTGGGAGGAATCAAACGGCTGGCGCCATCCCACTGGTGCCGCAGCACCATGGACGACGTCGCTATCTGGAACCGGGCTCTGACATGGACCGAGGTGCAGTCCCTGATGGCCTCCGGGGTGCCGGCTCCTGTTAGTGCCGTTCCGCCCGAGGTGACGGTGCATCCGATATCCCGGACTGTCTGGGAGGGCCGGGCAGTCAGCCTGTCCATCCAGGCCACCGGCACTGCACCGTTTACCTATCAATGGAGGAGGAATGGGGATCCGGTCCCGGACTCGGATGCCCCTACGCTTCTTTTGGACCCGGCGGAGGTGGGAGACTCCGGAACTTACACCTGCCGGGTCACCAATTCCGCGGACAGTGACATCAGCGACCCGGCCACGGTGGTGGTCCGGGCCATCAATGGGTTGGACAGCGGACGCATTTCCACCTGGCCGCTTGAAGCGGGCGAGGGAGTGACCCCGGACATCCTCTCAAGCCATGACCTGACCTTGAGCAACCTTGATCCCGCCACGGCATGGCAGCCTGGTGTCAAAAACAATGGGATCCGGCTGGACGGAACCGATGACCTGCTGGCGCGCACCCGCACCGGCCTCGGCAGCGACATTCCATTGACCACCCGGGAGGAATTTTCCCTCGCCTTCTGGGTGCGGGGCAGCGCCATTGGACAGAATGACCGGCGGGTTTTCGCGGAAGGTTCCACCGCCAACAACCAACCCCTGTTCAATATGGGCACCCACAATATTGCGGCCGATGGCACTGACAAACTTTACTTTTTCATCCGGGGCGATGCCGGCGGCATTCCGGTGGGCCACCAGGCATCCACCGCGCCGGTGTTCGACAGCTTTTGGCATCATGTGATTTACACGGATTACCGGGGACAGGGCCAGCTCTATGTGGATGGGGTGCCTGACCTTGCCCTGAACTACACCCGGCCGGTGTCGACCCTCAACACCATCTCACTGGGCGGCATCGCGAGGGCGGCGGCCAGTCACTGGTTTGCGGGCAGCATCGACGAAGTCAATACCTGGGAGCGCGCTATCACCCCCGACGAGGCATCGGCCTATTATGCCTCCCAGCCCAAACCGCCGCCGACCCTGGAAATCAGCGGGATTGCCGAAGTGGACCCGGGCCACTGGCAACTGAGAGTCGCCACTTCCCATGGCAATGCCAATTATGGAGTCCAGGCCACCAGCAATCTGGAGGCAGGCCCGTGGGTCAATGCCGACGATGCCCTGATCGGCGCGGTAGCCCATGGAGTGCTGACGGTGGACCTTTATCCCACAGTTCCGGGCCGGCGGTATTACCGCGTGATCATCCCGTGAAAAAGGGAGCCCCACTTCCGCATAAAGGCCGGACCCCTGCGGGTCCGGCCTTGGCATGAGAAATCAAAAAAGAGACTGGCAGCTCACTTGTAGCTGGCCTGGCTGCCCTTGATGTCGCGCTTCTTGACCCAGGGCATCAGCGCCCGGAGTTTGGCCCCGGTCTTTTCAATCGGGTGCTTCTCCCCGTCCTTGAGCAGCTTGTTATAAGTCTTGTAGCCGCCTTCGTATTCCTTGATCCATTCCCGGGCAAATTTGCCGGACTGGATGTCCTTCAGAGCGGCCTTCATGCGCTTCTTGACGCCGGCATCAATGATCTTCGGTCCGACATGGACATCACCCCACTTGGCGGTTTCCGAGATGGAGAAACGCATCCCGGCGATCCCGGATTCGTTCATCAGGTCGACGATGAGTTTGAGTTCATGCAGGCACTCGAAGTAGGCCATCTCCGGGGAGTAGCCAGCTTCGACCAGAACTTCAAATCCGGCCTGCACGAGGGCGCTGGCCCCGCCGCAAAGCACGGTCTGTTCTCCGAAGAGGTCGGTCTCGGTTTCTTCCTTGAAATCGGTTTCGATGACCCCGGCGCGGGTGCCACCCACGCCCTTGGCCCAGGCCAGCGCAATTTTTTTCGCCTTTTTGCTGGGGTTTTGGTAGACGGCGATCAAGGCAGGAACGCCTTTGCCCTCGGTGAACTGGCGGCGCACGATGTGGCCCGGACCCTTGGGAGCCACAAGGATGACATCGACATCGGCCGGAGGCACAATGGTCTTGTAGTGAATGGCGAAACCATGGCTGAAGAGGAGGGTCTTGCCCTTCACCAAATGGGGGGCAATGTCCTTGTTATAGACGCCGGGAATCTTGGTGTCAGGCACCGCGACGAAGATGACATCGGCTTTCTGCACGGCGGTGGCGGTATCCACCACTTCGAAGCCGAGTTCCTTGGCGACCGGGATGGACTTGCTGCCGGCGTAGAGACCGATGATGACTTTGGCCCCGCTTTCCTTGAGGTTGAGGGCGTGGGCATGACCCTGGGAACCGAAACCGATCACAGCAAGGGTTTTGCCTTTGAAGAGGGCGAGGTCGGCGTCTTTGTCCGTGTAAACTTTGGCGGGCATGAAGTGTGTTGTTAGTTATGGGTGAATGTGGCGGAAGGCCGGGGGGAATTTGAACAGAAGGGCACGAAGCTCAGGAAGAAAAGGCAAGGGCTTCGCAGCTTGCTGTCCTTAATGCCCTTCTGTTCAAATCAAATAGGAAGGGGATGAAGATCAGTCTACGGGGTCGGAAGTATCCACGGGGACTTCGTGCAGACGGGGCAGGGCGATCCGGCCGGTGCGGGTCAGATCAATAATGCCAAAGGTCTCCATCAGGGAGGTGAACTTTTCGATCTTGCCGCAATCACCGGTTATTTCAATGGTCAGCACGCTGCGGCCCACATCGATGATTTTGGCGCGGAAGAGCTGGCAGATTTCAATGACTTCGGCGCGGGACTGCCGGTCCACCTGGACCTGGAGCAGGACCAGTTCACGGTCCACGTAGTCTCCCTCGCGGAAGTCGATCACCTGGATGACATCGATTAGTTTGTCGAGCTGCTTGATGATCTGGTTGAGGACATTTTCTTTTTCCTTCACCACGATGGTCATGCGGGAGATCTTGGGATCGTGGCTGGGCCCCACATTGAGGCTGCGGATGTTATATCCACGGCCGCTGAACATGCCGGCGACGCGGGCCAGCACGCCAAATTTGTTTTCAACGAGGACGGAAATGGTGTGGAAAGTCATGGTGCGGAGGGGACCCGGTGGACCGGGAAAAAGAGCGTGGAGATTCCGCCGCTCTTTTCCAGCGGTCAATGCGGATTTTTAACGGTTCTTCCTGCCTTCCTGCCGGCGGGCCAGGGGATGCGGAAGTGATTTTAGTTATCCCGGGCCCAGTTTTGCCACCCCCAGCCTGGTCACCGGCGGGTGGTGGAATAAAGAGCGCTCCCATTTCAAATAGACAAATGGGGAGCTTTCGGGGTCAATGGGCTGCGTCCGGTCCCGGTTCAAAAAAATACAGATCGAGCCTTGCCAACGGCGCGCAGTGTGTTACGAATCCTGCCCCTCCGCGCCAGGCATGGCGTGGGGATGCTGCATTGACTCCGTAAACTACGGGTAAAGTGCCACATTTTGGGAACTCCCCACCTTTTTTTATTCCAACCACGTCGTCATGAAAGTCCGTCCATCCGTCAAGCAGCTCTGCGAATCCTGCCGCATCGTGCGTCGTGAAGGTGTCGTCCGCGTCATCTGCAAAAACCCCCGGCATAAACAGCGCCAAGGGTAATCCATTTCCTCCTCAACCGACTCAACTTCTTCTATCCCATGGCCAGACTGCTCGGCGTCGATATCCCCAATGAGAAGCGCATTGAAGCTTCCCTCCCTTACATCTACGGCGTGGGTCCTTCCCTTGCCCGCAAGATCCTCGGTCAGGCCAATATTGACCCCAACACCCGGGCGGGCGAACTCTCCAACGAACAGTTGGGGGCCATCATCCAGATCATTCAGGCCAACGGCATCACCATCGAAGGCGATCTCCGCCGGGAGATTCAAATCAACCTGAAGCGCCTGCAGCAGATTAACTGCTACCGCGGCATCCGGCACCGCAAGGGTCTTCCGGTGCGCGGCCAGCGCACTAAAACCAACGGCCGCACCCGCAAAGGCCCCCGCCGCACCGTCGGGGTTCAGCGCAAGGCCACTAAGAAATAAGCCCGCCTTTCTCACCTATTCCAACGATTTTCTATGGCTGACGAACCTCTCACTCCGGCGGAACCCGCCGCCACCATCCCGGCTGCGGTGCCTGCTGCTGCCCCGGCCCTCACTGCGGAGGAAAAAGCCGCTGCTGCCGCTGCCGCTTCCAAAGAAGCTGTCAAGCTCCTGCTTGATCCATCCGGCGACAATCAGCCCAAGATCATCAAGGCCAAGGGATCCAAGAATGTTACCTCCGGCATCGTGCACGTGGTATCCACCTTTAACAATACGCTCGTCACCGTCACCGACCTCAAGGGCAACGTGATTGGCTGGTCCAGCGCCGGCAAGATGGGTTTCAAGGGCAGCCGCAAAAGCACCGCCTACGCCGCCCAGATGGTGTCCCAGGATGCCTGCCGCCAAGCCATGGGCCATGGTCTCCGTGAAGTCGAAGTCCGCGTCAAAGGTCCCGGTTCAGGCCGTGAATCTGCCGTCCGTGCCGTTCAGGCCCTCGGAGTGGAAGTGCTCGCCATCAAGGATGTTACCCCCGTTCCCCACAACGGCTGCCGCCCTCCCAAAGCCCGCCGCGTCTAGTTCCTTCCTACCCCCTTTAAATCTGACTTACTACTCACATGGCACGCTACACGGGTCCTAAAGACAAAATCAGCCGCCGCTTCGGAGTCGCCATCTTTGGCCCCTCCAAAGCCATGGAACGCCGCAACTTCGCCCCTGGTCAGCATGGAGCCCGCAGCGGACGCAAAAAACTCTCCGACTACGCCGTCGCGCTCGCGGAAAAGCAAAAGCTCCGCTATCAATACGGCATGCTCGAAAAGCAGTTCCGTAAATTCTTTGAGGAAGCCTCCCGCCGCCGTGGCATTACCGGCGTGATCCTCCTCCAGATGCTTGAACTCCGCCTCGACAACGTGATTTACCGTCTTGGTCTCGCCAATTCCCGCAACGCCGCCCGTCAATACGTCGGTCACGGGCATGTCACCGTAAATGGCCAGAAGGTCGATATTCCTTCCTACCAGTGCAAACCCGGCGATGTCATCGCCATGAAACCCGGCGTCCGTTCCCAACAGATGGGCGTCCGTGCTCTTGACCTCACCCAGGCGGTCCCCGTTCCTGACTGGGTCACCCAGGACAAGGAAAAGCTCGGCGGCACCGTGAACCGCATCCCTTCCCGCGAAGAAATCGACCCAATCGTCAACGAGCAACTCGTGGTCGAACTCTACTCCCGCTAATCCCGGCAGCAGACATATTTTCCAAAAACGGCAGCCCGCAAAGGCTGCCGTTTTTTTGTCAAGTAGCCCGACTTTCCAAAGTCGGGTTTTCCGCGCTGCCAGGGCGGAGTTTGGAAGAGATGCCAAGGAGATTTGCCTCTCCTTGCCGGAAGTAATCTCTCAAAAAAGCCAGCCGATCTCTTTTATGGTGAAGTTCTCCAGCCTTCCAGATCCTTGCCGAACAACTGAAAGCTGATGCTTCGCTTCGCCAATGCATCAAGATCACCTGCATCCGCCGCGTGATAAAACAACTCATCCAGATCCAGCCCCAACCGGGTCGCTTGTTCGTCGCGCAGATCCTTTAACTGGGGCGGAGGTTTGCCCCATAATAAAGTCGGGGCAGTGCCTGTCTTGCCTCACTGAACAGGGGCAGTTCCGGGCAGTCAGGGTTCAACAGCACGAGCAGCCAACTCTCAATCATCTCGACCGGCATGGCCAGAGCCACATCCACCGGCCATGAATTCCGGTTTGGTCCCAAGGCTATTTCCAGCATCCGGACCAAGGCCGGATAGCGCTCCGGCTTTTTCAAATCGACCGCCGGCAAAGGGCGGGGGTGAGGGAGTGGAGTCCCCGGATGGCCTGGAGCCCGGTCATTGTCGACCGCGATTGATCAGTCCGATGTCCTGCCGTTCCGGCCAATGCTGGAATCGATTCACCAATAGCACCGCGCCAGCCATTGCCGTTTTCCAATTCGCACCCCGCCGTAGGCGGAAGTCGGCCGGCTTCAGATAGGTCACCCCGGTAATCCGCTCGCAGAGGCGCTCGTAGAACATCTCGTCCCGTTCGCCCTCACATAAAATGTAGAGATACTTTGCCGCACTCATTTTGCCGCGCGGCTGGATATTCTGACGGGGGTTCCCCCCACCAAACCGGAAAACCAAAGCTGTCCCAATGGCATATCGTCCGGATCCACACTGTCGTAATCGAGGTTCTCCAGGCGGCTGGCCAAAGTGCTCAGGGTGCTCGCCCCGTCTTTCTTCTCCACTATAATCACCGCGTCCTTGTGATCCTGCATGGCATCCACCAAGTAGGGGTTATGAGTAGTCGCCACGATGTTGATGTCATGCCGGATGGCGATGTCGTGCAGCAGAGGGGCCAAGTATTCGAACAGTCGAGGATGCAGCCCCCTGTCAATGTCTTCGAGCAGAATCATGGAGGGTGGTTTTTCCTGATGAATGATTGTCAGGATTGCAAGAATGATCCGGGTGCCTTCGGAAAGTTCGTCAGCAGGCAGTGGATCGGTAAGGCTTTTTTCGCGGATTTGGATTTGTTTGGTCCCTTCACCGAATGTCTTTAAACTAAGCTTTTCAGCTTCCGGAACATATTTGCGAAAATGAACTTCGATTTGATCAAACAAATCCTCCCCGTCCCCGCTTTTCAGCATTTCCAAAACAGCGGTCGTTCCTTCTCCGTTGGGTCCCACTATTATGCTAGGGGTAATTCTTTCCGGATTGGAGATTTTTTCTGGGATAAGATTGAAAATAAGCGCATTTTTGCCACCGCTCATCGGCCCCACAAATTCAAACATGTCCTGATGGGCTTGTCGCTTTCCGATAACTTTTTCTCCGGTGGAGTGAGTTAGCTCAAAGGAAAAAGGTGATTGATGATTATTACTGTGGCGGATCCAAGTGCTAAAACCGGATTGGGGATCAGCCCCGGATACGAGATTGATAGACTTTTCGAGAAACCTCAAAAAATTGGTTTTGCCTGATCCATTGGCTCCAACCACCAGTGAAAATGGCTGGAGATCCACTTCCGCCTCCACAAAAGACCGGAAGTTTCGGATTTTGACGTGCTTAATCATAGGGCAGACAGTTCTTGTCGTGGAATAGTATGGAACGCTTCTTTTGACTGGGCAACGATTCGTTGGAAGTCGAGAAGGGCTACGCCTTCAACCGCGCCTCCAGCAAGTCTCCCACCACTTTGGGGTTGGCTTTGCCCTGGCTTAGTTTCATGACCTGGCCCTTTAGGGCGTTGATGGCCTTGTCGTTGCCGGCTTTGATTTTTTCCACGGCGTCGGCGTTCGCGGCGAGGACCTGGGTGATGATTTCATCAAGGAATCCGGTGTCGCTGACCTGTTCAAGTCCTTTGGCTTTGACGATTTCGGCGGGAGCGGTGCCAGTAGCGAAGAGTTCCGAAAAGACTTCCTTGGCCTGGGCATTGTTGATTTTTCCCTCGTCCACCAAGGCAGCGAGTTCCCGAAGATGGGCAGCAGAAACCGGGTTTTCGGAGAAGGGCAGGCTGGCGGAGTTGAGCGCGCTGAGCAGGTCGTTGATGATCCAGTTGGCGATGGTCTTGGGCTTGGACGCTCCGGCGGCTGCGGATTCGAAATAATCGGCCAGCGGTTTTTCGCTGGCCAACACTCCGGCATCGTATTCGGTCAGACCGCCCTCATTGACAAACCTCGCCCTTTTTTCATGAGGAAGTTCCGGAATGCGTTTCCGGGCGGCTTCCACAAGTGCGGAGGTGTGGAGCGGCAGCAGATCGGGGCAGGGGAGGTAACGGTAATCGTGTGCATCTTCCTTGGTGCGCATCACCGTGGTTTCGCCGCGTTCATCATCCCAGCGGCGGGTGGATTGGACTTGGGGGATGCCGCGGTCCAGTTCCTCCGCTTGCCGCTCGATTTCGTGGTGGATGGCCCTCCTGATGGCACTGGGACTGTTGAGGTTTTTCAGCTCAATTTTGGCCCCGAGCTTCTCCTGTCCCTTGGGGCGCAGGGAAATATTCACATCGCAGCGCATCTGGCCTTTTTCCATATCGGCATCGCTGAGGTCCGCATAGACGAGGATCTGGCGCAGGCTGCTGATGTAAGCGACTGCCTCTTCGGCACTTTCGATTTCCGGTTCGCTGACCAGTTCCATCAGGGGCGTCCCGGCGCGGTTAAAGTCGAGGGTGCTGAAAGTCCCATGATGGGTGGATTTGCCCACATCTTCCTCGAGGTGAATGCGGGTCAGTCCAATGGTGTGATTGGGGCGCGCGATTTTCTTCTGCCAGTCCTTGGGATAGGCGGATTCATAGAGCGGCACGCCGCCGCCGAGACAGAGCGGAAGATCAAACTGGGTGGTTTGATAGTTCTTGGGCATGTCCGGGTAAAAATAACTTTTACGGTCCCATTTCACGAGCGGCGGGGTGGTGCAGCCGAGGCACATCCCGGCAAGGATGGTTCCTTCGATGGCCCCGGCATTCAGCACGGGCAAGGCTCCTGGCAAGCCGAGGCAAACCGGACAGGTGAGGGTATTCGGTTCGTCGCCATAACGAACTGCACAGCCGCAAAACATCTTGCTGGCGGTGCGGAGTTGGCAATGGACTTCCAGTCCGATCGTCACGAGATAATCTTCCTTGGGCATGGCTTGTGGTGGCTCAGATCAGTCCGGAGGGAAAGCCGGAAATCCGTGCTTTGCTTCCGGTGCCGGACTTCTGTAGCAAGGCCGTCCCGGCCTTGACCTCCAGTTGCCCTGGAAAAAATTGGGTGGGGGCTGCCCGCCGCGGATGACTCAAGGCCGGGACGGCCTTGCTACAGCGGGATTGGCAACCGGAAAATCTGCGGCCCGGCGGCGCGAGGCCAGCCATCCGTGCTTTGGGGCGAACAGGAACGACACCGCAAAAGCAAGGGATTGCGCCAGCACGATGCAAGCGGCGGAGTCGCCATCGAGATGAAAGCTCGCCAGGATTCCCACGACGGTGGAAACCACGGCGGTGCCCGTGGAGATCGCCAGCATGCGGTCAAAACGGTCCGTCCAAAGGTAGGCGGTGCATCCCGGGGTGATGAGCATGGCCATCACCAGAATGATCCCCACCGCCTGAATGGAGACTACGATGGCGAGCACCAGCAGACCCAGCAGGAGATACGTCAGGAAATTCACGGGAAGTCCCAGCACGCGGGCATGGCTGGGATCAAAGCTCACCAGCAGCAGGTCCCGCCGCAGCACCAGCACCAGACCGATGACCACGGTCCCCACTCCATAAACCTGCCACGCCACGGCAGGGGTTATGCCCAGCAGGTGGCCGAAGAGAATGTGATCCAAATGCAGTTCCGACTCCGTGCGGCTGTGCAGCACCAGCCCGAAGGCAAACAATCCGGTGAAGACGACGCCCAGGACCGTATCCTCCTTGACGCGGCTGTTCTGTTTGATGTAGCCCGTCGCTGCCGAGCAGAGCAGTCCTGACAAAAAAGCCCCCAGCGCAAGGGGCCAGCCGGCGATATAGGCAAGGACGATGCCGGGAAGCACCGCATGGGATATGGCATCGCCCATCAGGGACCAGCCCTTCAGCACCACAAAACAGGAGAGCACCGCACACAGGGCCGCGACGACCGATCCCACGAGGATGGCATGGCGCATGAATTCCAACTGGAGCGGTTCGAAAAAGTTCATGGCAGGGCAGGGGACTCCCGGTTGGCGCGCGCACGGCGGCGGGCGGAAAGCAGGCCGTGTTTGGGGGCAAACAGAAATGCGGCGAGGAATACCAGGGTCTGCAGGCTGACAATGCAGCCGCCCGTCGCCCCATTGAAAAAGAAACTCGCATAGGCCCCTAGCACGGAAGTCACCACGCCCAGTCCGGCGGACAGCCATAACATGACGCCGAAACGGTCGGTGAGCAGGTAGGCGGTCGCTCCGGGGGTGATCAGCATGGCCACCACGAGGATGGCTCCTACGGTCTGCAGGGCGGCCACCGCCACTGCGGACAGCAAACTGAGCAGGGTCAGATGCAGCAGTCCGGTGCGCAGCCCGATGGTCCGGGCCTGATTGGGATCAAAACAAAACAGCATCAGATCCCGCCATTTCAGTCCCACCACCAGCAGGGTGATGCCGCTGATGATCACGAGCTGCCACACTTCCTTGTCAGGAATCGCCAGCAGATTGCCGAAAATGATCGTTTTGCGGTCCACTCCCGCCGGGTTCAGGGAAATCAATAACAATCCGAGCGCAAAGAACGAAGTAAACACAATCCCAATGCTGGCATCTTCGCGCACCCGGCTCTTTGCCTTGATCAGTGCCATGGCCCCCGAGGCCAGCAAGCCGGCCACAAATGCTCCCAGGGCGAACGGCAGCTTCATTAAGTGCGCCAGCGCCACACCCGGCACCACCGCATGGGAAAGCGCATCCCCCATCAATGACCAGCCCTTCAGGGTGATGAAGGAAGACAGAAAACCACACACCCCGCCAACCAGCGCGCTCACCCAGATGGCGCGCAGCATGTAGTCATAATGGAGGGGAGTGAGGAGTTGGTCCAGCATGGAAAAGGGAGCAGCGGTCAGCGGTCAGGGGTCAGGGGTCAGGGGTCAGGGGTCAGGGGTCAGCGGG
>JBBQWG010000023.1:0-101385 GCA_038210825.1 Verrucomicrobiales bacterium
CGGAAATCCTCCCATTTCCCAAACTGCAGCAGGTAACGTATGGCTGCCGGGCCGTCGTGATAGGCAAGGGTCAAGGCGATTTCGTTCTCCGCAGTCCTCCGTTCGCCACGGGGTAGCTCCTCCGCTGCGGCCATGGCTGCGGCGGGATCGCGCCGGGTCCATGCGGCGAAAATGGAGCCAAGGGGCGAATGGATGACATCGTTTTCCCCAGTCCAAACCGGTCCCCGCTCCGGCCCCAGGGTTTTCCATTTCGCGAGAGCTGCCAGGGGATCGCGGACCGCGAGCATGCGCAGGGCGGCGGCGGAAACCATGCTGGCCTTGGCTGTTTGGACTCCCTGCCATGCTTTCGCCGGATCCCGCTCCGCGAGGGCGGCGATGCCCTCGCGGGTGCGAGGCATGGCTTCCCCCCGCAGCGCCACTTCCTCCGTGGCGAGGCCCCGGAGCACTGTGTTGGGATCCCGGCCGGCCCATGACGGCAGGGAGGAAGGAATACGGGCGAGGAATTCCAGATCGGTCAGGGTGGCAGTTTCCGCGAAGTCAGCCCAGAGTGCCTGCCAATCAACGGTGGAGGCCCTGGCAAACTGACTGGCGAATTCTGCCGGCGGCTGCCTGACCGCTGATGGACCCGGCCCGCCTGCGGTTGACCGGCTTGTCGTGCCCGGAGAGATGTCAGGAACAGGCGCAGCTGCTTTCCCGCCCAGATGCCGGGTCAGTCCCCAGCTCAGGCAGAAACAGAGCAATGGCAGGAGCAGTCGATTCATGTCAGGAAGAGGGGATCAGGGTTGAAGCCGCTCGAAGGCGGACCGGCCTTCTGCGGTGAACTGATAGTGACTGCCGGCATTCCTCAGGACAGCCTGTCGTTCCTCCGGCGACAGCCGGTTGATCCATTCCGTTGCCTCGGCCGGCTGTTGGTTGAGCCACCGGGTGGCTAGATTCGGCAGCAGATATCCCAGCCGCTCCGTGGGGGAAGCATAGCCGGCAAGGCGAATGGCCTCGTCCCATGCTCCATTCCCCGTGCTGCCGATGAGCGTTTTCCGCAGCAGGGCGTCGGCCTGCTCCGGCGTCACTTGTTGGAGAATCTCCCACGGATCCGGTCCTGTCAGTAATTCCTGATAACAAGAACTCAGACCGGTGAGCACGAAGAACAATTCCTGTTCCGAGGCGGTGGGCAGCATGGCCAGCAGCGCGTCGCCACCATCCCTCAATTGCCACATGGCTTCACGGAGTGGGCGTTCCAGACCTTCAATGTCCCGCTGCAGGGACCATCGGATGGCTTCGGCGGGATCTTTTTTGACCCATGATTGAACTACTTCCCTGAGGAGCCAAGGCACATAGGCCTCCGGCACATTCCGGAGGATGGCGGGCAGAAGCCGGACGGTCTGCTGCGGATCCTGCAAGGCGGCATTCCTCAGCGCTGCCTCCAGCCAACTGGGACCGACTGTTATGGTGCCCTGCTCATGGACATCCAGCCGGATCCCGTCCAGGCGCGCCGATGCGAGGTTTGTCAGGAGAGATATGGGGTCGTCAAAGGAGAGTCCGGACCCACGCGCTTCCAGCCACGCGGCCTGCAGGATGGGGTCGTCCGGGAGGGGGAGATTTTCCCTGGACAGCCGCATGGTATACTGGGCTTTCACAAGGTCCTGACGGGCTTTCCCGGCGGGAACCGCCGCCGGGGAAAACTTGTCAGGAAAACGCCGGGCGAGCCAGGTCAGCACGGCATGGCGCGTGGTTTGGTCCTGGATCTCCCGCGCCTTTGCCAGGATGGATTCATCGCCTTCGGTCAGGCGCGACGTAAACGCCGCGGCAATCTCGCCGGACCGCAGGCCGGTGGACCCACCCCGCACGACTGCATCCACGATACGGGACTCTTTCCCTGACGTGTGCTGGTCAATATAGCTTGCCATCTGCCAGAAGTGTTCCGGGTATCGCGTGAGGATTTCTTCGGCCAGCGATGGGTCCAGCAGAGCGATACTGTTGGCCACCTGCGCGCGGTGGGCCACGGACAGGCTGGCCAGTGCCGGCCACGCCGCCCCGGGATCACTCTTTGCCCACAGGGAAAATACCAAGGAGGAGACCAGCCGGACGTGACCAAGACTTTCGTTGTCGCGGCTCCCGGCATACTCCCATGCCGTGGCAGGTTCGATAGCCGCCCAGTGGCGGAGGGCCAGCCAGTGGGCCGTCGTCCGCTCCATGCTGCGTTCCCCAAGAGCCGCCAAGTCGTCCTCGCGGAGAATGGCTTGGAGATCGGCTACCGTCGCTCCTGGCAGGAATTCCACCAGCGGCCCGAGACGTCCGGTGTGGATGGAATCGAGCACGTCGGCCAGCGACCGGGAAATGATTTCCGGACGGGGTTTCAGATCCGTTTGGGCGGTCAGCGCGATATTGCGGCGGCCATGATCGTTGGATTTTGGGGCTGCTTCCGCCGCCAACGATGAAGGCGGGGGTTCCGCCTGACGCGGCCATGCCATGGTGGTCGCGAGGGCGGCGGCCGCGACACAGGCGGCGATAGTCCCCGGCAGGGTGCCGCCGAGGAGGCCGCCGGAGGAGGTGGCGGCTTGTTGCAGGGCACCGGCGGTGATTTTTTGCACCGTGGCAGCCCCGGCCGGGCGGGAGGCCAATCCCTGCAAGGCCAGCACCAGCGCGGCTGCGGTGCCGGAGCCCGGCGTCGCCCATTTTGTCAATTGGCTGCGGAGCCGCACCAGCGACCGCTCGATGCGCTTCTGGCAGGCTTCCTCGGACTTGCCCAACCCTGACGCAATTTCCCGCACCTTCTCTCCAAGGGTGTAACGGCGCAGCAGCAATTCCCGGTCCAGTTCCGGGAGTCCGCGCAGCGCGGCGTCGAGTTGTGGATAGGATTCGACTGGAGGCATGGCGGAGGACTGCAGCAGCGCCGGGTCGGGCAGAGGACGGGCAAAACGGTCCTCGCGGCGGGCCACGGCACAAGCTTCCAAAAAAGCCGTGCGGTGCAGCCATGCAGCCAAACGGTCTGGCGGGACGGACGCAACCTTTTTGGCGAGAATGACAAACGCATCCTGAACCGCCTCTTCCGCCAACGGACGGGATTTGACGCGCCGCAACGCTGCTCCCATGGCAAGGGGCAAGTAGCGCCGGACGATTTCCGCGAAGGCGGCCTCATGCCGCCCGGCCGCAAAGGAGCGCAGCAAGTCGCCATCGGAGGCGTGAGACAACTTCAGGGCGGGATCGGAAGGGGTGGGCATGCGGTTGGTTTCGGGATAACGTCCTCAGGATGGCCTCATTCCGACAAGAAAATCCGGAAATTGCTGCCGCAGTGGGGTGAGGCTGCCCTTTTCGTTACTCAGAAAGGCAACCAACGAATCTGTTGAAGTGGCAGTTGAGGATCAGCGCAGGGCATCAAGGGCTTGTTGCCAGCGGGGGCTGGAGGGAGAAGAGGGGGCATCATCGAGGAGGGATTGATAGCGGGTGGCGGCGGCGGGGTCACCGGTTTGAGCAAGGAGTTCCGCGAGATCGGTGCGGAAGGCCAGGACGGTGGGATAGGCCGGGCCGGCGAGGGCGGCGTAGTCAGCGATGATTTGATCAAGCGCGGCCATGGTGGCGGGGCGGTCCTTGCCGGCGAGGTAGTCGGCCTTGAGGACATCAAATCGGGCTTCAAGGACAAGAGTCGGAATAGGATTTTCCAGTTTGAGGATCAGGGCGAGGCGCTGCCGGAGGTGCTGCTCCCATGCGGCCATGTCACCGGCGGTGCGGGCGGCGCGGGAGAGTTGCCAGTGGGCGCGGGCCTGAAGTTCAAAGTCGCGGGGTCGTCGGGCCCGCGCCTCGTCGAGAACACGTTGGGCGATGGCGGTGGCGGCAGCGGGTTGTCCGGTGCCGGTGCGCTGGGCTGCAAGGAGCAGTTCGGCGCGCAGGAGGTCGCTGGTCCATGTCCCCCCACTGGCGGAAAAATATTGCCGGGCCGTCAGGAGGTGATGTTCGGCGCTCTCGAACTGGTTGTCTCCGAAGGCGAGCACGGCGAGATTGATTTCCGTCAGGGCCCGGGCGGGAGCGAAGGCAGCGGAGGGCTCGGCCAGCAGTGCGGCGGCGGCGGTGAATTGGACCCGGGCCTTGGCAGGGTCGCCAAATCCGTTCCATGCATTGCCCAGCGAGAGCCGGGCCAGTCCCTCCACTTCGCGGTCCTCCCGGACGGAGGCGGGCAGCTCATGGGTCCATGATTCGACAACGCTGCGGACGGTGCGGCCGGTGGTGTGCCCGAAATCCGGGGAAGCGCTGCGGAAGATGGATGTCATGGCCTGGGTAATCAAATAACCCTTTTGCCCCTCGCGGGTGGCGCGGGCGGCCTCATGGGCGGCGCGGGCGCTTTCTGCGCTGGCCCGGGCTTCCGCCTGCAGCCGGGCGAAGTGGGCCCGCAGGCCGAATCCCAGCCCGGTGCCTGCGGTTAGGACGGCCAGCGCGGTGAGGAAAGCGCCGGTGCGGTGGCGGCGCAGGAATTTGGCAGCGGGGTAGAGCCACCCCGGTTTGCGGAAGCTGAGGGGACGGTGGGCGATCAGATGATCGAGATCGGCCGCGAGGGCTTCGGCGGAAGGGAAACGGTCTGCGGGATTCCGGCTCAGACATCGGTTCACAATGCGGCCCGCATCCCCGGCCAGCAGGCGGCGCAGGGTGTTAGGATCCGTGCGGCGGGCGGCTGCGATCACCGCCTGGGATTCCCGGGGCTGCACGGCAAACAGCGCGGACGGTTGGGGTGGGGCTTCCGCCAGGATCCAGCGTGCCGCGTCGAGGGCCGAGGACGCAGTGCTCGTGGTCTGGCGGGCCTTGAGCCCGCTCAACACTTCAAAGAGGACCAGCCCCAGCGAATAAAGATCGGTGCGGGCATCCACTTCGCCGGTGCCGTCCCCGAATTGTTCCGGACTCATGTAAGCCGGAGTGCCGGTCAGCCCGCCGGTCACGGTGAAACCATGGCCGGCATCGGCTTCCAGAGCGCGGGCAATGCCAAAATCGATCACCTTGGGCACGGGCTGCAAGGCGGTTCCCGTGACCAGCAGATTGGATGGCTTGAGATCGCGATGGATCACGCCCCGCAGGTGCGCGTGGTGCACCGCCCGGCAGACGGCGGCAAACAGCCGCAGGCGTTCTGGAAGCGTTAGCCGATGGTGGTCGCAGAAGCGGGTGACCGGTTCCCCCCGAACCAGTTCCATCGCAAACCAAAGCCGCCCGCGGGGATCGACGCCGGCATCATAGAGGCGGGCGATGTGGTCGTGCTCCATGCGCGCAAGGGTGCGCTGCTCTCCGCGAAAACGGTGGGCCGCTTCCGCTGTATCCGCCGTGGCCGGCAGCATTTTCAGGGCGACCTCCCGGTCCACGGGTGCTTCCTGCCGGGCCAGGTAAACCACCCCGCCGCCGCCCCGTCCCAGTTCTCCGGTGATTTGATAGGGTCCGATGCGGTCCCCGTTCCGCAAGCCGCCGGCTTCGGTGAGGGCCTCGCCCTGATGGGTCAGGGTGGCGGACGAAAGGAAACTGCCGCTGGCCCGGCTGGCCGCGAGGAGGCGCGAAACTGCGGCATGCAGGCCGGAATCGCCGCCGCATTCCGCCGCCAGAAAACCCTCCCGCTCTGTTTCCGGCAGGGCGATGGCAGCATCGAAGAGGAGGCGGATCCGTTGCGGCTCGGGGGCGGACATGGGAAAAACGGGAAGCGCGAAAAGGAAGTGATTTTGACCGGTTAGGGACCAAGGGCATCAAAAAGCCAGGCGCGGGCGAATTGCCAGTGGCGTTCCACCTGGCGCGGGGAAATTTGCAGGGCGGCGGCCGTCTCCTGGACACTGAGGCCGGCAAAAAAGCGGAACATCACGACTTCGGCTTCCTCCGGAAACGAGGCCTGCAGGGTTTCGAGGGCTTCGTCGAGGGCAAGGATGATTTCCGGCACGGGTTCGGCGGCGAGGTCGAGGATGCTGCCGATTTCCAGGGCAGGACGGCCGCTGCCTCGTTTGACTGCTCCTTTGCGGCGGGCATGGGCGACGAGGATTTGCTGCATCGCGCGGGCCGCAGCTCCGAAAAAATGGCGGCGGTTTTCCCATGCCGGTGAGCCATCCCGGCCACCGCCGAGCTGAAGCCAGGCTTCGTGGACGAGTTCGGTGGGCTGGAGGGTGGAGTTGGTGTCGGTGAGGATCCGCTGCCGGGCCAGCGAGCGGAGCTGTTGATAGACCATGGCCATCAGATCCCCGCCGGCGTCTGGATTCCCGGCGGCCAGTTGCTGGAGCACCATGGTGAGAGGTTCGGAGGAGCCTTCAGGCGGGGAGGACATAGGGGCAGCATTAACCGAAAAGCCGGCGAAGGGGAACTGCCTTTCTGCGGCTGCCGGTCCATGACAGACGCAAAAAAATATTTTGAGGAAAGTTGGCGGATTGGGTGGGACAATTCCCCATGAAGAAGCAGGCCGGTTTTTCCACGGCCGCAAAAATGCCATGAAAACGCCCGCTGCTGCCTTCTGCCGCTCTTTGATTGTGTTGTTGCCCCTCCTGCTGGGAGGGGGACTCGCGGTGGTCCTGTTGGGTCCGGGGAACAGTGATGATTCCATTTTCCTTGAATCGCCCGGGAGGAAGACGGCAGACACCGTCGGGTCGCCTGAACGCGGAGTTAGCGGGAAGGGGGCAAGTTCCCTTGCCGCACAGCAGATCCAATCGGCCGGAACGGATGATCCGGACCGCCGGCTGCCAGCCAATGACCAGCCAGCCACGCAGGTGAAGAAAATGCCGCATGCGGCGGCTGCCGGACCTTTGCGGAGCTGGGGACTGGAAGCGGACCCGGTGCCGGTTTCCCACTGGGCTCCGGGCACGGGTGGAGCCTTGCCCCAACGCAGCGGCCGTCTCGCCATGGACGCCACGGGATTGGAGCATGCCATGGCGGGCAGTGAGGTGATTTTTCCTCTGTTCGATGGCCGGACGGCTGCAGGGACGGTGCGGCAAAGTGTGGAAGTCGAGCCCGGGGCAAGGATTTGGTCCGGCCGCCTGAGCAGCCCGGAGGGCAAATTTTTTATCGAAAAAAACGCCAATGGCTGGCACGGTTCTCTAACTTTGCGCGGACAACCGGTGGCCTACCGGATTTTTCCGGGACCGCCGGGGCATGAAGGACCTTGGATCGAGCGTTGGGCGAGGAGTGAGGTGGAATGTTCCCAGGCGGGGAGTACCGATACGGACCCGGATAGCCCCGGGGTGGATCCGGCTTTGAATGTGGCCAACCTGCAGAGCCGGCCAGGCGCGTCCCGGGTCATTTTTCTGGATTTTAACGGTGGGGCCATCTCGAATACCTATTGGAACAGCGAATACAATGAAGACAATACCATCAATTATGCCGACTGTGGCATGTCCACCGAAGACCGGATCCGCGCCTGGGCGCATGCGGCGGAAGATTTCCAGCCCTTCAACGTGAATGTGACCACCTCTGGAGCTGCGTTTAACGCTGCATCTTCAGGGTCGAGGATCCGGGTCGCGATCACTCCCACCAAAAACTGGTATGGCGATGATCCGGACGAGGAAGTGGAGGCCAAAGGCGGCGTGGCCCAGGTGGGTAACTTTGGCAGCAGCGGGGTGGTTGTGTGGGTGTGGAACATGGATTGGCTGAGCGCTGGAGAAACGATCTCCCATGAAGCCGGACACGCCCTTGGCCTGCGGCATTCGGGATATGGCAATGTTACAGAGTTTGACTTCCGCGAATACTACCGGGGCCACGGGGAAGGGGCCAATGGCTGGGCTCCGATCATGGGCTATGGAGCGGTGGATGCCCGGTATCTGACCACATGGGACAACGGATCCTATCCATGGCATACCAGCAGTCAGGACCAGAAGGCCAATCTGTTGGTCTACCTGACAGGCGTCGCGGACGACCACGGCGGGAGTTCGGCCAGTGCCACCAGCCTGACGCCTGAAGGAACCGGCCCGGTTTTCAATGGCCGCGGGATGCTGGAGACCTCGACGGATGTGGATTGGTTCCGCCTGCAGTTGCCCACGGGCACATGGGCGTTTCAGGCATGGGGCAATCCTTTCGGGAAAAACGTGAACCTGACGATTCAGGTGCGCAACGGCCTGAACCAATTGTTGGATGAAACGGACTGGGCAACCTCCACCGATGCCACCTCAGCCTTGTATCTGGAAGCAGGCACCTATTATCTGACGGTGCGTTCGACCACCAGGCCGGAATCCAGCAGCGATCCCGGCTACCCTCGTTATGGCCAACTGGGCACCTATTCGGTTTTTGTCCTTCCCTTCGGTTATGAACCCACTCCTCCGGTGGTGTCCTTCGTGTCCATCGCCAAATTTGAACTGGGGAGCCCTTCGGCCGAAGTGCAGGTGAAATATCAGGACGAAACCCTCGTCGACACCGCAACCCTGGGCACCGGCGATATTGTGATGCAACGAGGCAACCACCCGGCTATCAATGGCCTGCTGGTTTCCAATTCGGGCGATGGGCGGCAACGCTACGCCACCTACCGTTTCGATGCCCCCGGTCCGGACTGGGATATCGGAGAAGGGGGCACCTACCGCATTTTTGCCCCGGCCAATGCCGTCAAGGACGATTGGGGGAATGGCAATGTGGAGACCACCCTGGCCAGCCGGGCGCTGCCGGACAGCGATCCGAATCCCCCGGTGGTCACCATCCCGGGGGGACTGGGCAATGCCACGAATGGAGAGACCGCCTACGACTTCCGCGTGGCCTGCACGGACATCGCACCGGTGCTTGTCAGCGAGGCAGGCAAAAACTGCATCGAAGTGCGCCGGGTCACGGCCGGCGAATCCTTGTATGTCTCGATCCCCTCCGTCCCCGTGCGCACCGGGGCGGTCAGTTCCAATTACAACAAGTCATGGACCATGGACTACCGGCTCGCGCCGCCAGGAGGGGAGTGGGACGATACGGATGTCGGAGAATACCAAGTCTGGCTGCGCAGTGGCAAAATCCGGGACGTGAACGGCAACTTCGCTCCCGCCCAGAAGGTCGGCACCTTTTACATGCGCAAAAAAATGTGGGAACGCACCTTCGAGGAAACCGGGCCGCAGGCCATTTTCACCTTCGACAGTGGTTGGAGCACGGGCGAGCCCCAGGGCACCGGAGGATATCAACACGATCCAGCTTCCGCATGGAGAGGGGACCGGGTGCTGGGCTATCGCCTCGGCAGTGGGGATGCTGCCCTATATCAAAATGGCCTGACCACGACGCGGTATGCGGTTTCCCCCGCCATCAATGTCTCCGGATACCGGAATCTCTCCATCCAGTTCCGGCGCTGGCTGTCCGTCGCCGCCGGGGACCGGGTCCGGGTTCAGGCGAGCCGCGATGGCTCCGCATGGACCACGGTGTGGCAAAATCAGGAGGATACCGCCATCTTTGATGGTTCATGGAAATTGCAGGAAATCAACCTGCCTCCCGCCATCGCCGACAATGCTGCCGGATTGCGGTTCCGTTTCGGGTTGGGCACGACCGACGGGGAACAAACTGCGGGCGGATGGAACGTGGACGATATCAAAATCATCGCCGCCGGGATTTTCAACCCGGGCCGGCTGATCCTTACCAATGTGGGCTCCTCGGTGACCGAGGGTGCCGCCATTGTCAGGGTCTATACCGTCCGGCTGGACCAGGCCCCGGCCAGTTCAGTGACCGTGGAGATTGATCCCGGCACCCAGTTGGATACCAGCCGGACCAGCCTGACCTTTACTGCGGCCAACTATTCCACCCCCCAGCAGGTGGTGCTTTCCGCAGTCGATGACAATGTGGTGGAGGGAGACAAGCTCACCGTTCTCACTCACAAAGTTACCAGCACGACCGACCCTGCCTTTTTCGGCGTGCGCAGTGATCTCCTGATCACAGTCGTGGATAATGATGCCCCGCTCATCGAAACCCAGCCGGAGGACCGGGCGGTGGCACCCGGGCAATCGGCCGTTTTCCGGGTGGTGCCCTTCAGCACCGCGCTGAAGGCCTATCAATGGTATTATGGAAACCGCGGGGATACCTCCAATCCGATTCCCGGAGCCACCGGCGCCCTGCAAAGCATCCTGCTTCCCGTAGGCACCACGCAGCCCATGCCGGTTTGGGTGCGGGTCCGTTTAAATCTGGTCGGAGGCAACCGCGAGGACAGTCAGACCGCCCTGCTCAGTCCCCTCAAAGGTTACGCGGCATGGAAATCCCTGCTGAAAAATCACGGTTATTCCAACGACGTCCTGGACGCGCCCGGCTTTGATGCGGCAGATCCCGACGGGGATGGGCTGGGCCACTTTATGGAATATGCCTTCGGCGGCCAGCCTTACACGGCCGATCAGGGGCGGCTGCCCAAGGTGAGCCTTGAGCGGTCCTCCAGCTCCGGCGGGAGCGGGGGGATCATTGGCCTGCCGGGCAAAAATTCGGGAACGGGCCAGAGGGAGCTGGTGCTGACTTTTGGCCCCTCAAAAGCGGATGTGCGTTACATCACCGAAACCTCTCCGGACATGGGACGCTGGCAAATATTCCGAACCACAGCGGCTTCCTCCACCACCACCCTGCCGGGGCGGCTGCCGCCCGGGGATACCATCATCCGAATTCCGGTCAACGATGATGCGGCTGTTTTCGCCCGCATCCGGGCGGAGTATGACCCTCCCTGAAAACTTGCGTGGATTCCGTCTTGCCCGCGGCGTGGTCCGGTTTGATCTCTTCGCCCGGAATGGGCCGCTTTCTCCTGACGCGTTTTCTCAGCCTGCTGGCGGTGCTGGCGGTGGTGTTGACGCTGACTTTTGTGCTCTTCCGCGTATCTCCAGGCGGACCGTTTTCCGGAGAGCGGGATTTGTCGGCGGCCGCGATCCACGAGAGGGAAGTAAAATACAAACTGGACGGGCCGCTTTGGTGGCAGGTCGGCCGCTGGTGGCAGGATGCGATGCAGGGGGATTTCCGGGAGTCGATGAAATCGAAGAATTTCACCGTGACCGAGATCCTGAAGCAGAGCCTGCCAGTGAGTTTTACTCTCGGGGGTGTGGCCTTTGTGCTGGCGGCGAGCGGGGGAATTGCGGTGGGTGCCATGGCGGCGGCACGGAAAAATGGCTGGCCCGACCGCATGGCCATGACGGGCGCGCTGCTGGCGATTTCCCTCCCGACGTTTGTCACGGGACCGCTGCTGGTCCTTGTTTTTGCCTTGAATCTGGGATGGTTCCCGGTAGGCGGCTGGACTAGCCTCAAACACGTCATCCTGCCCGCGATTTGCCTCGCCATTCCTTATGGAGCTTACGTGGCGAGGCTGATGCGCAACAGCATGGTGGAAGTGCTGGGCGCGGATTACATCCGGACCGCCCGGGCCAAAGGCTTGCCGGAACGACAGGTCATCTTCAAGCACGCCCTGAAAGTGGCCGTGCTTCCGGTGGTCAGTTACCTTGGGCCCCTCGCGGCCGGCCTGTTGACGGGCAGTGTGGTGGTGGAAAGTATTTTTGGAATTCCCGGGGCCGGGCAGCATTTTGTGAATTCCATTTTAAATAAGGACGGCTTTTTGCTGATGGGAGCAGTGGCGGTTTATTGTGTGCTGCTGGTGGTGCTCAATTTTGTCGTGGATGTGCTTTACTGCGTGCTGGACCGCCGCATCAAACTCTATGAGTAGCGCCGCCCCTGCCATCGCTGCCCCCGGGCGTGCTCTGTCTGATCCCCTCAGTGGATGGGAGCGATTGAAGCTGGATCGTATGGCCCTGCTCTCGCTGGTGGTGCTGCTTTTGTCCGCTCTGGCCTGTTTTCTGGCCCCGCCCCTGATGGAAACCGCCCGGAATGCCACCAGCGCGGCCACCTACAGTCCACCCGGCACCGTTGTCACCTCGGCGGACGGAGCGGTGTATCAAGCGTGGCTCGGCACGGATGCCAGTGGCCGCGATGTGCTTTACCGGGTCCTTGCAGGAGGGCGCGTGTCCCTGGTGGTGGGGCTTTGCGCCGCAGCGGTGAGTTTGTTCATCGGCACCCTGGTGGGCATGACCGCCGGTTATTATGGAGGAAAAGTAGACGCATTCCTGATGCGCCTCGTCGATGTCCTCTATGCCAATCCCCGGGTGCTGTTTGTGCTCATCCTCATCAGTGCCCTGACTGGACCGCTCAGCCTGGCCATCAATGAAGCCCGGGAATGGGCCGATGCCAGAAACTGGATGACCCTCAAAGCATGGGTGGATGGCGCGATCCCCTACCAACGGACCATTATCCTGATTTTCTGCCTGGGTTTCATCGAATGGTTGACCATGGCCCGCATCGTCCGCGGCCAGGTGCTGGTCCTGAAAGAGCAGCAGTTCATCGCCGCCGCCCGGGTCCTCGGCCAGACCCGGTGGAAAATCATGGGTCGTCACCTCCTGCCCAATCTGTGGACCGTCATCCTGACCTACCTAACCCTCACCGTCCCTGTCGTGGTGCTCGATGAAAGTTTTCTCAGTTTCCTTGGCCTGGGCATTGAAGAACCGGCCTCCAGTTGGGGCACCCTCCTCAAAGAAGGGGCCAGTGCCGTGAATCCGCTGATTTCCCGATGGTGGCTTTTGGTGACCCCCGCCGTAGTCATGGGCATCACCCTGCTGGCGCTGAATTTTTTGGGAGACGCCTTGCGCGATGCGTTCGATGTGCGTTAATAGCCCTGCGACCGGTGCCGAAAACCTGAAAATGGTCAATAAGTCTTAGAAATAATACTTGCTGAATTTCTGGTTTTTCTTATTTTAAGGCACCTGACGCATCCTTCGCGGGCATAGCTTAGTGGTAAAGTTCCAGCCTTCCAAGCTGGCCAGGCGGGTTCGATTCCCGCTGCCCGCTCCACCTTGCTTCAGGCGGCCCCACCGCCATGAAACTTTTCCGCCTTCCCCGCCGCCTCCTGCTGCTGATGGTGTGGCCTTGTTTGGCGGGGCCCTTGAGGGCGCAGCCAAATGCCGCTCCGGCCGCTCCGGCCGCTCCGGCCGCTCCAGCGGATTGCGCCGAAGTGCTGGCCCGGATGAAAGCCGATTTTGCGCGGGAACCCGGCCGGCTCCTGCTCGCCGTAGAGGACGCGTTGGCCACCAACGAGCGTTGTGTCTGCCCGATTGTCCGCTTGGCGGTCAGTTTTGCCGGGGCCGACCACGGGCTGGTGGGGCAAGTGGTGGTCACTGCCATCCGCATGGTGCCTGCTGCGGCCGCCCGCACCGTGGAATGCGCCACTCTGGAGTCTCCCGAGGCCGTCTCCGCGATTCAGCAGGCGCTTTCCCGGGAATTGGGCGACAAGGCACCGGGTCTCCTGGCTTCCGGAACCCCGGCACCATCCGAAGCTTTGGAGGCCCTCCCTCCGCTGGCGGAGGGCAAAGCTTCCTTGGGTAAATTACCCGCGCATGCCCCTCCAGAACCCAGTGAAACCGACGAGGTCCCGGAGGATTGGCCAGCAGTGGGAGTGACCGGGATCTATTACGCTCCCCTCCCACGGGGTGTTTATTCATCCGGGAATAATCAGTTCCGTGAGATGAAGAAAATCCACATCATCCGCACGATCAAAATGGTCCCCCGGCGTCCCGCCAGTCCCGTCACCCGCAGCTCCCCCGATTAAACCTGACCTTTTTTTAAACAAATACCTTGAAACGATGCCCTCATGCTGGCAAGTTGAGATGGTATTCAGTTATTTTCGACCTGCTGAACCCCTACCTCTCCCCCCGCAAGCCACAGTTTCCCATCCTAATCCTCCATGAAACGCCAACTTTGCCTGCTCTCCGCCGCTTCGCTCGCAGTCCTCAGCTCCAGTGCTCCCGCTCAAGGGCTGCTCAGCCTCGGACAACGTGACGAATTCGAGAAGAAACTTCCCTTCTCTGTCACCGTTGGTGTTGGAGCCGGCTGGGACTCGAATGTCAACCTTAGCTCCGACAACGAGCAGGAAAGCGGCTTCATCAGCGGAAGAATCATCGCGGAATACAGCACCGGTGACCGCCGCACCTCCTATTCCTTTGGCCTGACCTACAATCCCTTCTATTATTTGGATGCCCCGGACGGCATGGATGACTTCCAGCAGAGTGCCAGCATCAATTTTGCCGTGCGCCACCGGGTCAATCCCCGCCTGACCATTTCGGACAGTCTCTACTTCGCCTACGAATACGAACCGAATTATCAGATCGGCACCTCGGTAGCCCGCCGCACCGAGCCTTATATCTACGGCTACAACAACCTGAACGTGGCCTACGCCTGGACCAAGCGCTTCTCCACCGTTTCAGGATATACCATCTCCGGAATTGACTACGATAATGACTTCGAGTCCGGGGAAAATTATACTTCCCATTTGTTCTCCCAGGATTTCCGGTATGCCCTGAGCAAGGTCACCACCGCAGTCCTGACCTATCGTTACGGAATGACTGAGTATGATAATGGGTTTGGCGATTACACCTCCCAGTATTTCCTCGGAGGCTTGGATCATTCCTTCAGCCGGCGCACCGTGGGCAGCTTCCGGGCCGGTGCCGAAGTGCGTGACCGCGACAACGGCGGAAGTGATACCAACCCCTACGCCGAGGCCAGCTTCTCACACAGTGTCGCCAAACAAACCTATGTCCGTTGGTATGGACGCTACGGTTTTGAAGATTCCGACATCGGCACTTATACAGAACGCACTTCCTTCCGCACCGGAGTCAGCGTCCAGCAGCGCTTCACCAACCGCCTCGCCGGCAATGTGGGAGCCAACTACGTCTTCGACCAGTTTGAAGGCGGCAGTTCCGACTTCGATGACAACATCGTGGAACTCAGCGTCGGACTTGACTTCAATGTTTACCGGAATCTCGTCCTCAACGCAGGCTATTCCTTCACCAGCAATATGTCCGATGAGGAGTTCCGGGAATATGACCGCCATATTCTTTCCCTCGGCTTGACCGCAAAATTCTAATCCGGCCGACCGGAGTTGAACGACTTCAGCCCTCACAGTGTCCCTGATACTGTGAGGGCTTTTCCTTTACAGATTGCCTTCCCGGCGTTAAATCCAACAGACGCCAACCTTCTTACACCACCCCCCACCTCATGAAAGAGCAGCTCGCCGAATCCAAAATGCACGCCCTCGATTATTGGCAGGTCGTGCGAAACCGCTGGGGAGTGATCCTCCTGACCTTCTTCCTCGTTCTGCTGGCGTCACTGGTGATCGTAGCTCTGTTGGACAAAAAATATGTCGGACGCACCAGTCTGCAGGTTCATCAATCGTCGCGCGGGGCCGGAGTCATTTTTGATGAAGGGAGCCGGGAGGATACCCGGCTGATCGGAGCCAATTTCCTTGAAACCCAGTTCAAAATCATCACTTCCCGCGAAACGCTGCTCCGGGTGGTGAACCAGAAAAATCTCAAAACCCGCTGGGATATGACGGAGGATGATGCCGTCAGCAAACTCAGCCGCATGATCGAGACCGAGGAGGAACGCGGCACGGAAATCATGAACATTGAGGTTTACAGCACCAAATGGGATGAAGCCGCAGAACTCGCCAACGCGGTCCGTGAAGCCTATGAACAGCGCCGCCGTGAAACCGAACAGGAACGCGTCAGCCGCATTGTCAAAGTGCTCGATAACCGTCTCAATTCCCAGGAAGACGAAGTGGAGGCGGCCCGGGTGGAGATGATGACCCTGATGAAACAATACGGTATCGTAGACATGAGCATCATGACCGGCCGCGGGATTACCCCCCATATTGGCACCAGTGACGACAGTTACCAACAAAGCAAACGCAGCGAATTGGAGATGCAAATGGAAGTGGGGACCCTGAAAGCCCAGCTGAAAAATCTCCAGGCCCTCACCGGTGAGAAATTGATCGAGAGCGCCATGCAACTCGGCATCAAGGACGACACCATCATGAACTTTGCGGCGAAATACAAAACCGACAAAGTCGAGTATCAACGCCTGACACACTCCGGGTTTGGCAAACGCCACCCCAAGGTGGTGGGTCTCTTTATGCAAATTGAGGAGGAAAAACGCATCCTCGAAAGCGCCGCCATCAACTACCGCGACAGCCTCAGCATCACCATCAAAAATCTGGAAGATGCCCTCGCCAGTGTCCGGGATATCAGCAAGGAGAAAAAGGATGAGACCGTGGATGACAAACAACGGTCAGCGGAATACGCCCAGTCCAAAACCCGCTACGAGATGAAACTCGACCTGCTGAATCAGATGCGGGAAACCTTCCTTAAAACCCAAGTCAACGAACTGCTGCCCCGCACCCCGATCGAAATTCACGAAGTCGCCAAACCGGACACCACGCCGGCCCGCCCCAACGTTCCCCTGCTGCTCTCTATTGGAGCCGGTCTGGGTCTGATCCTCGGCCTGATCCTCGCCTTCTTCCTCGAATACCTCGACACCAGCGTCAAGACCCTGGACGACGTCGAACGCTATCTGGGTGTTCCCGTCCTTGCCGTCATTCCAAAGGACGTGGGCGTGCTTCACAAACAAAGTGGCCTCAGTCCGGACGCGGAAGCCTATCGAATTTTGCGCACCAACATCGAGTTCAACCGCAAGAGCGCCGATGCCAACGCCATTACCATCGTCTCCGGTGGTGCCGGTGAAGGCAAATCCACCACCCTTGTCAACCTGGCCTACATCTGTGCCCAGGGCGGATATAACACCCTGATGATCGACGGTGACCTCCGCCGCCCGAAATTGCATACCTTCTTCGATATCAACAACTCGGTCGGTCTCACCAACTACCTGACCACCGCGTTGCAGTTGGAGGATGTGATCCTTCAGACCCCGATCGAAAATCTGTATTTCATGCCCTCCGGCATTCTGCCCGCCGACGCCGCCGGCATCCTCAACAGCCGCCGCATGTCGGAGTTGATTGCCGATGTCAAAAACCGGTTCGACCTCGTCCTGATCGACTCTCCACCAATTCTCGGGGTCAGCGATGCCTCGGTGCTCGCCTCCGAAGTGGACCTGACCATCATCGTAATCCAACACCGCAAGCTCCCGCGCACCATGCTGATGCGCGTCAAGCAGGCCATCGAAAACGTGGGCGGCAACCTCCTCGGCGTGGTCCTCAACAACGTGGATGTCCGCAGCGACAGCCAGTATCAATACTACACCAGCTACTACACTTACTACTCCCCCACCAACATGGAAAAGGGACGTCCCGCCCGGAGTTCAGCTTCGGCTGCGCCCGCTTCCACCCGGAGCGGTGCCGCGGCCGGCAGTGGCCGGAAGGCCGATGACGAAGATTATTGATTGCACCTTTGCCGCTCCAATCAATCCAAACTCCAACATTCCCAAGCTATGAAATTCCTCTCATTCCTTTTCTGGGCCTGCCTTCTCGCAGCGCCGTCGGTCCATGCCCAATTTGCCGGGGTCCTGAAGCCCGGAGATTCTGTTATCATCCAGTTGAAGACCCCCGCTGAAGACGCGGAAAACGTCACCACAACCTACGCGGTTTCCGACCGTGGAACGATCAAGCTTCCGATGCTGGATCAGGAAATTCCCGCTTCGGGGGTTACCGTTACGACTTTGGCGAGGCGTATCGAGACGGCCTACAAGGCCGCAGACATTTACACCAACTGCATGATCAATGTGACGCTGCCGGCGATGACCGAAACAGGCATGGCAAACCACGTGGTGAACGTCGGTGGAGAGGTCCGTGGCAGCGGGGAATTCCCCCTGCGTCAGGGCATGCGGCTGCTGCAGGCCATCAACAGAGCGGGTGGGTTTACGGAATTTGCACAGACGCGTAAAGTAAAGCTGATCCGCGGAAACCAGGAAAGCGTCTACGATATGCGCAAGATCAATCCGGACGGTTCCAACAATCCCATCCTCATGGACGGTGACCAGATCATCGTTCCCGGAGGCTAAGGCGGCTTATCCGATTATCCATTTTCATCCCGAGCAGCGCCCCTTCACCGGGGCGCTGTTTTTGTCTCATCCTTCCGCCACCATGTCTACTTCCCCGGCTTGCGGCCCCCGGCTGATCGCCCTCGACTATGGGGAAGCCCGAATTGGAGTCGCCGGTTCGGATGACCTCGGTCTCCTTGCCCATCCAGTGGAGACCGTCCCGGCCCAGCCAAGGGAACAGGCCCTCCTCCGTATCGCCAAAATCTTCGGCGAGCGAAAGGCCACCGCAGTGGTGGTAGGCCTGCCGATCCGGGCGGATGGAGAGGAAGGCACCGCCGCCGCCAGGGTCCGTGCCTTTGCGGAGCAACTCCGGCCGCGCCTTCCTCCGGATACCCCAATCTATTTCCAGGATGAATACCGCTCCACCGTGGATGCCTCCGGGCACCTCCGGGCTGCAGGTAAACGCACCAAATCCCACCGCCCCTTGATCGATCAGGTCGCCGCCGTAGTCATTCTTCAGGACTTTCTGGATGCACACTCCCCCCCCGGGCCCAACCATTAGATCATCAGAATCTCCACCACCACCCACGGTCGATTTTTTCGCCCTTGGACTTTGGCCTATAGTCTTCAGCCTTCAGCCTTTAGCCTTTGGCCTTTGGCCTTTGGCCTTTCGCCTTTCCGCTTCCCATGCCCCGCTTCCGCCTGACTCTGGCTTATGATGGCCGCCCGTTTGCAGGCTGGCAGTCCCAGCCGTCGGGCCTAACGGTTCAGGATACTTTGGAAAGTGCCATCCTCAAAGTGCTTCCTGATCAGCCGCTCAGGGTATTGGCGAGTGGACGCACCGACGCTGGCGTGCATGCCTTGGGGCAGGTGGTTCATTTTGACACCCCGGCAGTAAAAACGCTGCCTCCGGAGGCATGGCAGCGCGCCCTCAATGTCCATCTGCCCCCTACCATCCGCGTCATGAAAAGTCAGATCGTCCCTGACACCTTCCATGCCCGCTTTGATGCCACCGGAAAAACGTATCGCTACCGGATCTGGACCGGTCCGGTGCTCCCCCCCTTGGAAGCGGGCCTTGCCTGCCATCACGCGCGGCCGCTTGATTTGAGCCGGTTGGCTTCTGCCTGCAAGGCCATTCAGGGCACCCACGATTTCTCCAATTTCGCCGCTTTCCGCGGGAATGAGGATGGTACGGAAAACAACGTCCGGACCCTTTGGTCGGTGATACCGGAGGTTCAGGGCGAACTGCTGACCCTCACCTTTCACGGTTCCGGATTCCTCTATAAAATGGTGCGTCTCCTCACCGGTGGACTTCTCCGGGTCGCCGTGGGCCGCGAACCGCTCTCCTGGCTGGCCGATTTGTTGCACCGCCGCACCCATAGAAAGTGTGCCCATGTCGCCCCGGCCGACGGACTGTATCTGGTGAAAGTGCATTACCCCGATCCCTCATGAACCCGCTGGCCAGACTGCTTACTGACCGCCTTCAGGACGGAGGTTCGATGCCTTTTTCCAGTTTCATGGCCGCTGCACTCTATCATCCGGAACACGGCTACTACGCGGGTCTGGCGCCCCGCACCGGCCGGCAAGGCGACTTCTTCACCAGTGTCAGTGTCGGTCCCGTCTTTGGCCAGCTCATGGCCCGCGAATTTTGCGCGGCGTGGGAGCGCATGGGCAAACCTTCCCCCTTCACCATCCTTGAAGCCGGAGCCAATGACGGACAGTTTGCCCTCGACGTCCTCACATGGGTCCGGGACCACCGGCCGGGCTTTTTTGCAGCGCTCACATGGGAAATAGACGAACCCCTGGCGGCCGCCCGGCTACGCCAGCAGGAAACGCTGGGTGCCTTTGCCGACCGGGTGACCCATGAGGCCGCCGGACCGGCCGCCCATGGTTGTTATTTCGCCAACGAATTGTTGGATGCCATCCCTTGCCGGCGTGTGCGGTTTGCCGATGGTCAGTGGCGCGAACTTCACGTCACTTTGGATGCTTCGGGCCGCTTTGCCTGGCTGGAAAAATCACCGGAAGACACTGCGCTGTTGCGCCGGCTGGCATGGCTGGGAGCGGATTTTCCCGAAGGCTACACCACCGAGATTGCTCCTGCCGTCGCGTCCCATCTGCGTCTTGCCGCAGAGCGGCTGCGTCAGGGTTACTTGTTTTTTGCGGACTACGGTTATCCTGCCCGCGATTATTACGCCCCCCATCGCCATACCGGCACCCTGCGTTGTTACCGGAATCACCGGGCCCACGAAGACCCTTTTGATGCCATCGGCGAAACCGATCTCACCTCCCACGTGGATTTTTCCCTCGCGGCCACGGCCGCACAGCAGGCCGGGTGTGAAGTGCTGGGGTTCCTCGACCAGGCCCGTTTCCTGACCGCCGCCGCTGCTCCGGTCCTGCGGGAAATGGAGCAGGACGCTCCTGCTGCCGGAGCTTCCTGGCAGCGGCAATTCCAGACCCTGACCCACCCCGCGCATCTTGGGCAGAAGTTCCATTTTCTGGTGCTGGGCAAAAACGTTTCCGGGCTGGAACCACCCGCCGCCCTTGCTTTTTCCCGCCCGGCGGCGGCGGCCGACCTGTTGGATCCGGTCTTTCGTTCGGGGGAGGAATGACCGGCCCACACCCGCCAACCTGCGCCCGCACCCGGAAGGCTGCCGGAGAGCATGGCGGCCCGGCATCTTTATCGCATGAATCGGTGGTGCCGGCACGGATGCGGAGCGTAAATGAAACATGGATACCTCCTGTGAAATCACCGCGCCGCCCCTGCGCCAGCAGATCCTGCGCGCCTACGAATCCCACCTGCGCCGGGAAGGACACTCCCCTGCCTCCGTCTTCCGGTTCGCCGAAACCAATGGTTTCACCGAACGGGAATTCTTTGCCGAATTTCCTTCCCTTGAGGCCGTCGAGTCCGCGTGGTGGGTGGGGCGGCTGGATCAGGTAATCACCTCGGTGGAGGCTGGGGCCGAGTGGGAATCCTTCAGCGCCCGCCACCGCATGCTGGCTTTCCTCTTTGCTTTTGTGGAGGCCTCTCTGGACTTCCGTTCTCTCCTCCTGCTCCGCCTCCAGGGACGCGGCGTCCTGTCCAATCCACCGGAGCTGGAAGGCTTCGAACGCCGGTTTCTTGCCTTCGCCCAACTGCTCCTCGAACACGGCCGCACCGCCGGGGAAATTGCTTCCCGCGGTCCCCTCGGCAAACTATATCCGCAGGCTGCCTACCGTTTGTTCCGCAGTGTCATCGACTTCCACCTCCGCGACGCCAGTCCATGCTACGAGCGCACCGATGCCTTTATCGAAAAATCCACCACGGCCCTCTTTGACCTCATCGGCAAACAGGCGCTGGATTCCGGACTTGATCTCCTCCGCTTCCTCCTGCCGAAGTGGACCAACCGTGCTTAGGACAGAACCACGGGCCTCAAGCCTGCGCGCCTCCATCAGGCCCTAACGCCGGGATGGCGGCCTGAATCCCCAGTTTCCGCCCCTGTTCCCATGGATCCCCTCCCCGAGTCCGCTTCCGGCCAGGCCAGCATCCGCAGCACTCCGTTATCCCGCATGGCCGCCCTTGCCGGAGCCGGAGCCGCCGTGGGCATGAACTATCTGAAATACTACGGAAAGCGCGCGGTTTCCTCACAGCATCCCGCCGCCGCCCGCGAGGCCCTTGAGGAAGCCAATGCCAGCCGGATTTACGAAACCTTCAGCCAGCTCAAAGGCGGCCCGCTCAAACTGGCGCAAATGCTCAGCATGGATGACCAGCTTCTGCCGGCAGCCTACGCCACTCACTTTGCCCAGGCCCACTATTCCGCCCCTCCCCTGTCATGGCCGTTGGTCCGCCGCACCATCGAGCGCGAATTCGGCCAGCCGGTGGAGTCGCTCTATGATCAGTTCACCCCACAGGCCGCTCATGGCGCATCCATCGGCCAGGTGCACCGGGCGGTGCTGCAGGGCCGCGCCGTGGCCGTGAAGGTGCAATACCCCGGTGTCGCCGAAAGCCTCACCAGCGACCTCCGCGTCGTCAAGCCGGTCGCACTGCAAATGTTGGGACTGAGGGAATCCGACGTCGCGCACTACTTCAGGGAAGTCGAAGCCCGCCTCCTTGAGGAAACAGATTATGCCATGGAACTCCGCCGGTCCCAGGAGTTGGCCGCTGCCTGCGCCGTCCTGGAAAATGTCAGGTTTCCCGCCTTTCACCCCGGCCGCTGCTCGGCGCGGGTTCTCACCATGGACTGGGTGGAGGGCCAGCTCCTTGACCGGTTTGCGGACGGCCCCGCTTCCCAGGCTGAACGCAACCAAATCGGCCAGGCCCTCTGGGACTTTTACGACTATCAGGTCCACACCCTGCTCCGGTTCCATGCAGATCCCCACCCCGGCAATTTTATTGTCAGGGAAAACCAGCTCTGGGTCCTCGACTTCGGCTGCACCCGCGCCATCACCCGGGATTTCCACGACCGCCAATTCGCTCTGCTTGATCCCGCGGTGCTGGACGATGAAACCGCCTTTCCCGCCGCCCTTGGGGCTCTCGACATTCTCCTCCCCAGGGATACTCCCGGCGACATCGTGAAAATTTCCGCTTTGATCCGTCAATCCATCGATCTCCTCGCCAAACCCCTGCGTGCCCCCACCTTTGACTTCGCCGACCCAGCCTTCATGAAGGCCATTTATGATTTGGGCGAAACCAACCGCCAGGACAAAACCCTGCGCCGCCTCCGCGGGGCCCGCGGCCCTGCTGAATCCATCTACCTGAACCGCGCCTACTTCGGCCTCTACAGTCTCCTCCACCGTCTCCGGGCGGAAGTCGTGACCGGACGATAACTGCTAGTCAGGGATGCTTGAATAAGGAGGGCGGACATTCTGTCCGCCTCATGCGGGTCAACAGAATGTTGACCCTCCTCATGGGCCCTGGTCAGCTCTGTTTCCGGCGCGTCAGCCGCAGGGCGGCGTCGTCCTGGTAGGCTGGCACCCTGATGCCGCGGACGGCTCCGCCTTCCACTTCATCACTTACGGAGATTTTTCCGGAAACAGGGTCAATCCATTCCGCCAGCCACTGGCCTTGCGGCAGTTCAATCTCGAGCGGAGCGCTGCCGGGCCCCTTTTTTCCGCAACGGAGGTAGACCGCGATGGTCCGGCCCGGCTGCACCAGAGCCCGGGCGCTGCCTCCTTCCGGAATTCCACCTTTGATGACCGAATTGTCAGGCTTCATCCGGATGAAATCCAGGCTGTTCATGAATTCCTTGAGCACCTTCATCTGCCGGCCGCGCCCATGGACAGATGAACTGGCCCGGAGCCGGGGCGAGGGTATTGCGTTCAATCTTAAATGCGCCCTCCGGTTCCACATAAGCCCCGGTGAAGATCCGCGTGTAGTTCATGCCGTCCGCCGCCAGCGTGGTCAGGTATTTTTGATAGTCAAAAGCCTGGTTCACCACCGCCCCGTAATGCTCTGCGGACGTGATCAGGATCGTCGGCTGCCCCCGCCACAGGAAGTAATGCGGATTTTCCGGATGCTGGGCAATCGGAGGCCCGGCCACCGCTCCCGGGGATGGCGTATTCATGATCAAAAAGGCAGCGAGAAGCAGACGGAGTTTCATGACAGGATGGACTGCTACATGTGAATCCGAAAGACGGCTCCGCGTCAAGATCTCCGGGAGCCAGGGCCAAAGGAGAGGGTGCAGCAAAGGAGTCCAAATCACTTTAAGATCCGTTTCCGCGTTTCACAAGCTGCGGGCGGGCCACGACTGCAGGATTCAGGTAAAATCCGGGCGGGCTGCAGCCTTCACGTGACGGCCCCAGGCTCTGGACTGCTGTGGGAACCACAGCTCTCCGGGCCGCCGCTTCGAACTCCTCAACGCGCGTTGAGCCACAGGACCGGCTGCCGCCCACCGCCGGGTGGATCATGGGGGGGACAGGCCCGCCGGATCCGGCCTGCGCCGTGAGCCGGACGATGGGTGTGAAAAGCGGCAATGCTTGCCGCAGTCCAGAGCCTGCGGCGGTCATGCTTCGGCACTAGCTTTATGAAAGTAGCCATCATCGCTCCGCGTGATGAGCAAACGGTGCAAAAGCAGGGAACCCCGGCAAGGCCAGTGCAAGCGGAACCGGCAATCCAAGCCCCTGGCATGTTCTGCTGCTCATCACGCGGAGCGATGATGGCTTTTTTCCCGCCCACTTGCTAGAACAACTCCATCTGCGGTTGGTGGGTCTCCGGGCCGTCGATGGCCACCGCAGTGAGTTTTGTTTTGTTGGGTTTGCCAGGTTTTGGCGCGGGTCCGGAGGTTTGGCCGGCTGAGGGGTCATCGGATTCCGGGGCCGCAGCATTCGCCTCCAAAGTGGTCAGGATGGCTTTGGCGCGGTCGAGGATTTCCTGGGGAAGACCAGCGAGGCGGGCGACCTGGATGCCGTAGGATTTGTCAGCGGCCCCGGGGATGATCTTGCGCAGGAAGATGATGCGGTCGTTCCATTCACGCACGGCGACGCTGTGGTTTTTCACCGCAGGGCGGCGGCTGGCAAGGGCGGTGAGTTCGTGATAGTGGGTGGCGAAAATGGTGCGGCAGCCGATAGTATCATGGAGGTGCTCCGCGACGCTCCATGCGATGCTCAGTCCATCGAAAGTGGCGGTGCCGCGGCCGATTTCATCCAGGATAACCAGACTGCGGTCGCTGGCATTGTTGAGGATGGCGGCAGTTTCGTGCATCTCGACCATAAAGGTGGACTGGCCGCGGGAGAGGTCGTCGCTCGCTCCGACCCGGGTGAAGATGCGGTCCACCAGGCCAATTTCCGCCGCAGTGGCGGGAATGAAACTGCCGGTCTGCGCCATCAGGGTGAGGAGGGCGGTCTGCCTCAGGTAAGTGCTTTTCCCGGCCATGTTGGGGCCGGTCAGGATGATGAGCCGGTTTTCGTCAGGCTCCAGCAGCACGTCGTTGGGGACGAATTTTTCCCCGGTCAGGTTCTGGTCCAGCACGGGGTGGCGGCCGTCCTTGATGTAAAGCGTCCGGGACTCATTGAGCAGCGGGCGGCAATAGTGATAGAGCCGGGCGCTTTCCGCCATGCCGGCCATCACATCCAGAACGGCAAGGGCATCCGCGGTGTCCTGGATGGCTTCCATTTCCGTGAGGACCTGGGTGCGCAGGCTGAGGAATTCCTCGTATTCAAGGCGCTTGGCCCGTTCGTCGGCTCCAAGGATTTTATCTTCCACTTCCTTGAGGCCCGGAGTGATGAACCGCTCGGCGTTGACGGTGGTTTGCTTGCGCACGTAATCATCCGGGACGCTGGAAAGATTCGACCGGGTAATCTCAATGAAATAACCGAAGACCGCATTGAACTTGACCTTGAGGGACTTGATCCCGGTGCGTTCGATCTCGGCCGTCTGCAGGTCGGCGATCCATTGTTTGCCGCTGGTGGATGCAGCCCGCAGTTCATCCAGCGTCGCGTGATAACCTTCCCGGAAAATCCCGCCGTCTTTGAGTTGGGAAGGCGGCTCGTCAACAATAACATCGCGCACCATGGCGGTGAGGTCCGGAAAGGAGCGGAGACGCGGATGGAGGGCGGCCGCGAGGGCCGGGCAGGGATCGAGGGATTCGAGGTGATCCCGGAGGGCAGGGACTTCCTCCAGAGAGTTGGCCAGAGTCTGCAGATCGCGGGCATTGCCGCCGGCCTGGCCAAGGCGGGAAAGGGTGCGCTCAATATCGCGGATCGATTTCAGGCCTTCCCGGAGTTTTGCAAGGACAAAAGGAGCATTGATCAGGGCTTCCACCAGATCCTGACGTTCCCGCAGCCCGGCCAAGTCGTGCAGGGGTTCGAGGATCCATTCGCGCAGGCGGCGCGCCCCCATGGGGGTGGCGGTGCGGTCCATCGCGCCCAGCAGGGTATGCTCATTGCCGCCGCGGGAAAAAACCAGATCGAGATTGGCGCGGCTGGCGGCATCAATGAGCACGGTGCCGCCCTCGCTGGCAATGCGGAGCCGGCGCAGGTGGTCTACTTTGCGCCGCAGGACTTCCTTGACGTAGTGGAGCACCCCACCCGCCGCGCACAGTCCGGCCTTCATGCCGGCGCAGCCATAACCATCCAGTGACTGCACCTTGAAATGCGTCAGGAGATTGTGCCGGGCCTGGTCCAGCAGAAATGGCCAGGCTTCCAGAGGGACGGCATCCTTGAGGGCATGGAAAACAGCTGCCTGATCCTCACTGACCAGAGTTTCCGCCGGCGCAATGCGGCCGTGGGCCTCCATCAGCGCGGCCACGTCGGCGTATTCGGCCAGACGGAAGTCCCCCGTGGTGTGGTCCAGCCACGCCAGCCCGCAGCGGCTTTTTTCCTGCCAGACGGCGGCGAGAAAATTGTTCCTCCGGCTCTCCAGGAGATTCAGGTCCATCACGGTGCCGGGGGTGATGATCTGGGCAATCTCGCGCTCCACCAGCTTGCCGGGAATGGGATCGCTGGTCTGTTCGGCGATGGCGACGCGTTTCCCCTCCCGGATCAGCCGCTGGATATATCCCTCTGCCGAATGATAGGGCACGCCGCACATCGGAATGGCGTTGCGTTTGGTCAGGGTGAGATTGAGGATTCCCGCCGCCGTGACCGCATCCTCAAAAAACATTTCGTAAAAGTCCCCGAGGCGGTAGAACAGGAGCACGTCGTCAGGCAGCGATCGGCGCATCGCCTGGTATTGCCGCATCATTGGGGTGAGCCCGTCGTCTGCCATGAACTGTTGAGCTTAACGGTGCCGGGCAAAGGCGCAAGCCGGAGGGGCAGGGGAATGTGGCCGGATTCCCCGGAGGAGTTTCGTTTTCTGATATCGGGCCTGGGACCCGGTCACGGCGCGGCAAAAGCTTCAGTTCTTCTTTTTGAGACCGGCCAAATATTCGATGAGGTCGACCAACTGGCTTTCCTCCATCACGGTCTGCAGGCCGGGTGTCATCAGGGAAACGCCGAGTTGGGTTTTGGCAGCGAGGTTGGCCTTGGGTATTTTTTGAATGACGCCGCCGGGCAGTTTCAGGGCGAGTTCCGCGGCGGTGTCGCTGGCGACGACGCCGATGAAGGTTTCGCCGGTTTTGGTTTTCACCTCGAATCCCTCGAAGCCGAAACTGATCCCGGCACTGGGATTGAGGATGGTGTCGTATAACGCTTCTTTGGCGAGTTTGCTGCCGATTTCCGTGAGGGCAGGGCCAAAGTCGATCCCCACGCCGTCCACCTGATGGCAGGTGAAGCAGTAGGCCATAAAGACGGCATGGCCTTTGGTGGCATCTCCGGTGCGTTTGGCCAATTCCGCTACCGGAGGAAGAGGCTTTTTGGCGGCCATTTGAAACAGAGCGGCGGCCTCGGTGCGGGTCGTTTCGTCGGTGGAAGTGGTCAGGGCCGTGCCGGCGGCTTCGCGGACGTCGGCTGGCAGGGTCTGCGTGCGGGCGGCTTCCAGCAGGGCTTTCTGACCGGCGGCACCCTGACCGAGAGCTTTAACAGTGCGCAGCCGGACTTCCGGAACGGTGCCGGGAGCGGTGACAGCCATCATGGCGAGAGTCACGGCTTCATGGCTGCCCACGTTGGCAATGCTCTCCAGCAGGGCCCCGGCTGCCTCCGGTGCCAGACCGGCCAGAGTTTTGCCCAGGGTTTCCTGTTGGCCGAGTTTGAGCAGGAGTTTCACAGCTTCGCCAGCTTTGGGGGTTCCGGCTTGTGCGGTGGCCAGCTTCAGAAGAGCAGGCGTTTGGGCCGCAATGTGATATTTGTCCACCAGCGTGAAATATTCGTCACTGCCGACGGTGGCCGTGAGATAACGGTTGATGGCCTCCTTGGTTCCCGCATTTGCCTTGCCGTAGTCGAAGGTGCTGAGCCGTTGGATGGTTTGCACAATGCGTTTGTCCGCATCCGTGACTTCGGCGGCGTGGAGGGGCAGGGCGACCAGGACGGAGGCGAGGACAAGTCTCATGGGGGTGAGGGGGCAATGCAGGCGGGGGATCTCCTGCCACACAAATAGGTTCTGAGCAAGCTGCCCATGGCCCTTGTTGCGCGGATGTTCGGGTAACCATGATTACAAAAATTATAGAGTTTCCAAACCTTCCTGTAATTTCTTGACGTTTAAACAAACCCAAGCAATATCAATTTATTAGAATGACAATGATTTTTGCGATTTGCCTTGGCTTATCACTTCGTACGCTGAAAACCGGCACAGGTGAATCCGCCTTCCGCCAGAGAGACAAAATCCACCCTTCCTAACGGAGTTACCGCAACAATTTTTCCCGGAGTCCACTTCCCCACCCTCCGCACTCACTGAGCCTCATTGTAAGGCTATTACCCCTTCCGTCATGCAGAATCACCGCCCGTTCCCCGGATCACCTTCCGCCGTCCACCCCGCCGGGCCGGACGAAAAGAAACCATGCCCGTCAAACCAAGCTGCGGGTCCCGGCAGAGTCTCTGGAACCGCGAAGGACATATCAAAAATCATGAAATTTCTGGTGTTTTTGTGTTTGTTATGGGGAATGGCCTGCCTCCAGGAGCCGGTGGGGGCCTTCCCACCCGCTCCCTATTTCACGGTTTACGGAGACGCCCGGGACCAATACGGGATCCTGATCCCGGCGGGGAGTGCGTCGGTGGTGCTGACCAAGGGCGGGGTGGAAATCATGAGGGAGCCGCTCACGAGTGTGGCCGGGGCGGACTACAACTATCAAATCCGGGTACGCATCGACATGCTGCGTGATACCTCCGCCGCTTACAGCTCGAAGGCTCTGACCCCCGGCACGGTAGTCACCCTCGGTATCGAGAGTGGCGGCCAGATGTTCTATCCGCTCGAGATGGCAGAACCCCCGGCCATTGGCAGTGCGGCAGACCGGCGGCGGATAAATCTGACGCTGGGCGTCGATTCGGATCGCGATGGCCTGCCTGATGCCTGGGAGGAAGCGCAGCTTTATCAAGCCGGCATCCGGCCCGGTCCGGATGGCTGGGATCTGTCGCTGATCGACCGCGCCGGTGACTTCGACCGGGATGGGAAAAGCAATTTCGCGGAATACCTCGCCGGCACTTATGCGGCGGATGCCAGCTCAGTGATGGATCTGCAGATCCGGGAAAAGCTAACAGACGCGGTGCGGCTCGAATTTTACACCTTTTTCGGGAAATCGTATCGCCTGCAATCCTCCCCGGATCTCATGACGTGGTCCGACGCCCCTATCACCCTTGCCGCCCCGGATGCCGCTGTGCCCGGGGCGCCGCAAGGCAGCCTGCTGGCCACCGGCACCGGAATTGTCAGCGTCTATTCCGCCGCCGGTCCTTCCCCCACTTACTACCGCCTCCACATCCGATGAAATTTCCTACCTGTTATTTAATGGCCGCCCTGTTGCTGCCTGTCAGCGCCTCCGCGCAGTGGCTCACCCGGAGTTATCCGCTGGCCACCGGCTGGAACGGCATCTGGCTGGCGGGCGATGCGTCCTACACCACGGTGGAAGACCTCTTTTCCGCCTACCCCGCAGTGACGGAAGTGTGGCGGTGGAATCCGAATCCGGATCAAATCGTCTTCTCCCAGACCCCGTCCGATCCCACGACATCCAGCGACGAGTGGACCGTATGGAAGCGCAATGATCCGGCGGAACAACTGCTGACCCGGATGGTGGCGAATTCCTCCTATCTGATCCGCAGCACCGCGCCCGCCACCCTGAGCCTGAAGCAACTGGTGGTTCCGCCCACCGCGACCTGGCTCATCTCCGGGGCCAATCTGCTGGGCTTCCCCTCCGCCGGATCCGGCAGCACGGCACCGACCATGAGCAGCTACCTCGCCAGCTATCCCTCGGCTTCCACCACCGTCCTCGCGCCTACCACGAAAATTTACAAATACATCGGCGGGGAGTTGGGCGCGGGAAATCCGTTGCAGGTGGCTCCCGGTTCGGAACGAATGGATAGCGGCACGGCCTACTGGTTCAATGTGGCCACGGTCGGCAGCTTCACCGCTCCGTTGGAATACGAAGTGCCCAGCCCGGCGGGACTGGCTTTTGGCCGAACTCTCGCCACCGCCAGCGTGGGCATTAATAACCGTTCGACTGCCAACCTGACCCTAACCATAGCACTGGGGGCGTCCGAAGCCGCGCCTATCAATCAGCCGGGCGTCACCGGCGGCGTTCCCCTGACGGTCCGCACCTTCAACAGCACCACCAATTCCTATGTCGAAACCGCGATGGGCAGCAGCTTTACCCTCACGCTGCCCGCGTCCGGCCGGACCACCCTCGATTTCGGCATCGACCGCAGCGCCCTGACCGGTCCGGCGGATTCCTTCTACGCTTCCGTCCTGCGCATCACGGACTCGGCGGGCCTATCCGATGTCCGCCTGCCGGTCAGCGCCCAGCCCGCTTCCCCCGCCGGTTTGTGGGTGGTGAATACCAGCGTGAACCAGGTGGACCCCTCGGGTCCCAGCGGCGGCTCCACGACCTCCCAGCCGTTCCAACTGCTGTTTCTCACGCATATGGATGCCGCCGGCACCGCCCGGCTGCTGTCCCAGGTGTTCACCGGGAAACTGCGGAGCGCCGGAAACCCGTTGGGCCTCTGCGTCAGCGAGAAAAATGTGCTGGGCTATAGCGAATCGGATCTAAAACCCGCCCGCTACTTCGCCGCCCAGATGCCGACTTCCCTCACCGCCATCGTGGGCACCGGCAGCTTTGCTACGGGCAGTACCGCGACGTGGACGATCCCCATCGCGCACAACGAGCCGACGAATCCCTTCGTCCACACCTATCATCCGGACCACGACAACCGCGATGCCAAAGGCAACGCCCTCCCCGCCGGAGTGGAAAGCTACACCATCAACCGCACCTGCCGGTTCACCTTCACCGACACCCCGCCCGATGGAACCTTCATCGCCGGCTGGGGGAGCACGGTCCTCGGCGGCAACTATCAGGAATCCATCGCCGGCCTGCACAAAAATAATCTCCAGGTGCGCGGCACCTTCCAAATGCGCCGCGTTTCCGAAATCGCCACCATCGACCTGACCACTCCCTGATTTTCCCTCCCTCTTCATCCTGACTTTCAATAACACTTCCATCATATCCATGAAACTTTCCGTTATCCTGCCTGCCCTGCTCCTTTCATTCACCCCGCTCCACGCGCAGATCGCCCCGAATCTCATGAGCTACCAGGGCCGCGTGACCGATGCGGCGGGTGTCCTCATCGGCAACACTGCTCCGGTTAACCGGACCGTCACTTTCAAACTCTACACCGTCTCCAGTGGCGGGACGGCGATCTACGCGGAGACGCAGTCCGTCACCATTTCCGGCGGCGAGTTCAGCGTCCTGATCGGCAACGGCGCGGCCGTTTCCGGCTTGCCCGGCCCGCCGTCCCGAACCTTGGATGCGGCGATCAATTCCATCACCTACACAAACCTCTATCTGGGTATCACCGTGGATGACGGCACCCCCGCAGTGGATCCGGAGATTTCCCCACGCCAGCAAATGGTCAGCGGAGCCTTCGCGCTGCGGGCGAAAGTGGCGGAAAGCGTGGCGGGTTCCGCGATCACGACTTCGATGCTTGGAGACGGGCAGGTGAGCACCCTCAAGATTGCCGCCGGAGCCGTGGACGGCAGCCGCATCGCGAGCCAAACCATCGTCGCCAACAACATCGCCAACAGCACCATCACTTCGACAAAACTCGATACCAATACCATCGGCATCTGGACGCCTGTCGGAACCAGCGTTTACCGCACTGGAAACGTGGGCATTGGTGAGGCCAATCCGGGCTTCCCGCTGAACTTTGGTTCCACATTGGGTGACAAGATCTCTCTCTTTAACAATACCGGAGCAAGCTATGGATTTGGCATCCAAAGTAATCTTCTGCAAATTCACACCTCGGCGTCTGCCGCTGATGTCGCTTTCGGCTATGGGACTTCTGCGGCGATGACCGAAACCATGCGCGTTAAGGGCAATGGCAATGTCGGCATCGGCACCAGCGTTCCTGCGGAAAGGCTGGTCGTCGCCGGCAACGCCCAGGCGGATCGTCTTTATTCCAACGGCGTCGTCCGTGCCCGCGGTGGTAATTACGGAGCAAACAGCACCAACACCGGCTTCTCCTTCGATAGCAACGGCGATTCCACCGGCGGCATGTTCTCCGGCGCGGCCGGAACCCTGCAATTCTACACCGGCACCACCGAGAAACTCCGCATCACTTCCACAGGCAATGTGGGGATCGGAAACACCTCGCCGACCGCCCAGTTGACGGTCGGCAACAATCTCGGCGGAACCGCCAAAAGCTCGATCCTGACCACCAACGCGGGCGCGTTGGGGACAACCGCTGGCAACGAACTGATCCTCGCGAGCTTCGGCTGCACCACCTCGAATAGTTCTAGCCTCGCGATTTCCGCTTACCGCAATGGTAACGGCACGGACTGGGGGTCGGCCTCGATGCTTCTCGGAATGAACGTGGACGATAGCAAAAGACCCGGCAGCTATCTTGCATTCAACCGCTATGGAATCGGCGTCAATACTTTGGACAGCACCCAGGGGGTTTTGAGTGTGGGCGGCGGGATCACAGCCATCGGCTCAAGAAACAGTTCCGTGGCTTACGCAACCATGAGTTACAGGGCGGACCGCGGCGGAATCGCGTTTGATGTTTACAATACGGGGCAGGGTGGAACAACCGCGTGGAGAAGCTTCAGCTTCGACGGCGATAGCAATCTTGACTACTATTCGGATCGCCGTCTCAAGAAGGATATCGAGTCCGCCGAGCCGATGCTTGACCGCCTGATGCAGCTGCCGCTCCGCAGATTCCGTTGGAAAGACAGCAACGAGGCGGATCAGAAGCACGAATTCGGCGTAATTGCGCAGGAGGTCCAGCCACTCTTTCCGGATATCGTCGGCCAAACCGAGGACGGCACCCTAACGGTCGGATACGGAACCTTCGCCACCATCGCTTGCAAGTCCATCCAGGAACTCAAGGTCCAGGTGGATGACGGAGCCTCCGCCGTTCAGGATCAGCTGAGGGAAAAGGATCGCAAAATTGCGGATCTCGAGACGCGCCTCGCGGCACTTGAGGGAATGATGTCCGCCAAATGAGCCGCCCCGGAGCGTTCCCCACCTCACCATCACGATCATGAAATGGATTTCACCCAAGCATCCGCCATGGACGAAACTTGTCCTGCTATTGCTGGCGTCAGGAGCGGTTTCGACCCTGCACGCCCAGTATGAAATCAAGAGCGGGGTTTACAACCGCCTCAGCAACCGGGTGCCGGCCAGCAATCCCGGGCAGATCGCGCCGGTGGGGCCTTTGGGCACTCCGTCAGGGTCTCCTACGATCACCCCTCAGTTTTCCAACGTTGTCGAGTCCTCCGGCGGCTCCGCGCGGGGATCAGGCGGCTCCCCTAACAGTATTGTGTCGGGGGTGGGCGTTACCCTGAGCCACTCCAGCTTCGGCACTTCCTTCGCCTCCGGAGTGCCGCGCTTTCTGTTCGGTGATGAAATCACACCCCCCACCACCTTCGTCTCCGCCAGCGGAACCAACTACACGGTGGACGCCAGCTATTGGCGGGCGCAGCCGGTGCTGGCCGGTGAGGTGCTGAGCAATCCGAGCGGCGCGCCAACCACGGATATCAAAACCGGTGATTCCGCCACTCTGCCCGCACTGCCTGCGGGCGTGCTCCCTTCCTATTACTTCAGCCCGCACGCCAAGCGTGTGTTCGCCAACACGCCGGGGCCAGTGGAAATCACCTGGCGCTCCGCCCTGCCGGATTCCGCGAAGACCGGGACCAACAGCTATGTTTTTTACAAGGAGCGATTCACCGTTTCCTCCGCCACCAGCACTCCGGTGCGCACGATCTACTGGACGGAGAAAAGCTTTACCGGCCCGATCATCCAAATCCCGTCCGGCCGCATCACCACGGTGAATCCGGTCTACAGCAATGTCTTCCCGGCCACAGTTGCGACCGAATATGTGGTCGAGGGGGTATCCCAATCCGACCCCAATGCCGAATCCACCAAGATCCTGCGCACCCTTTGGTATGAAACCACCGCCGGCACCGGCACGCTGCATGCCTACAACCAGACGGGCCGCATCTTCGTCGAATACCTCGGCGCGCTCAACAGCCAGGACGGCACCTATGAATTTCTCGGTGCCGACATCATCAGCGTGGAGCAATCACTGCGCTCCACCACCCTGACCGTCGAACTCGGCAACGAAATCCGGCCCAACCCGGAGCAATCCTCGTTGGTCGCCACCCCGGTCTCGGATACCGGCTCGGTGAACCAGATTGCGTATTACGGCAGCAGCGTGCGCTCCAACGGGACCCTCGCCTATTTCGCGGAGCAGGAAAACACGGTCGAGGACAACGTCGCGTTTTACTGGATGGAGCCCCTTGACGCCGCCATCCCCAACAGCCCCGGCACTTCCGCCGGTCTGGTCATCAGTTGGCCGAAATCCCTTCACAAATACCTCCAGTCGTGGCCCACGGACGTGGCCGACTTCGCCCAATACGCGGTCGATGCCGGCGGCAGCACCCTCGCCACCAATACTGGTCTGCAATTCGGCGACGGCATGATCCCCACCATCATCTACCAGGATTCCGCCAGCGGACAGGCGTCCATCGACAACGCCAGCCAGCGTCTCATCGTGAATCTCGGGGGTGACCATGATAACCGCACGCTGCTGAAATTCACCGGCAGCAACGGCGGCGTCTGGTATGTGCCGCTGATGACGCAGTCGGAGGACAATCCCAACTACGTCGAAGGCGACGGCGGGAGCGCCCTGACTGGAACGGTTTATGTGGGCGAACGCCTCGTGCCGCCCTCCTCCGCCTACTCGCTTGCGGGATATGTTAGCAGCGGCTCGGGCTATGCGCCGGGCGCCTATGTGAATCCCTTTGTCAGCGGCGTTCCAGCAGCGGAAAAAGGGGCCATTATCCCCGTGAACACCGCCAGCAGCGGCCCTTCGTCTCTTGGCGTTTGGTGGTTCAAGGAAGTGAAACCTCCGACTGCGGAATTCTCCTCGTTCTACACCCCCGCCAAAATCGGCCGCTATACCGTGGCTTACCGGACAACCCTTCAGGTGGCCAAAGAGGATTTCGAAACCGACGCCAGCGGTTGGAGCATCCCGACCCGCACCACCACGGCCTCCACCGGCGGTTTCCTTGGATCTTTCGGCAGCTATGCCAACAACCGCACCAGTAATATCGCGGTCACTTCCAAGACCTGGTCCCTCGCCGGAAACTACCGGAATGGCGCGACGCTCTCCTTCAAGTTCCTCCGCCTGGATACCTGGGATAACGAGAGATTCAAAACGTTCATCAACGACGTCCAGATCATCGACGAATCCTTCTATGTCTACACCCAGGAGACCGCTCCCCGCCAGGGAACGGTGATGTCCAGTGGCGTGAGCTATGCCTGGACCCTGACGCCGGTGGCCGGGTCCTTTGCCAACAACGACCAGTCGTTCCTTGTTCACATTGTTGCCTCGCCCACGACGGATGCGGCAGCGGAAACGCTGGCCAACTTCAAGGTAGGTTTTGGTTCCAACCTCGACCAGGCTCTCAGCGACGAATCCTTTGGCATTGATGATCTCCTGCTTGAAGTGCCACTGCCGCGCATTGTGCTGGCCTCCCGCATGGGCACCGGCACGCTGCCCTCCGCAGTCGCCGCCGGAAGTATTTACCGTCAGGCGGATCCTCTGAAGATCGGATACAACCCGAATGAAGAGCACGCCCTGCTGATCGGCTCCACGGCCTATGCGCTGCGGGACGATCTCAATATTGTCACCGGCACCACCTTCTCTTCGCTGCCACGGGTGCTCATCCAATACAAGGATCCCGACGACCAACGGCCCGCGATGTCGGTGTTTGAGGTCCTTCGCGAGGATGGACTCCACAGGTTGTCCTATCCGGTAACTGCAGGCACGCGCATGGATGCGGTCGTGCCGGCCCCGCTGGGCGTGCTGCCCCTGCCGGCAGATCCCATTACGGGCGTGGTGTTGAATACCGAAGTGGACCCTGGGGCCGCCTATCATGAGGCAGCTCCGGTGGCAGGACTGGGAGATGCATACAATCTGTTCACCTACAAGGACCGCAAAGGCTACGACTGGGTTCACCGCGGGCCGATGAATGGCGGCACCCCGGCGCTGGGCATGCGGTTCTACTACACCATGCAGACCAGCTTCGATTTCCCGTCCGGGCTCAATGTCAGCACTCCCCCCGTCGGAAAACCCCTCCCTTACCTGCGTCCGGTCTCCGGTGGTTCGTTCGTGGGCGACCCGGTCAACGGCACCCCGGTGACCGTGCTATATTATCCCACCTGGCCTGCCAATCCGCCGACGCTCAGCCTCGCGGAAACGCTCGCGCTATCCAAAAACGGCCTGCCGGCGGTGCGCGGCCAGACCAGCGCCCGCGTGCTTTATCAACAGTCCGTCGCTCTCGGCGGCACCACCAAGCCGAGTGTTACCCTGCACGATTCCACCCGCGCCAAAACCGTCCTGCTCAACAGCAGTGCCGTGGGATTGACCGCATTGCCGGCCTCGCTGAAGACCACCGCACAGAATGGCAAAACATATTTCCAACTGGCCCCGCCGCATCTGCAGCAGCGTTTCTATCTAAATCCCCTGCTCGGCGACATCGGCGGGCTGGAGCTGATCGGTGAGTTCGTGGATTCCATCGCCGGGGAGGACTATCTGAATCTCAATACCCTCAGTCCTGCGGACGCCGCGGCGCTGAAAGGATTGGTCCTCTCCACGGACGGTGACAAATCGAGATGGGACAACGCCATCAACGCGCTCACCACGCGGGTTGAGACCTTCAAGGAAGATCCCGCCAGGCCCGGCACTTACATTGTGGCGACCGGAGTCGATGTGGGGGTTTCCAATTTGCCGGAAATCTCCTCCTCCGACACCGCCGTGGACAGCTATGCACTCAGCGCCACCGGCAAGGGCGCGGGCTATGTCACGCTCCTCTTCAGCGACGGCAAGGCCTTCACACCGCCCGGAAATGGCGTGGACATGCAGATCATCAAAGTCGTGGACACGCTCTACAAAGGCGACCTGAAAAAAATCCTGCCCGCCAATCCGCTCGACGAGCAGGTGACGCTGCGCCACAGCGGCGACTTCGCGGCGCATCCGGAGAACTTCGATTTTGAGTGGTATTACTCGCCTTCATCCGGAGGCAGCGCTCCGTCCACGTATGAATACAAAACCGCGCGGGTGATCGGAACCACCACCGCGCCGGTGACCAACACATGGTCGCTCTACCGCAATCCTCCCACCGATCCCGCGCCTGACAACTCCCTCGCTTACCCTGCCGGCGCGGCGGAAACCCTGCCAAAATCCTATTCTGTCAACGGCACCACCTACACTGCCGGAAGGCCGGGCCTGCTCTTCAAGAGCGTCAACGGCTTGAGCTTCGGTGTCGTCCCGGATCAGGTCGTCTTCAGCGCGAAAATGCATTCGCTCACGGGCTTCCTGCTTTATGTGAATGGATATCCCGCCCTCGCCTATCAACTGCCGCAGGGCATGGCCATTCCGGGGAGTCTCACCCCCCAGGCGTCCCGCACCGGACTGGCCAGCGATGGACTCGACTATCAATTTGAAGTGCCGCCGTCCCTGTTCACCACCGGCACCAACCGGCTCGAGATCGCCGTCTATTCCACGTATGGCGCCAACAGTCCGGCGGAAACCATCGACTTCCGGATCAACGTGCCGCAGAAGGAGGAACTGGTGACCACCCGGTGGATCCGCGCCTCCGACACCCCGCTTACCAACACCGTGATGATTGGCGGCTCGGCAAACTCCATCGCAGGCAATACCCTCCTCGTCTTCAGCGACAACTTTTTCACCATGCGCTACAAGCCGAAGGCCGGAGTCAACATGGTCGGCTCGACCACGCTCTATAGCGAGTGGATGGAGCCCGTCCTCGTGGAAAGCTGGGTCAAGCGGGTGCTCGACGGCATCAATCCGTTCAATCAGCGCAACACGGATTTGTATAACAATCCCGTCAGCACCGACGTCAGCATCCTCACCCAGGCCGGCAAGCGCTGGGAAGGCGACGTCGCTCTGAACATCGACAACATCAATGATTTCGGCCTGATTGAGATTTACGAAACCGTGCTCAACCGGGTCAAAGCGCAAAGTATCGATGCGGGGATCAACGACTCCTCGGTCAACCAGACCCTGCTGCTTTCCGCCGGTTATCTCAGTGATCTCTACACAACCCTGGGCAACGAAGCCTGGGACGACGCGCAGAACCCGACCCTCATGATCGACGAGCAGGTCGACACCTCCGAGGTCAGCTCGGCACGCTTTTCTTTCGAGGGTCAAGTCGCGAAAATGATGGATGAAACGCTGGGTCTGCTGCGCGGACGCGATGATTCCGGATCGCAGACCAACGTCTCGCCAGCCTACAACCGTCTCTACTGGAACTACATCAACGGCATCACATCGGGCGAACCGATCTATGCGGTGAACTACGGGATCAAGGAGAAGGCGGGCAGCGTGAACGCTGATGGCGTGATCGATGCGGCCGATGCGCAGGCGATGTTCCCGCAGGGTCATGGCGATGCCTACGGCCACTACCTGACATCTCTAACGGGTTACTACAAGCTCCTCACGAATCCGAACTTCGATTGGGTGCCCCAGGCGGAAACGGTCTCCATCCTCGGCCAGACCGTGCAGGTGGACTACCAGGACGAAAGGAAGTTCGCCACCGCGGCCGCCGCTCTCGCCCGCACCAGCGCGGAGATTCTGGATTTCACTGCACGCAACGATCATACGGACGGCGAGGAAAACGGCTGGTCCCGCTTCCATGAAGCGAAGACAAATACCGCGACCGGCATGACCCGCTACTGGGGCGTGGACGAATGGTCGTCACGCGCCTTCCAGGGCACCTATTACAACTGGGTCAGTGCCAATGCGATGCTGCCGGATGTGGATCGTCAAAATGAAGGCATCAGAAAAATCGACCGCACCACGGTGCCGGAGCTGAAGGAGCTCGCCTCCAGCGGGAATCAGATTCTCAGCATGACCGCGGGCCTGCAGGCTCACCTGAATCCGCTGGGGTTGGCTCATGATTCCATGGCGTTCGATATTTCCCCCTCGGAAGTTGCCGCCGGGAAACCGCACTTTGAGCAGATTTACGACCGCGCCATCAGGGCGTCCGTGAATGCCAAAAATGCCTTCCATCAGGCCAGCAAGATGAACCGGCAACTCCGGCTGCAGAACACCTCGCAGGATGAATACAACTACGCGGTCGACCAGCAGGAATCCGCTTACGAATACCAGCTCATTGCCCTCTACGGCACCCCCTATGCTGGTGATGTGGGACCTGGGAAACTCTATGCCCAAGGTTATACCGGGCCGGATCTCTATCACTCTTATTTCATCAACCGGCCGTCGCCGATCGTGAATACCGACAGCACGGTGACCATGACCTTCCGCGAGCCGGTCAATACCGATCCTTTCCGTGACTGGTCGCTTGATCCACCCAACACGCGGCTGAACCAGGAATTCACCAACCGCACTTACACCATCTCGAAGTTCAGCCTCGGCCAGTTCTCGGATACCGTAGCCACCGGCCTCGGCCAACGTGGCCAGACCGGCGAGATCCAGTCCGCCCTGCTGGATTGTTATGAGGCGCAGGTGAACCTGCGTGATTCCGCCAGCGGTTTCACGACCCTGATGAACCGCTTCAACCGCGACTATCAATTGTATACGGAATTTAATACCGGGTTCGAGGCTGCAGATGCGGAAGCCTCGGAAAAATCGGACAAGGCCAACACGGTCCGCAATGCGGCGTTCTCGCTGACCACCGCGGCCAGCGCGGCTTCGCTTTATTTCGATTATATCGGATCACTCGCTGCCGCCGCTGCGGAGACGGTGCCGACCAGCGTCGGATTCTCCACCGATGCCATGGCACCCGCCCGCGGCGCGATCCGGATCTCGGGCGAAACGGCCGCGCTGGTTTCCGGCCTGGTCGGACTGTCGGCCGACGCCGGAGCTGCGCTGTTGGAAATGCAGGCCGCCAACCTTGACGGCGACGCGGCCAGCATCATGGACGAGTATAACCGGACCTCGGCCAACAAGCAGCACATCGTCGAGTTGGAACGTCTCTACGACCAGGTCCTTGCCACCGGTTTCGAGATGACACGTCGGCTCACGCAGTTGCAGCGGGCCAACGAAAAAGTCTCCCGCCTCTACGCCAATGCCGCGCACATCCTCACGGAACGGGAGTCCTTCCGCCAGCGCGCCGCCTCGGTGATCCAGGGTTACCGGACGCGCGACGTGGTTTACCGCGATCTGCGCAATGAAGAGCTTTCCCAATACAAAGGGCTCTTCGATCTCGCGCAGACCTTCACCTATCTGGCCGCCAAGGCCTATGACTACGAAACCGGACTGCTCTCCACCACGCAGGGCAGCTCCTTTGTGGACCAGATCATCGGCACCTATTCGGTCGGTGACTTCCAGGGCGACAGCCCCGTCCAATCCACCTCCGGCGATGTCGGGCTGGCCGGGGTGCTTGGCCAGTTGAACGACGAATGGTCGGTGGTTAAGGGACGCCTCGGCATCAACAATCCCGACCGCAATGGCACCGTCTTTTCGTTGCGTCAGGAACTGTTCCGCATCCGCAGCGATCAACCCACCGCGGACGACAATCTGCTTTGGAAACAGGTCCTCCAGCAGCATATCATGAGCAATCTGCTGAACGATCCCGATGTCGCGATTTACTGCAACAACATCCGCAAGGCCGATGGCTCCGCCGTGCCCGGCATGGTGATTCCGTTCTCCACCACCATTCAGGAGGGGCTGAACTTCTTCGGCTGGCCGCTCGCGGCCGGGGACCATGCCTACACCCAATCGAACTTCGCGACCAAAATTGCGTCGGCCGGCATCGTGTTCCAAGGCTACATCGGCATGGATGCCTACGCCGCCGGCACCTTCGGGGCCGCCGGTCCGGCCAGCTCCAATCCCAATGCGCTGAGCGCCACTCCCTACGCCTATCTGATTCCCGCCGGAAAGGACAGCATGCGCGCCCCGCCGCTGGGCGATACCAACGTCATCCGCTCGTGGACGGTCAAGGATCAGGCCATTCCGCTGCCGAAAAACCTTGGAGCCAACCGGTTTTCCTCCCTGTCGTTCTTCACCCCTGGGGGCAGCCTGAACGAGTCCATGTGGATTCCCCGCAAACACGCCGCCTTCCGCGCGGTGGATGATCCAGCCTACTTCTACAGCTCGGTCCCGGCGGAGTTCACTAACAGCCGCCTCATCGGACGCAGCGTCTGGAACTCCCAGTGGAAACTCGTCATCCCCGCTTATTCGCTGCTGAACAGCGAGCAGGCTGCGCTCGACCGCTTTACCCAGAGCGTCACCGATATCAAACTATTCCTCCGCACCTATTCCAACTCGGGGAACTGAACATGCCCATGTCGTTTGCCCGAAAGACGTCCATCGCCCTTGTTGTAATCCTGTCGATCATTGTGATAGGGGTGTTGTTGCGGCCACCGCCTTTTCCCACAACGTCCCCGGAGAACGTTCCGAAGGCAGGTCCGGAAGGTTCCGTCCTGGCAACCTCGTCCAATGCGGCAGCGGTATTCCAGAAAGCCTTCTGGCGGCGTCCCGCCCCTGACGATAAGATCATTCACGCCGAACGACGCGAGTGGACGTCCCCCGCCGACGGGGTGCGGAAATGGCAATGGTTCATCGCTTTCCAGCCCGGCATCCAAACCAGGGAGTGGATCGCTTCCAATCCCTTTGGACTCATGCCCGTCCCTCCCGGGTTTTCCCTAACCAGCCTTGAGCACCGGCCCGCCTGGTTCCCCGCAGAGGCGGCGGGTCATGAAGTCCGGCAAAACCGTGAGGGCCATCTGATCTGGATGCAATCCCCTGACCGCGCGATGCTTCACGCCACGGACTCCGGTTTTGGATTCGCCGCACCGGCTTCAAAACCGTGAGACGGGTCCAGCGGCCTCGCCCCGGTTACTGCGCTGGTAGTTGCCCCGATCAGCCGTGCGTGGTAACAGGATAGCGCCGGTCCAACCAACGGCGCCGCACCGGCCATGGGATTTGCCTGTGGCAAACGAGGTTCAATAGCGGGATCTCAGTTCGGAGAGCTGGTCCAAAATTTCAGGGGCTTCCTTGGCTTCCGCGAGGGGGCGGAGTTGGGTGAAGATGTAGTCCCAGTCGAGATTGGCGTTGCCTTGGCGGACGATGGTCAAGGCGGACGTCCATCCAATCCTGCGGACGCCCGGCGAAGGCTTTCATGACGATGAGGTCTTCGGCGGAGCAGAACCGCAACGAAAGGCCTGGATATACTTCCACCGGTTTCGCGCGTCGGGCGGCGGATTCTTCAAATCAAAATCGAGCGCTCCCATCGCGATGTCGATGCCGATGCCATTTTCGCTTTGCAGCAGGAGGACACGGTTGACGAGCGCGAAGTTCCGGGCGTCCGGCCGCCGGGAACGGTAGCGTGCCAGCAGCGCGTCGATAAACGGTTCCTCGGTCCCAAAGCCGGTCAGCAGGGTGATGTCCACGGCTTTGGTATAACGGGGTTCGCCCCACGTCTGCACGACCAATCCGCCGATGAAGCAGAAGGCCCAGCCCTGAGATACGAAGAATTCCTGCAATTCCCGCGCGAGGGCCAGCAGTTCATTCAGCGGGATGCTGGATGGAGTTTGCGGAACCATGCTTGTTGTTCAATGAGCCCGGATTCCGGGACCGGGGGGAAATCACGCAGGTTTTTCAGAACCATCCCGGCGAAAAAGGAATACGATCCGAAGATATCCGCCCGCCGCACAGCCTCCTCGCGTTGGGCCTCCAGCAGGGGGCCAAGGTGCCTCCAGCGGTCCGCGTATTCCTTTAGTCGGGCGCGATCCTCCACGACTTTTGCGGATGTAGACGCGTCCTCCGGTTGATCCACTTTTTCGAACTGTTGAATCATGAGCCACCTTACTTTCCTCATGCCAAAAGACAAGGCAGGAAGGAAAATCGGGGATTCGGCCGGTCCATTTTTCCTCATGGAAACTAACAGGCGGGACGCTTGGGCCCGTGCGCCATCGGGCCACAACCCGCCGGGCGGGAGACCCGGCCTTTCTTCTGCTTTGGCAGGTTGAGGTCGATGGGCTTGAAGCCCATGAGGTCAAAGGGCTCGAAGCCCTTTGAACGCACTGGCTGGAAGCCAGGGTCACGGGTAACCTGCCAAAGTAGAATTACCAACCCACGAAGCGGCATCCCTACCCCCTATTAAGGATAGGCGGCGCCAACAAGGGGGTCGTCAGGAGGCCGAAAGACCAGAAACTCTACTGCAGCAGGCTTTCGAGGGCCTTGTCCTTTTCGGCAGTGGGTTGATAGTCGAAGGCGCGCATGAAGCGGTCTTTTTCCGCTTCGGGGACGGCGTCGCCTTTGATGATTTTGGCGAGGTGGGCGGCGGTGGCTTTGGCGCGGCTGCGCCAGAGGATGTCGCGGCCGGCGGCGGTGGTTTCGGGGGCGGGGACCGCTTTCAGATAGGCGGCGAGGCGGGTGTCCCATGCGGGATCGGCCCCGATACCCAGGGCTTCCACGGCCCAGCGGTCCTTGCCATCGTGCTGCGAAGCAAGGGTTGCCCAGACGGCGTCGGCCTCCGGGGATTTGTCGAAGCGCAAGGCGAGCGCGGCTTCGCGGCGGACGGCGGGGGAAGGGTCTTTGGCGAGGCTGGCGGCAAGTTTGGCGGGGGCTATATTTTGTTGGAGGCCGATGCGGATGCCGGTAATCCGGAGATCTTCGTTTTTGTCAGTGAGGGCTTTGGTCACAGTCGACTCCGCTTTGCCGGGTACTTGGGAGAGCAGCCATAAGGCGCGGGCCTGGAGGTGGGGTTTGGGGGATTCGGCCAGTTTTTCCAACGACGGAAGAGCGGCGGCACCCATCGCCTTGAGGGCGGTGTATCCCTGATAGCGGGCTTCCTCGTTAGGGCTGGAGAGGGCGGCGATGGCTCCATCGGCGGTTTTCAGGTCAAAGGCGGGATTTTGATAGCCCTGGTGGCCTTCCGGGGTGACGCGGTAAAGACGGCCGCGGTCGAGATCGCCCATGGCATGGCCGCCGACGCCCGGGTCATACCAGTCGGCGATGATAAGCGAGCCGTCCGGGGCGACGCTGACATCGGAAGGACGGAACCATTTGTCGCCGGTCCCTTCGAGGATGTTGACGGTTTCCGCCGTGTAGCCGGCTCCGGCCTTTTTGACAGGATAGGCACGCACGATGTTGGGACCCGCATCGCAATGGATCATTTGGTTATGGAACCCTGCAGGCAGAAGATCGCCTTCGTAGACCACGATGCCGGTGGGGCTGCCGGCGCCGGTGTGGAGGAGGTTGGGTACCACCCCGGGATCCGTGAGGTGCCAGTGGCGGCTGGCAATTTCCTCCTTGGTTTTGGCATCGCCCTTGGACCAGCCCGCGCCGGTGAGTTCGTCGCGGAAGCCGTAGTTGCCGTAGGGCATGACGTAGTTGATGCGCACGCTTTGGTTGCCATCGTCGTCGTTGTCGCTCTGCCAGAGGGTGCCGAAGCTGTCCACCGCCGTCTCCCAATTGTTGCGGAAATTCCATGCGAGGGTCTCCACATTGCTGCCGTCGGGGTCGCAGCGGAAGATCATGCCCTGACGGTAGGGCTTGCCGCTGCTGTCGATTTTATTGCCGGCCTTGTCGATGATGGCTTGTCCGTTTTTGTCCTTCAATTCCCCGCCTTCGTTGCCGAAGTTGAAGTAATATTTACCGTCAGGACCGAAGTGGAAGGCGTGGATGCCGTGGTCGTGCTGGGCACCCTTGATGCCGGTGAAGAGGACCTCGATGCGGTCGGCCTTGAGGTTGCCGTCGTCATCCGTCAGGACAAAAACCTTGCCATTCGCGGCCACGATGACCTTGTTGCCGAGGACGGTGACGCCATGCGGGGAGTTAATGTCAGTGCCTTGGTAGAAGACGGTTTGTTTGTCCGCCTTGCCGTCCTTGTCGGTGTCCTCAAGGACCAGGATGCGGTCGCCTTCCTTCCTTTTTCCGTTGTGGCTGCGGTAGTTGACAATTTCCGCCACCCAGACGCGTCCGAGGTGGTCGATGTCGATGGAGGCGGGGCTGAGGAGCATCGGTTCGGCGGCGAAGGACTCTGCCTTCAATCCGGCACCCGGGGTCAAGGCGGCCAGCGCGACCTCCGGTTCAAGGGCTCCGCCGCCGCTGCCGTCCTTCTTTTTTGTCAGGCCGGCGGGCGGGGTCTGGGTGAAAACCTGGAATTCCACCGTTGATCCTCCGCCTTGTTTGGTGCCTCCTTCATCCAGAGCGCCGGTGGCGGCAAAGGCTGTGGTGCCTTCCGGCAGATCGAACCCGAGCACCGATGGGGCATGCACGCCGAATCCTTCCGGCACGGCCTTGCCGTCCACCCGCATGGGCTGTCCCCCGGCATTCCGGTGCAGTCCCAGACTGCCCCAACCCGTGGTCACCATTCCCGGTTTCAAATCCGTCAGCTTTTTCTCGCCGAAACTGCCTTTGATAACCGGGTTCACCCAGTTTGTCCAATCACAGGCAAAACCATCTCCGCCGTCCGTGACGACGAGAAAGAGCTTTTTGGCGCCGGTCAGGTCCGCTTTGATCTCCACCGCATGCCCCACCGTTTCCGGGGTGACCCGGTGGCTGGAATAAACCGGCTTGGCCGGAGCCGCGTGGAGCAGGGCCGGCAGACTGGAAAGAGTGAGGATCAGGGAAAGGGTGGATTTCATGGAGATGGGAGCAGAATGGCAAAGACAAAATACAGCGCCTTGCAGACCGGGAGTAAACGCCGGGAAACTTGCTGCATATCGCAAAATAAATTGGCAGCTTATTCCCTCGCGGGAAACCCCGCCCGCCGGCTTTTCCGGATGGGCCCGCAAGACCGGGGTTTTGGCTCAATCAAGCCTCAGAACTCCCTCACCAGATCATGGTGGCGCACGATCATGGATAGCTGGTGCTGGGGCGAGAGGGCGGCTTCGGGTTCGTCAAACAGATACTAGCCGTGGCCGTCCAGCCGGTGGGTCATCAGGCTCAGGAAGGATTCGCCATGGGACTGTGCATGCAGACTCCGGAGTGTTTTTTGAGATAGGTCCAATGTGGAATGGGTTCCCTGCAGCAAGGGGAGGCCCCATCGCCGGACCGCAGTCCCCCCTTGTAATGAAATATGCTATCCATTGAAGTAAAACCAGCTCAGCTCTGACGCAGGGTGGGCTGGCCGGTGGTTAGCCTGACCAATCCGGAGCTGGCCATGGTCCGCACCGGTTCGGATGTTCCGGCGGGAAAGATTGCAGAGGCGGCGGTATTGTTGCCGGATGCGAACCATGGGGGAACCAGGCCCCGGCTTCAGCCGTGCTGGCCGTCCGCCGGTTTCGGCCGGCCCGGAATCGGGTTCGGGCCGAAGCCCGCGTCCTTGAGGGCGGCATTCCATCCGCCGGAGAGGCGGCTGGCGCTCCGGTAGAGGGTCTGTCCAAAAGGGGTGAGGATCAGCGCATTGATGGAGAGGGATTCTCCGGCGGCGTGGCGGCGTTGGAGATCCGCCCGGATGTCCTCTTTGGTTTGATAGCGCCGGAGCCCGCCGGGAATCAGACTGGGCGGCACCGGAACACCGGCGTCTTCCAGAGCGGAGCGGACATCGGGATAAAGCCGGCCGATGGCCTGCATGAGAGCGGAATTGGAATCCGGGCCCCGGCGCATGGCGCTGGCCGTCAGGGGAAGTCCCGCCTCATGGCGGTGGCGCAGCACTTCGATGACCTCCTCCCGCGTCCGGTAGGGGCGGCGGGTGGTGGCGTGTGGAGGCTCGGAGAGGCCCGCCGCTGCCAGCGCCTTGTCCCACGAGCCAAATCGCTTCCGGCAGACGGCCACGAGGCCGGGATGGCCGCCTTGATCCCTTGGTTTATTCATGTGGTAGGCGCGGAGGGAAAGTCCGGCGGCGGCGCGGGCGCGGATCAGGTCAAGGTATTTTTCCAGCGGCACCGGGGGCTGCGGCACCTTGCGCACCGGTTTGGCCCGCTCCACGGGGGGAATGCCGGCGGCGGCGAGGGCCTTCAGCCATGACCCGTAGTAGCGCCCGGCCCATTTGAGGAGGAGGACATCGGTTCGCTCCTGGAGGATGGTGAAGGAATTCATGGTGAGACCCTGCCGGTGGCGTTCCTTCAGGGTTTCGAGGAGGGATTCCGGGGTGTATTTGCGCAGGTGGAGGGCCCGCGGCGGGCGCTTCAACCCGGCTGCGGCGAGGGCCGCATTCCAACTTCCGAACACTTTTTTCCCCTGCATCAGTAAGGGACTGTTATCGGGGCGGACTTCATGTTCCCGCACGGAGAGGCCGGCCTCGCGGCGTTCTTTCAGGGCGGCGATGACCGCCTCCGGCCTGGCATAAAAGGTCCAGGGGGGCGGATTGAAAATGTCGCGTTCATCCACGCCCAGCACGTCGGCGAGGCTGACCCACGAGCCGTAAAAATCATCGACCGTCCCCTGCCACTCCCGCAGGAAGGCGGCGGTCTCCGCAGCTTGATAGGGCCGGCGCTTGAGGATGCGCTCGGCGGCAAGGGCGAGAAGGGTGCCGCGTTTGGCGGTCTTCTCCGGATCCGCTAGAGCGGGGATGAAGGCCAGGGGGTCGAGCTTTGCTTCCGTGAGGGCACCTTCGTAGGATTTGAATTCACGCAGGACCGCCCGGAAGAAGGTGACGGTCGTTCCGCTGCGGGCGTAATCAAGGCTGAGGCGGTGAGGGCACTGACGGGCCATGCGGCGCAGTTCCGCCACCATCTGCCGGCGGCTCCAGGTCCGGGTCTCGGCGTTGAGGCGGATGTCCTCCGGTTTCAGTCCCACAGCCTTCAGGGCGTGGCCCCAGCTGCCCATGACCCGCCGCAGATAGGCCGCCATTCCCGGCTCACCTTTGGCCACCGCCGCATAATTCACCGGCATCCCCTGATCGTAAAACCACCGCAGGCGGTCCAGAGCATACCATTTCGACCACGCCGGCTCCCAGTGCGGGGCCAGCGAAAGGGCTTTGCGGTTTTTCTTCACCCCCATCCTCGCGGCGCGCGCTTCCTCGCAAACTTCCTCCGCCTCCGGACGCGTTTTTCTGATGTCCGCGATGGTCATCCCGTGCGCCGGCCCGAGATGGCCCACGAGACGGGGTGCCGACCACCCGCAGAGCGGACAGGCCGTCTCAATCGCCGCAAACACGCGGATGCGGTCGATCGGAATCCCCGCAGTCTCCACCGTGCGGCGCCAGCCGATGAAGTTTTCCGGCTCCCAAAGCCCTTCGAGGAGGTGCGGGGCCTCCCGCTGCACGGCGGAAAGATTGAGGGGATTATGCGCGGCGTGACGCCGACGGATTTCTTCTGACCGGTCCATTAAACGCGCTCCGTAGCACTGCGCGGGCGGCTTGTCCACCCGGTGCCGGACGGGATCCCCGACTTGAGCCGCCACTCCACTGGTTTGCCGATCGGGCGAGCCCCTCGAGATCGACTGGCCGCGGCTGGCAGCTGAGCCGGCCCGCATCCGCCCGTCCCAGCAGCAGGACTTCCTCCATCAGCATGGGCTTGAGGCCGGGTTGGCGGAAATGGGCCGGGCAGGCTGGTGCGCAGCGGCACGCCGGCATCGCTGCGCAAGTGAATTTCGCCGGCGGCAGCATGGTGCACCGTGCCTTGAACCCGCAGCCGGTCAGGAGTGGGACCCTGCTTCCGCAAAGCCGCGAAGTCCGCGTCCGGGCCTCCAAAACAGTCTGCCGTTCCTGGCCTCCTCCCTGGTGGCGGGAAATTTGGATGCCCATGGCACTCCAGCCCATCAGTGCGGGGAAATGGATCTTTTTAGACTCCTTGACGGGATAATTACAGAAATCGCCCAACGAATCCAAACTCCGGGAGACAAACCCCAGCCAGCCACACGTTCTGATTGGAAGACCAATCGACCTCAAAGATAAAATTTGTATTTTTAATATTTACTATTAATTATAGTAAAATATTTGGATTTTTGACGCACCTTCACTGCCACATCCGAGACCACTCCATGAAACTCCGCTATCCTCTGCTCACCCTCGCCACTGTGGCGATGACCACCGTCCTTGCCTCCGCGCAAAATCCCCTGCAAGGCCCGCCCGGTCCGCCGCCCAGCGGACCTGCGACCATCCCGGGGGAGCCGATTCCCACCACTCCCAAGCCGGCAGAGCAGGACTTCCCCAAACCTGAGGAAGCCCTCAAAGGATACGAGAAAGTGGTTTCCACGGCGGATGGGCGGAAGAGTTTTTATAATGTGTGGAGCCGCCGCAAGGACCAGCAACTCCTCGCTGAACTCCCCGCCGCCTATGCCAATCAGCGCCATTATCTCGCTCTGACGGTTGCCAGCGGTGACGAATATGCAGGCCTGCAGGCCGGGGAAATCTACTTCTACTGGAAAAACTACGGAAAGCGGCTGGCCATGGTCACGCCGAATGTGCAGATCCGCTCCACCGGAGACAAAGCCTCCCAGGATTCCATCAAGCGCCTCTTCACCGACCGCGTGTTGCTGGACATTCCGATCATCACCCAAATCCCGCAGGGAGGCCCGGTGATCGATCTCGACGAGCTGGTGGTCCAGCACGCCGAGAAATTCTTCGGCGTGGAGGCGCGGGGTCTGAACAAAGGCCTCTACACCATCAAGAGTGCCAAGGCCTTCCCTAACAATATAGAGGTTTCTGTGGAAGGCCCGACCGGCGACGGCCAGCTCCGCACCTTCCACTACAGCTTCAGCCTGATCCCGGACAATACCGGCTATCAGCCCCGCCTCGCAGATGAGCGCATCGGTTATTTCACCACCAGTTATTCGGACTTCGGCAAGTTCACCCCGGAGGAAACCCAGATGCGTTACATCAACCGCTGGCATCTTGAAAAAGCGGATCCCAGCCTGAAGCTCAGTCCGCCGAAAAACCCCATCATCTTCTACGTCGAGCACACCACCCCGATCCGTTACCGCCGCTGGGTGCAGGAAGGCCTGATGATGTGGAACAAGGCCTTCGAAAAAGTCGGTCTGATCAATGCCATCGAAGTCCGCTTCCAGGATGCCGCCAGCGGCGAGCACATGGAAAAAGACCCTGAGGATGTAAACTACAATTTCATCCGCTGGCTCGCCAACGGGCAGGGCACTGCCATCGGGCCCAGCCGGGTGCATCCCCTCACGGGCCAGATCCTTGATGCGGATATCATCCTGACGGACGGCTGGATCCGCCACTGGTGGAAGCAGTATAACGATGTCATTCCGCAGCTTGCCATGGACGGAGCCGGTCCGGAAATGCTGATGTGGCTGCACAGCAATCCGCAGTGGGATCCCCGGGTGCGCCTCGCCGCGCCGGAGGACCGCGCCAGCATGGTGGACCGCATCTCCCGCGAACCAATCCCGCTCATGGGCGGACATCCCATCGCGGCCGCCATGGCCAGCGGGCCGCTGGCCGGGCGCACCGAATTTGACGGCATCGCCAACCGGTCCTCCCAATTCAACGGATTCTGTCAGGCGGCCAACTGGAAGGCCCATGGGGTGGCGCTGATGGACATGGCTCTCATCCTCGCGGATGCGGCAGCGGATCCTGCCGAGCAGATCGTGGACGGGATTCCGGAATCCTTCATCGGCCCGCTTCTCGCCGATCTGGTGGCCCATGAAGCCGGTCACACTATCGGTCTGCGCCACAACTTCAAAGCGTCCAGCATCTTTGATTATAACGAAATCAACAGCGACGCCATGAAGGGCAAAAAGGCCTTTGCCGGCTCCGTGATGGACTACCTTCCGGTCAACGTCGTCGCCGGCAAGGACCGGCCCCAGGGTGACTACGGCATGCATGCCGTCGGGCCCTACGACGAATGGGCCATCGAATACGGCTACACCTTTGAAAAGGACCTCAAGCCGATCCTCGCCCGCGCCGCCGAGCCCCAGTTGATCTACGGCACCGATGAAGACACCGGCGGCCCCGACCCCCGCGCCCGCCGTTACGATTTCGGCAAAGACCCGCTCCTTTACGCCGAAAACCAGATCGCCCTCGCCAAGGCCACCCGCGCCAAGCTGCTCGACAAGTTTGTCAAGGACGGCGACTCGTGGGCCAAGGCCCGCCGGGGCTATCAACTCACCCTGATGACCCAGGTGCAGGCCGTGACCATGATGTCGAACTGGCTCGGCGGCTCCTACGTGAACCGCGCCCGCAAAGGCGATCCCAATGCCACCGCGCCGGTGGTCCCCGTCGCTCCCGACATGCAGCGCAAAGCCATCGCCTTTGTCCTCGCCCATACCTTCAACGACGAAGCCTATGGTCTCACTCCGGAACTGCTGAAGTTCCTCACCATCGACAAATGGTGGGACATGCGCAATGCCTTCGACGAGCCGACCTGGCCCGTGCACGACAAGGTCCTGGGCATCCAGGCCTCCGCCATGACCGCCCTGCTCAATCCGGTGACCCTCGCCCGGGTCTTTGATAACGAATTCCGCACCCCCTCCAACGAGGACGCCGTTACCCTGCCGGAAGTGCTGAAGACCGTTTACGATGCCGCATGGACCGAGATCGGACAGATCGATCCCGCCAAGACCTACAACGACCGCAATCCGCTCGTCAGCAGCCTGCGCCGGAACCTCCAGCGCGAACATATCGAGCGCCTGATCGACCTCTCCAATAACAAACTCGGCCGCAACCCCGCCGCCAAGCCCATCAGCGACCTCGCCGCCGGCCAACTCGCCGAACTGCGCGACCGCCTCACCGCCGGGGCCGCCATGGGCAACGTGGACGCCTACACCAAAGCCCATTTCCGCGAAAACGCCGCCCGCATCACCAAACTGCTCGATTCCCGCTACGTAGTGGTGCAGTAGCCGTTCCCGCCGGCAGCGCCCGGACTCCCCCACTCCCCAACTGGCAAAAGCCGGCAGGATTCCTGCCGGCTTTTTCATTGAGGAGGGTCAACATTCTGTTGACCCGGACAGGGCCAGCAGACGGTCCGCCCTCCCAGGAATGCCGTCGAAGACGAGCCGGTTTTTCACGTATCCCAGCAGGGACCCGGGGCTGGCCGCGCCCGCAGCCTACCCTAGGACCCATTCCACCGGCGCAAGGGAACTCCCACGGAGTTCAGGACCGGTTGCCGGAAACGTTGGGGCCGTTCCTAATTCACTTTGGCATGTTTCCCGTGACACTGGCTTCCAGCCAGTGAGTCCAAAGGGCTTCCAGCCCTTTGACCGTATGGGCTTCCAGCCCATTGATCTCAACTTACCAAACCAGAACTAACTCAACCCACCCTTCCCACTCTTCAGGAACCGCGTTGCGGTTCGTGCCGGAGGGATGCGGTTCCCCGGATAGCCCGTGCCGGGCAAGCCGGGGCTGACATCCGCAGTCCCGTTGGCACCATAGGTTGCGCCGGGACAGCCCTTGAAAGAAGCTGATCTTTAAGATAGCGATAACATCCTAATAAATTTTTCACAAAAGAAATTGACTGCATTTTCCAGTTGTGTATTTCTGTCACTGTCATGAAAACCCGTAGATGGTTTTTGCAGCAGATCCCCTTAACTGGGGTGGCGGGAGGCTGGGTGATGGGGTCAGGAGGGGTTTTTCAGGGAAGGATGGATGGAGGACGGACCGGAGCAAATAACCGCTATGGCATCCGGCTGCGCCAGGGGTATCCCTATCCTCCCGGCTGGACGGAGCGGGTGCAGGGCCGGAGTTGGAAAACGGTGGGCGGGGCGCTGCGGGCGGCGCGGGGGCACCGGTATCCCTGTCAACTTTTTCTTATCGACGATTTGGAGACCAAGCCGGCTGATGCAGTTACCTCACAAGGTGGGCGTTAAGTCCCCAAAACCCACTGCGCAAGCATTGGGGCAAACTGTCAGCCAATCTCCGGAGGACCGGTGCCGCAGGGATGCGGCACCGGTCCCTTCCTCCGGATTCCCTGCACCCTCAGCCTAAATCAAGCCCATGAGCACACCAGCGGTTTTCGGAGCGGTGCCGGATCTGTGGTCGCGGCTGCATCTGGTGGAACGCCGGGTGCAGCGCCGGGATCTGGTCCGGGCCATGGAGCAGTTGAACGCCGTCGCGCAGGAGGCCGAACCGCTCAAGGACCCCGTCCTGACCGCTTTTCTGCAGTGCCTGATCGGGGATACTGAATACAAACAGGGGCGTTATGCCGCCGCGGCTGCCGCTTATGGGGAAGTCCGGGCGGCCTATGCCTCCCACCAGGAGGGAAGGTTGCTCTGGCGGGGCGGCCTGGGGGAAGTGAGGAGCCTGCTCAAGCAGTCGGAAATCGGACCCGCCTCGGACCGGGCTGCGGCCTTGGTGCAGGCCGCCCTGATTCCCGCACCCCATTTTTCCCCGCCCGCCGGCGGCGTGGAAGTGCATAGCACGATGCCGGAAGCACCTGTGGTGGCCGCCCGGCTGGCCGGGCAACTGCGGCGGGAAGGTTATGGGCCGGAAGCGGCGGCTTTGCTGGCGCTTGCTCCGGCGACTCCCCGCCAGAGCCGGGCCGGGCTGGAACTAGCCGAAAGTCTTTGGCGCCAGGGTCAGGGCGATGCCGCCGAAGCCCACCTGCTCGGTCTTCTCGCCAAAGCGGTGGAGCGTCAACGCACCCTTCCAGTCCGGGGATGGCAACTGCTCCTGCAGATCCGCCGGACCAAGGGCAAAACCTTGCTGCTTCCTGCGGAAGTCACCGCGATTGCCGCCCTCGCCAACCACCGGCGGCGCGGCCGCATCGGCATGGCTGCAGTGCAGGCCGCGCGTCAGGCCGGAGAGGCGGCGTGGACCTCATGGCTGGACACATGGAAGCTGACCCTGGCACCTATCCCCCCGCAGATCCGGCTGTGCGCCCATCGGCTTCTGTTGGCCGAAGCCAGAAAAGCCAACGTGGACTTTCCTTGGATCCAGCGTCTCGCCAGTGCGGTCATGGCCCATGCAAAAGTCAGTGTGGACGATTACATCGCAGCGGCCCGGGCCTCCCTCTTTGCGGCGGTCAAGGGAGCCGGAACACCGGACGCCCAGGCCATGGTCCGGGCCGCCTCCCGGAAGTTCGGTCCGTCCGCCCGGATCCGCACGCTGCATTCCCTTGCCAAAGCCGCCCGGGAAGCCGGCCGCCCGGCTCTTGCCGTGCACCTCTATCAACAAGTCCGGGCAGAAGCCACCCCTAACGCCCGCCGCCGCGGCAAGGCCACCCATGCCCTGGCGGTCCTGTGCTTCCAGCAGGGCGACTACGTCCAAACCGCCGCCCTGAGCGGGGAACTCGCGCAGGACCAGAACCTCGCCCCGGAGTTCCGCCTTCAGGCCCTCGACCGGCAATGCACCGCCTTGCGCCTGCTCAATCGCAATGCGGAACTGCAAGCCGCCCTCGCCAGGGTGGACTCCCTGCTGCCGCCGGACCTGCCGCCCTCCACCTTGATCAGGATGGCGCGGGTGGCCCGGCTCTCCAGCGATTTTGGAGCCGAAGGAATTTGCGGCCCATTGTTGGAGCGGGCGGTGCAATCCACCCTCGCCAATGTGGCCCAGGCCCCGCATCCCACTCCGGCCCTGACCCTCCTGCTGGAGCTGAACCGCAAATTGTATTGGGATTTTGCCGATTTTGCCCGGGTCTGCCGCGTCTGGCAGGAATTGGGAGCCCCCCGCCGTGAATGGCTTTGGAGTGAACGGTCGGATTTTTGGGAATACGTGAGCCTCGTCCTGCGTTCGGCGGGAAAATTGAACCGCCACGCCGAGGTGGCCGCGCTGGCGGCCATGTCCGCCCAGGACGCCCCCCCCGAAGCCCGGCCCTTTACCGCCACCGCCCATGCGGACCACCACCGTGAAAATCAACAATGGGCCCCCGCCTTTGCGGCTTTCCGGGAGGCCATTCTCGCCCATCCCACCCATGTGGAATGCGCCCGGGCCCACTATTGGCTGGCGCTCAAAGCCCGGCGGGACGGGCGGCCGGCGGCAGCCCAAGCCTCGCTGCACGCCTTGCGCCGCTGTTTTGGATCCGGCGTCTCCCTGCTCTGGCACTGGGAACTCGATGCCCGGACCCAACTCCTCCTCGCCGGAGGAGATATCGCCATGGTGGCCGGACAGTCCCGCTACGAACGGCCCTTCCTGACGGCCCAGGCGGCTGCCGTGGCCGCCGATGAATCCTCCATCCCTGCCCTCTGATGTTATGACACCTTCCGTGGCCAGCGAAAAGATGCCGCCCCGCCCGCCCGGCCGTCTCGGCCGGGCCATGCGCTATGCCGTGCTGTTGCTCATCCTGATGACCATGGGCAGCGGGCCGCCTTCCGGCCAGGCGCAAATGCCAGCCGGACATGCCGGGACCTATAACGTGTTCCCCCGCACCTTTGCCCCCGGGCAAACCGTCGTCATCCGCAGCCAAACCGCCTTCCCTCCCGGGGCCCTCCCAACCGTCACCTTTGCCGGTGTCGCCGCCACCACGGTCCGCACCCCACCGGACCGCATGGCCCTGCATGTGATCGTCCCCGGAATATCCCTCTCAGGCAATCTCCACCTCGAATGGGAAGCAGGCCGCCGCGCCGACCTCGGCCCCTTTACCCTGATCGGCGGCGGGGGTGGCCCGGTCTGGATCCCCTGCTCCGGCAGCCCGCCCACCTACGAAGTCGTCTGGTCCCACCTGCAGTCCCCCGCCGAAGTTCCCGTCGGCACCAAAGTCACCGCCCAGGTCCTGTTCCACGACGGAGCCTACACCCCGGGCCATTGGGAAGGGGAAACCCCCACCCCGGGCGTCTGGCCCTGGACGTCCAAAAGCTTCTTTCCCGAATCCGGCAGCATCGGCCGCGATGGCACCAAACTCTACGTTCGCATCAGCGGTTCCCACGCCCTCGACATCTGCGACCTCGCCCTCGGCGAAACCAAAGTCCAAACCACCCAAACCGGCACCTTCGATGCCGGCGGTGCCAACGGCGGCGATGACGACATCAAATACACCAGCGACGAACTCGGCCCTCCCGCCTACGACTACGATCCCGGCGACGACGACGCCACCCCCTCCACCAACTTCTTCATGCCCCTAGGGTTCCCCTGGAATCCCTTGATTTACTTCCCCCGTGACGAAGGGAAAGAAGATGGCGAAATCCACGGCGAAGTCAGTATGGACGCCCCCTACGACACCTACGAACTTCTCAATTACACCCGCCACAAAAATCGCGGCATCACCCCCACGCTCTGCAAGGGCGTGGTTTTGGTGCCTGCGCGTCCTTCTGCCAATTCTCAAATGGCCGTACCAAAGGACATCCCACTTAGTCTAAAGATTCTAAGTATCGACTGCGCTGAAAACCCGGTCTTGGCCCGGTTGGTCATCCATGCTTCGGACGCGGCTATTGCGCGGGAAGACTACGACTTGTATCTGGAACAAGGCGACGAGGTCATACAGATCACCACATGGCCGCATCAGACAGAAGAAGCCCTTTGGGACAACCGCGGTGGGGGCCAAGGCGTCCATAGCGGCCGGGGGGCTGCTTCCATTAAACTCTGGTATAATATTCGCCGCAACCTTCTGCCCGTCGACCAGACGATTCGTCCCCTATCCCTTTCGTTCGCCTATATCCCCACCCAGGGCGGCATGCCCAACGTCAGCTATCGGCCATTCCGCATGACTCACATCCAGCTCGCTCCGGTGGAGGTGGTCGATGTGAAGAACCGAGTGCTCGACGATGGTGACGATGTATATGTAGTTCCAAAGGCTACTGTGCTTGAACGGAATGATAAGAGCATTGCGTGGATTGAACCGCACGGCAGCGAGGATATAACGAACGGACCTGACATGCCCCAGTTGGCATTACGGCTTCGGGGGACGGAAACGATGGGAGCAAAGATTAAATGGAAGCTTATGGTTAATTACAACCGACCGCGCGGGACAAATCCTAACGAGCAGCAGATTCGAAACCAGGACGAGGTTTACATCCCGAAGAAGCCAAATGGCCAAAAGGAACTCCCTTGGATGGAGGAAGCACTAGATGGAGTGGTTGAAATCTTCAATCACGCAGACTGGAAAACAGCCTTGGTCGAAAAAGGCTTCTTCGGCGGCGAGGCAGAACTGAAATTTCGGCTGCTTAATTCAACTGGTGCGACGATTGGCCCCGAAACGTCGATGCTTTTCTCGATCGGCGGCAAAAATCCCGACGATCATCTTGTCAAACAATACATCGACCCCGCAGCCCGCGCGGCCGACACGCGTCTTGAGCGGTTGTCCTATGCTGTCGCCAAGCACGAGTCCCAGGCCTACAACGGCAATGGCAGTCTCTATAACGAGTTCTGGGAAGGCTATGCGCGCCGTTTTAGAGTAGATCATAGAAAGGGGGAACCACTCTGGTGTCTTTCGACGGGTGAGAGCAGTGCAGGAGGCTTCGGTATGTACCAAATCACAGGCAATCTCACAAGTCAGTTTGCAGTAATCCCGCGTGAGCAATTTTGGAACTGGCGGAAAAATGTGGAAGCTTACATCACCATTGTGAAAACGGGTGGAAGCGCCGCAAAAGGATCGGTTATGGACCGTTTTGTTGAAGCGGTGGCTCGAACCTACCCTGACGACATGGAAGCACGGACACCACCGACAACTTATGCTTACGAGGGCGGAAGCTACGATGCTTGGGAAATGGGCACCATAACGCTATACAACGGCGCTGGTGGATGTCCGCGAAGTCGGCTGAAGAATGCGGCGGGTAAATGGACACAACTAATCAATCCATGGACGTTTAATCCGTCGGGAGCCGTCGGCAGAAAATGGCGATACCACGCAAACAGTAATAACTACCTCCGTGAGGTAATTCACCAAAGATAAACATGAAACTCCCCGCATTCCTGTTCCACGTCCTCGCCATGAATTCAGCATTGGCTGAAATCGTTGCTGATCCAATGCAACACTTCCGAAGCCAATGGGATTTGGCGGGTGTAACAAAGCTCTACAAACTAGAAGTTGACATAAATAACGACGGTTTGAAGGAAATCTTCATCTCCAACGGAAAAAGTGATCCTCCCGATGTGGATGATTTCGGATGGCAACTCTATATTGCTAAGCCTGGTGGCCGTTATGAAATCGCTGGAGAAAAGACAGACTCTGGAATCAATCCCGCCACAATACCCAACTTCAAAAAAGACCAATACCGGGTCGGATTGATCCCGGAACTGAATCGGCATGGGCTTCTGCATCTGGAATGCGGGCGCGGGGGACAAGCTAAATGCCAACTCAAAGCAATCGTGATCGAAGCGGACGGCTGGAAGCATATCGCCATTGGACAGCCGGTGAGCGCTGAGACCAATTACGAGGAGCTTTCGAAAAGGTTCGCGACGCCCCCGACACCGGCCGTCCAGGAATTCACGCCATAGCTAAGCTGCATTGCTTTTGTGGTCGGAAGCAACCAGCCGGAGTAATTTTAGGGTGCCGATGTTCTAGTTAGCATTCACTTTAATTCAGCCGCATTGGCAACTGCCCGGGGCACTGAAACGTTCTTAGAATGAGGTCCAGACAATAGGAATCCAGATGACGACGCGGCTTTAGCTGCCTTGGTGCAAATATCAACGGTTGGTGCGGTGAAGTCGCAAGATTCGGGAGGAGCACATCTTCGCACATCCAACACCAATTGGGTTCTGCGGGACGGGGTTCCGATTCCCGGAGTCAAGCAGGCAGTTTTTGCCGTTACATAGATGGTGTGGACTACAACGGGAACACACAACGCTACCGCCCTGTGAAAGCGTGCCTCATCGAGGTTGAGTGGGTTGAGTTCTTGTCCAACGAAACCGCGCTTAACAGCGTCAAATTTTCGGGGAGCACAGGGACGGCCATCAGGGACTCTTTTCGCGGAAGATGCAGCCGCCGACATCTTTGACAATATCCACGACCAGCAATGAAGACTCCATGGGTTATTATCGTGTGGCTGAGTTTGTGCCTTGAAACGTCCGCACATGGACGTTCCGAGGGCATGATCAGGGAATTGAACGCGCCTGTTCCTGATTGGATGTCTCTTGCGGAACCTATCAAGGCCGATCCGGCCGAAGCGCAGTCTTTACCTTCTTCTCTTTCGTTCCGACCGCGCTCGGGTGGGGCTACTAACAGCCGGAACCGGGTTCAGATACCAGAGCGCGGAATCGAATTTCAAGTCGATTATCCAATTGACTATACCGGAGACAACGCTGCGGGCCGTGGCGTGTCGCTCAGTCCGGACGGCAAGCGATTGATAGTCAACTCCGGAACCACAAGTTATCTTTACGAAATTTCTCCGAATGGGGAGCACAGTGAGGTGCCGATTAAGCTTCCACATATTACCTATGACGATGGACCGAAGGGATTCATAACCAAATGGTCATGGGCAGGCGACAATTTGCTGGTTGGGCGCGCCGAAATCACGGATGATGCCGGGCATGAGATTCTGGAGGGCCGGCTTTATGTGTTTTACCTGAAAGAACGTGCCCTTGCCCGCCTTGATCTGAGTTCCCTGGATTTGCCGGACAAGGCCGGGATTGAGGTCGTGGGGATCGCTGACGATCTGGGGCACCTGCGAATCCGGTCGGGTGGCCGGGACTGGGCCGTCAAAGCCGATTTGAAATCGCCACCGCGGCTGGTGGCGAAAGCGGATCAAGGACCAACCCCGGAAACGTCATCAATCACCCAGCCACGGGAAGCTACCAGGGCGCCCGGTACGAGCCCGTCACTGTCCACACCGGGAGAAAGGCCGTCTCCATCTACACGGTGGTTGGTATGGGCGCTGGCGATCCTTGCGGTAATCGGCCTGTTGTGGCTGTTGCTTAAAAAGCGGGAATGATGCGGCGTATTTGCAGGCCGCGCGAGGGGGGGAGGGCCAGTCGTAGACGGGGCGGCAATTCAGGCACGGGCAATCCACAGGACTGAGGTGCTTAACATAAGGTGGAGAAGGGAGGGGAATCCAAATGGCTCATCGGTGCAAGCTGAACTGGGCTCACTTTTTCGCCCGCAAACTTTTTCCTGTCATCTCCTTGGGCTGGGCGACGCCCAGCATGTCAAGCAGGGTAGGCGAGATGTCGGCGAGGATGCCGTTGTGGACGTTCCATTCCGCGTGGTCGGCGGCGACGTAGAGGCCGTGGACGAGGTTGGTGGTGTGGGCGGTGTGGGGGGAGCCGTCGGGGTTGCGCATGAGTTCGCAGTTGCCGTGGTCGGCGGTGATGAAGAGTTTGCCGCCGAGGGCGAGGGTGGCTTCCACCACCAATTTGACGGCGAGGTCGATGGTTTCGCAGGCGTGGATGCCGGCTTCCACGACGCCGGTGTGGCCGACCATGTCAGGGTTGGCGAAGTTGAGGATGACGAGGTCATATTCTTCCAGGCGGCGGATGACTTCGAAAGCGAGGTCGGGGGCGCTCATCTGCGGCTTTTTATCGTAGGTGGGCACTTCCTTGGGGCTGACGGCCATGTAACGGTCCTCGCCGGGATTGGGGACTTCGACCCCGCCGTTGAAGAAGAAGGTGACGTGAGGATATTTCTCGGTTTCGGCGGCACGGAGCTGGGTCAGGCCGGCGGCGGAGACGACCTGGCCGAGGAGCTGGTCCATGCTGGCCTGGGTGAAAATGACACGGGCCCCCAACGCTGCGTAGGTGGCGTCGTATTCTGTCAGGGTGTAGTAGCCGACTTGGGGTGTGATGGTGCGGTCGAAGCCGGTGAAGCCGGGTTTGAGGAAGGCGTCGCTGAGCTGGCGGACGCGGTCGGCGCGGAAGTTGAACCAGAGGACGACATCGCCATCGCGGAAGCGGGGTTCGTTGGCGTGGCTGAGAATCATCGGATGGAGGAATTCGTCGCCGCGCGGGTCGTTGGCGTAGGCCTTGATGATGGCTTTGGAGGGGGCCTCCTCAATGAGATCGCCTTGGCCCAGCACGATGGCATCCCACGCCAGTTTGCTGCGTTCCCAGCGGTGGTCGCGGTCCATGGCGTAATACCGGCCGATCACGGTGGCGATTTGGGCGCCGCTGGGGATGAGGTCCTGTTCCAGTTTGGCGATAGAGGCAGCTCCGCCCTGGGGAGCGGTGTCGCGGCCGTCGGTGATGGCATGGACCATCAAGTCATCGCAGCCGGCGGCTTTGGCGGCATCGCACAGCGCGGTGAGGTGGTCTTGGTGGCTATGCACCCCGCCATCCGAGACCAGACCCAGAAAGTGGAGGCGGTGGCCTTTGGCTTTGGCAAAGGCTTCCTTGAGCACGGGGTTTTCCTGAAGCGTGCCCTCGCGGATGGATTTATTGATGCGCGTCAGATCCTGGTAGACGATGCGGCCGGCACCGAGATTGAGGTGGCCAACTTCGCTGTTCCCCATCTGTCCGGCAGGCAAGCCGACGTCCTCGCCGCTGGCGCTGACGGTCCCGCGCGGGTAGGTGGCGTAGAGGTGGTCGTGGAATGGGGTGCGGGCGAGCAGAGTGGCATCGCCATTGGCTACGGCTTCCGGTTTTCCGCCGGGATTGATGCCCCAGCCGTCGCGGATGATGAGAACTACAGGTGATTTAGCCATCAAAGGAGAAACCACGGCTGGCGGGGAATGCCACGGGGAAATTGTCCAGCGAGGGGCGATCTCCGAATCGCTCCGCCATGTCCGGGGGAGTGGTCAATTTTCAAAAAACCTCGTCAGATTTCAGCCCTTCCGGTCAATATCCCTTTCAGCATGACAGCGGACTCCACCGGGCGGGATGCCTTTTTACAGCTTCTGGCACCGTATGAGAGCCGGCTCCGCGCTTTCATGGTCGGGGCCTTGGCGTCGCCGGAGGACCGCGCGGATCTTTTCCAGGACGTAGTGCTGATTTTGTGGCGGAAATTTGATCACTACGACTCCTCACGTCCCTTCCTGCCTTGGGCGATGGGCGTGGCAGTGCGGCGTTTAAAGGAAGAATACCGCCGGGCCTCCCGTCGGCCGGGACTGTTGGAAGCCGATCATCTGGAGCGGCTGGCCAATTCACTGCAAGCCGGGGTGATTGAATCCGAGGGCGGGGAAACGGCGGAAGAAGCGGCGTTGGCCCACTGCCTGGCCGCGCTGCCGCCTCGGTCTGCCCAACTTATCCAGCGCCGTTATTATGAAGGGACGGACATTGGAAAGCTCGGCGGGGAGTCGGGGCAAAGCGCGGCGGCGCTGTACCAAAATCTTTCCCGGCTGCGCCGCCACCTCGCGGAATGCATCCGCCAACGCCTCCGCAGGGACAAAATCCCGTCGATGAGTTCTGCCGGTCCCCAGCCGGCCCATGACGACCACCGCATTCCCCAGCGCTCCATCCATGAAGACCGATCCTGATTTCCACCCTGCCGCGGCGGCCTGGCTTGATGGCCGTGCCGATCCGCCCCAACAGTTGCTGTTGCAGGAGATCCTCGCCGCGGAGCCGGATCCGATGCCGGAGTTTGCGGCGCTTTGCCATATGGAAGTCCTGCTCCAGCAGACAACCTCTTCTTCATCCGTCCGCCGTAAAAATTTGGAGGACCTGCTGACGCCAAAAACCAGGCCCATTCTCACGAGCCGATTTTCGAGCCGCCGCATCGCGGGATGGGCCGCGATGGCAGCGGTTTTGGCTCTGGTTTTTTCGGTCGTTTGGCTGACAAAAATGTCCAGTGAGGACGAATCTCAGGTGGGATTCGATTCCGCAACGGCCAGGCAGGTGGCGGTTCGCATGAGAACAGGCAGTCCGCTGGGCACCGGCGCACCGCCAGCCGCACCGGAAGGGGATCCGCAACTCCGCCGCGTGCTGGAAAGAACCAGCGTGATTCCCTTCAAAGCGGAGGGTTCCCTGACTGAAATGGTGGCCAAGTTGCGGGAGGAGGTGAATGCGCAGCATGAGGTCCGGCCCCCCATCAGGGTTCTAACCGAAGGAGATGCTCCCGTGTTTCTGAACATCGACGCCTTGATGCCGGCCTGGCATTTGCTGGAGATCATGGCCCTGCAGACAGGGACATCGCTCACCTGGGAGGATGGCGCGCTGACGTTCCGCACCGATCCGCAAGCCGCCTCAAGACGGCAGTTGGCGTCAGGAAAGAGCACCATGACTTCCCTGCGTGCCCTGTTGGGGCTGTTCGAAAAGGACAAGGATCCGGATCTGCTGGGCAAATACGAAAACTTGACCAAAGCGGCCCTGGGAATTGATTGTGCCTTCCGCAAGGTTTCCGGCGATGTCTTCGAGTTTTCGGGCACCGCCCGCGAAGTGAAGGTGCTCGAGTCCGCCATCCGGGCGGCGGCGGCCTCTCCCCTCAAGGCGGATCTGACCATCGCGCTCGTTTCGGTTCCGCCGGAGTTTGATCTTCAGTACATCGCCGTCCTGACCCGGAGCCAGTATGGAGAACTCGTGCGCGGTTCCCTTGGACGAGGGCGGACGCTGTTCAAGGCGCTCCCCAACCAAACAATGGTTTCCAATCAGGAATACCACGCGGGGATTGAGGGGACGGTGAACGGGGAGCGTCTGAAAATGGACAACCGGATTATTTGCCGTTCCCGCCAAAGTGACGTCGATATCGAAGTGGTAATTGACATCAGTTCAATGACCGCAGATGGCAGTGAAAATACTTCCAGCGTTAAAACAAAACTGCAGATGTGGTATGGTCAAATTGCGTTCTTCGGCACGGTCCGGCAGCCCGATGGTTCTAAGGGTGCCCTTTTTGTCAGTCCCATTCGGAATTCCGGAGAGCTATCTTCGGCCACAGTTGCAACCGCAGCGGAACGGGAGGCACAGCCCGTGACGGGCAAACCGGGTTTTGTGACCAGCCCCTATTCTGACATTCCCTTGGAAATTGACGTATCCAGCTTCACTTCCGGTGAATACTTCAGTTGTCCATTCACCGGCAAACGCTTCTTTATTCCTTGACCATGCCAACATTTCCCGTGCAATCCGGGGCAGGAGGGTTTCTGCCTGGGAGCCAGAAGGGAAATAGCTTGGCTCAGCTTGGCTTAGTTCGGACCTGTTCAGCGCCTGCGGCGGCCGAAGGCGAGAGCCCCGAGCGCGAGAAAAGCCAAGGAGGAGGGCTCAGGGATAGGAATAGGGCCATCCGTGCTGAACGTCACATTGTCCACATAGAAGGTCGCCGTGTCCGGCACACCGGTGCCCCCGATGAAGGCAAGGGAGTCGATGGTCACCGTGGTTCCATCAATTTGACCGGCTCCGGGCTGCGCTCCCGCAAAGAGTTCCCACGAGGCAGGGTTGGCGAGTTCGAACTGGTAGAGGTGCCACTGCCCGTCGCCGATGACGGGGAGGAAAGTGGAGATTTCGTGATTGTTGCCGCCGGCCGTGGTGTCGTCGAGGATGATGCCGGCTTGTAGGCTGATGATGCTGGTTTTCATCCAGAAACCGACCCATGCGTTTCCGGTGTTGTTGAGGGCAGTATTGTTGGCAGGAGAACCGCCTCCGGAGAGGTGACGGAGGAACCACTCGCCGGGGCCGGAGGGGAAAGTAGGGGCGGGAGCGGTGGGATCGGGGTTCCGGTTGATCACCAGCTCCTGACTGGCACTTCCGGCAAAAAATTCCGAGGAAGTCTGGACTGCGGTGGAGGTGGCCAGAACCCGGCGATTGGACCCGGAGGTGTTCGGGGCCGAGGCGAAGTGGCCTTCACCGGCTTCAAAATCATCCAAGATGGTCACGGCGGCTTGCAGGCGGCTGCCGGAACCGGCTGCCAGACCGAATACCAAAAGGAGGGAGGATAGAATAGGGGAGGATTTAATTTTCACTGGATGGATTTCAGTAAGGGGCCAAGGGATACAACGTTTTATCCCCCATCGCGATCCTAACGTCAATAAAAAATTAGGAGCATTTTCCCTCCCGGGGAAAGATCCCAAGGGAGTGCACCAGTCCCGGGCGGAGCCGGCCCGCAGGATGCAGTGGACCGGTTGCGCCGGAACGGTGGGTGGCAGCGGAATGGCGGTCAGGGGAAGGTGGATTCAACTGGCGGATGCCCGGCGCAGCGGGAACAAACCCGCCACAGCTACCCCCAGCGCAAGCGCCAGGCTGGCCACGCCGGGCCATGAAATGCAGGCTTTGGGCAGGAACCAGGTGGCGGCGTGCAGGGCCAGCAGCAGGGTGCCAAGGCCGAGCCAAAGGGTCCGCGGCCGGCCGGCTGGAAGGGCAGTGAGGCCCAGCAGCAGGACGGGCCAGAGGAGAATGTGATTGTAGGGATACCGGTAGGCGGGGAGGAGGTAGTCGCCAATGAACACCCATGCGCTGAGAGCCCACCAGCAGCGGGGGGTGCCGATTTCGCCGCGGCGCAGGAACAGGAATCCTGACAAAGCGGCCAATACCGCCCAGATTCCCAGAAGCATGGCCGGTTGTAGCTGGAAGGAAATCAGCCGGTAGATTGAGGTATCGGAAAAGGGGATGCGGGGGAAATTGAGCCAGGTGTCGATGGGAATGCCTTCGATGGTTTCGGAAGCGGAAAATCTGGCTTTGGGATGGGCGGTGCGGCTGAGATAAAGCTGGGCATGGACGGCCATGGCCTTGAAGTAGTTCTGCCAGAGCGCCGGTCCGGCGAGGAGCACGGGCAACAGGAAACCAAGGAGCAGGCCTGTCCCGGCGGCGGCCAGAGCGACCCCCTTTTTCCGGGTAGCGGAGATGCCCAGGAGCACACCATAGGTAGGCCGCAGCAATGCGAGCAGGGACACGGCCAGGCCTTCCTTCCAGAATCCACGTTGGCCGGGTTTTCCGGTGGCAGCGTGGGCCGCGAACAGGAAGAGGCTGGCATAGAGCACGTAGGATTGGCCGCGGTCCATATGAAAGCGCCAGTGCGGGGTGAGGCAAAAGAGACAGGTTAGCAGTCCGCCCGCCAGCCACACCCCTGGGGGAGCGCGACGGGCCCACACCTGGAAGCCCAGACCCAGCAGGGCATATTGCACGGCAAACCAAACCCATTGACTGGCGCGGTAGGGCAGGGCCTGCAGCGGATAAAAGGCCGTGAGGGTGAGCGGAGTGACCGTGGTATGGCTGACTGCTGAGCCCGGGGCATTGAATGGATCGCAGAAACGTTCATCCTCAAGCCGGGTCCATTTATAGAAGTAGGGGTCACGGTCCGCGGACGCCAGACGCACCCCGGTGATGCGGTTCCGCAGATCGATGCTGCCACCCCGGGAAGTATGAATCGCATCCATCACCAGCCCCCAGACTGCCAGCAGGGCCACGATCATAAAAACCGTGAAAAGCGGACTGGAGGGGGTGGGATCGTCGGAAGATGGCATCGGATGCCTAATCCATAGCGGTCGTTTCAGCCTCCGGCCAAGTCAAAACATGGGCGGACCTCCCTGCTTGTCCTCCCTGCGGCTCCTGCTCCGATGGCAGTCCACGAGAAACTGTTGTGGAAATCTCCTTCGGGGTTGTCACTGGCGGCTTTTTGATAGTAGCCATCATCGCTCCGCGTGATGAGCCATGCGTTTGGCCCTGTTGTCCGATATTCCTTCCGTGACCGCAGGCACTGCCCATCACGCGGAGCGATGATGGCTACTTTGTGGTTTCAGAGTTGAGGAGAGGCTTGTTTCAGGGAGGCAGAAGCTTGGCGAGTCGTTTCAGGAGTTGGTCAGGCTTTTTGGTTTCGCATTCCCAGATAGTGAGGACGCGCCAGCCGAGCCTGCGGAGGGCGGCATTGCTGGCGGCGTCGCGTGCGCGGTTCCGGGTGAGTTTGATCTCCCAGAAGACGCGGTTGGCGGTGGGCAGACGTCCGGCGGGGCAGTGGGGATGCTGGTGCCAGAAGCAGCCGTGGACAAAAAGGGCGGTGCGCCGGGGACCGAAAACGAGGTCGGGTTTGCCGGGCAGATCGCGGCGCTGCAGGCGGTAGCGGAGGCCGAGGGAAGTCACCAACTGGCGGACGATTTTTTCGGGTTTGGTATTTTGGCTCCGGATGCGGGCCATGTTGCGGGAACGTTCCTGCGGCGTGAGGGGGTCGCGTGAGATTGTGCGCAGGGGCTGGGGTTGAGCGGGCATTTGGACGACCACGAATACCACGGATTCTGCGGATGGCACGGATGGAATTGGCTGGGGAGAGGTTGGAAGACAGAGGATCGAAAATAGAAGATAGGAAATAGACCGTGGAGAATCGAAACTGGAGTATGAAGGGCTGTTTTTGGGGAATGGGTGAGGCAGGCGGAAATGGGTTTTTTGCGGTTTTCGGGGGAGGGGAACTGGGGAGTTTGCCGGATGAATGCAGAAAATGATTATGACTTTGCAGTAATCGGCGGAGGCAGTGCCGGATATGCGGCGGCGCGGACGGCAGCGGGCCTGGGGTTGAAGACGGTATTGATTGACGGAGCGGAGGAATTGGGGGGACTGTGTATTTTGCGGGGATGCATGCCGAGCAAGACCCTGATCGAAACGGCAAGGACTGCGTTGAGGGTGCGTCAGGCGGCGGAGTTTGGGGTGAAGGCGGAGTTGAAGTCTGTGGACACCGCCGCCGTGAAGAGGCGGAAGCGGCGGCTGATTGGGGAATTTGCGGACTACCGGGCCGGGCAGCTCGCGGACGGCCGTTTCGCGCTGTTGCGGGGGACGGCGGTTTTTACCGGTCCCCACGAACTGGCGGTGACCTTGAGGGAAGCTGGGGAAAAAGTGATGGTGCGGATGAAGAGCGGTTTGATTGCCACGGGGTCGGTGATCGCCTGGCCGGCAGTCCCCGGGCTGCGGGAAGCGGAGGTATGGACCAGTGACACGGTGTTGGACGCAGAAGTGGTGCCGGAGTCCTTTGTGGTTCTTGGAGGCGGAGCGATTGCGCTTGAGATGGCCTATTACCTCGAAGGGATCGGGCGGAAAGTCACGGTGATCCAGCGGAGCGGCCACCTGCTGAGCGGGATGGATCCGGACGTGGCGGCGGTGGTGCAGGAGAGCCTTGCCCGGCGGATGACGATCCACACTGGCACGTCTCTCATCCACGTGGAGCGCACGCCTGAGGGCAAGCGGGTGGTATTTTCCCAAAACGGGGTAGAAAAATATGCCGAAGCGCAGGAGGTGCTGGTGGCGCTGGGCCGGCGTGCGGCAGTGGACGGGCTCGGCCTTGCTGCGGCCGGCGTCGTCCTGAACCGGGGAGCCGTGAAAGTGTCCGGCACCATGCAGACCAGCATCCCGCATCTGTTTGCCGCCGGGGACGTCTGCGGCGAAGCCGAAGTGGTGCATGTCGCCATCCAGCAGGGGGAGTTGGCCGCCCGCAATGCGGCGCGGCTTTTGCGAAACGAAAATGGACTGGAAGAGATGGACTATCGTCTCAAGCTATTCGGCATTTTTACGGAACCCCAGGCCGCCGCCGTCGGCATGAATGAAGCCGAGGCCATGGCGTCAGGACGGCCGTGGAAATCCGCCACTTATCCATTCAACGACCATGGAAAATCGATGGTCATGGCAGAATTGGATGGTTTTGTGAAAATGATTGCCGATACCGGAACCGGCGAGATCCTCGGTGCGTCGGTGGTAGGGCCCGAGGCGGTGGAACTGATCCATGAAGTGTGCGTGGCCATGCATTTCCGCAGCACCGTGGCGGAGTTTGCGCGGATCCCCTTTTACCACCCGACCCTCAGTGAAATCTGGACGTATCCGGCTGAGGACCTGATGTGAATCCCATCACCGGTCCCGCGCCGGTCCCTGGGACGTGGGGACGGCCGCCGCTTCGGCTCGGCGGGGAACGGCCAGTTAATTAACGGAAATCGCCGCTGCTGACAAATTCGAGCCACGCTTTTTCGAGCGCGGCCGCGTCCTCCAGACCATAGATTTTGGCCACGCCATCCGGATCCGGCACCTGACGGGACGTGCTGATGCGCTCCATCAGCTTGCCGTAGGCCGTGTGGCGTTCCGGAGTGCTCTGCAGGAAGCGGGAAAAGCTGTAGGCGAGGGCAAAATCGTCAGGTTCCGCATCATTGGAATCGCTGGCAAAAAGGGTGGTTAGCCGGGGCTTGACATCGCCCCCGCGGAGGCGTTTTTTCAATTCCGAAGCCCAGTTCCGCCCGGTATCATACCCTTTGCCGGAGCTGGTGCCTTTGCCGGTGTCCTTCTGGATAATATTGGTGGCGGTGGCTCCGGTCAGGTCGATTTCCTTGAAGAAGGAATGGCCGGTGAAGATGGCGAAAATGCCTTCTTTGGCGAAACCCGCGAGGTTTCCCGCCTGGAGACCTATCAAATTCCCGGATAACACATGGGTGCGGAAAGACCCCCAAACTCCTTTGCCATTGTCCCCTTTGGATCCACTGGCGCGTCCGGCGATCCGGAGGACCGTGGCATCCGTAAGCAGCCCATTGTCGGCCGCGGTTTCAGCCGGCAGATTGATGCTGGTGCCGGTGACCTTGTCCCATGTGAGTTTGGTGCTTTCGGCGGCCTTGGTATTGCCGGACGCAATCAGCATCTCCCCATACCATTCCCCCAATTTGGGGAAATCAGTATCATCGCCGGCGAGGAAGATCGCCATGCGGCGGTCTTTGAATTTTCCGGCAAAGGAGGCATGGAAAAAAGCCGTGTCATGCCAGAGGCGCTCCGCCAGCTCGGCGGTGTCCATCGGATCCACGCCCTTGGAATAGAGAATCTTAAATCGCGGGGTCTCACACACCTTGAAGACCGCCCCTCCCAGTTTCAGCTCCCCGGCGTCCTTTTTGATCGTCTTGTTGCTGAACTTCATTTCCTTGGCCGGATTCGGCACCTTGGCCTTGGCGGCGGGTTTTGCCCCGAGGCTGTTGGCCTTCTCCGCCGGTCCGTATTCTGCGATATAATCATGGTCGCCAAAGCTCAGGGAGCTTTTGGGCACCTTCAGGGTCCGGCCCTCCTTGTCCTTGAGTTCGACGATGTCGCCTTCCGTTTTGATCAGTTCGGCATCAAGGGTGCGGCCGTCGAGGCTGATCCAGGTCCGGGGCTCGAGGGCTGGGCTGATGCTGGCGAAGGCCAGGAAAGCAACTCCGGTGAGGAGCAGCCGACGGGAGGGAAAATGCGGCCGTGTCATCATAATGATTGAAATAAGCGGGGAAGCGGGGTGATTGTCCAATAGATTCCTCAACAGAAGAATTCTTCCCCACCGCTCAGCGACACTCCTGAAAGCCCATGAAAGCCAGCTTCCGCCCTCTCCTGCTTCTGACCGCCGTTTGTTCTTTTGGGGCCGCACTGCCCCTCGCAGCGCAGGAGGCCTCGGTCTACCGGCGCTTCAGCACCCGGGACGGCAAACCCTTTTATGCCGTAGTGATGGAGAAAACCACCACTTCCGTGACCCTGAAACTGCGGGACGGCCGCAAGGTAACCCGCACCATCCGGGAACTGGCAGACCCTGATCAGAATTTCATCCGCAAGTGGACCAAATTCAAGGATGAACTCCTGAACAACAGTGAGTTCGCCAAGCTCACGGTCAAGGAAATGCTGGAATTGCGCGGTTACCAATCCTTCGAATTTGATATCGAAGGCAACCACATTTACGTGGACGGAATCGTGAACGGCAAGGAAATGCGCTTCATGGTCGACACCGGGGCCTTTTCCTCCCTGATCCACTCCGGCTCGGCCGAGGAAGCGGCTCTCGAAATGGGCCCCTTTGATGTTGAAATCCGCGGGGTGGGTGGCAAGGCCATGGCTGCGGTGACGGTAGTGCCAAGCATCAAACTGGGAGATGCGGTGATCGAGAAACGCAAGCTGTTGGCCACCGATCTGTTCCGCAAAGGGGAGTTTAAAAAAGACTATGATGTGATCTTCGGCGCGGATTTCCTGAGGGAACTGGATGCAGTGATCAGTTACCGGGAGGGACGCATGTTCCTCAAAACCGACAACGTGACCAGCCCGGCCAAAGCAGCTCCCGCCGGGCAGGTCAAAGCGGAGTTCCGCCGCTGGACCATGACGGACGGGAAGACCTTCACGGCGGCCCTGTCAGATAAAAATGCCGCCGAAGCCAAAGCCATCTTCCGTTTCCAGGATGGTCGCCTTGCACCGCTCGAAATCGCCAAACTCAACGAAGCCGACCGCCACATGGTAGAGGGCTGGAGCAAGCTGCGCGATGACCTCACCAAGCAGCCCGAGTTCCGCACTCTGACCGTCAAGGAACTGCTCGAACTGCGGAACTATCAATCCTTTGACTACCGCCTTGATGGCAATCACATCCTTGTGGATGGCACTATCAAGGAGACCAAAACCCGTTTCCTGATCGATACCGGGGCCCATGGGTGTGTGCTGCACCTGCCCTTTTCCGAAAAGGCCGGTCTGGAAATCGGACCGATGGACCAAATCATTCATGGCATTGGCGGCGATGCGCCTGCCGCCATCACCAAGGTGCCGGTTATGAGGCTGGGGGATGCGGTGATCGAGAACCGTGAAGTGTTGTCCGCCGATCTGATGAAGGACAGCGGGGCCCTTGAGGGACAAAGCCACTATGATGCGCTCTTCGGGGCCGATTTCCTCCGGGAGCTGGATACCGTGATCAGCTACAAGGAAAACCGGATGTTCCTCCGTCCTGACATCTCCGACAAGCCGGCCGGCAAGGAGGGGGCAGCCCCTGACGCCAAGCCCGCCCCCGGGGACGCAGACCGGTAAATCCCCTATACTGACCGTCAGGACAAAATCTTGACAATGTTATGGAGGAAGGACAGGGTCGGAACCCTATGACCTTGCCTATCCGTTCTTTTCTTTTGGCAGCCCTCCTGACAGCCACAACCGGATTGGCGGATGTGCAGGCGGAGTCGCGCATGTGGACCAGCAAAGAGGGCAAATCCATCCAGGCCGAGCTGGTGGATGTCCTCAATGGGGAGGCCGTGCTCAAGTTGAATGGCCAACCCGCGCCGGTCCGCGTGCCGTTTGCCCGGCTGAGCGCCGCGGACCAGGAATATATCAAAACATGGAAGAAGCCGGAGCCGGCGGTGGGGGGCAAGCCCGGTGACGATAAAGCCAAGCCCGGCGGGCCGGGAAAAACGGAGCCCGCTTTGGATGCCTCTGGTTTCCCCATCGGGTCCAACTCCACCGTCAAAAGGGACGAACATGGCTGGCCGGAAGTGGTCGCCTTGAAGGAAAAGCCCGCCTTCATCATCGTGAAGGAGGACAAAGTGGAAAATGAATTTATCTACCGCAGCGACCACTTCGAATTCATCTCCACCCAGCGGCTCAGCGGGGAAATTGTCCGGGAATTCAGCCGGCTTTTCGAGACTGCCTTCGAAACGGCAGTGGCTTTGCCATTGCGTCTGGATCCCAAACCACCGGCTGGTTTTTTCCGGGTGAAGTTATACGATAGCATGGGGGCCTATCTCGCAGCGGGCGGGCTGAGCGGCTCTGCCGGCATGTATACCGGCCGCACCAAGGAGGTCATGGTCCCGTTGCCTTCCCTCGGCGTCAAGAAGATCGGGCAACGCTGGGTGCTGGAGGACCGGGATGGCAATCACACCCTGATTCATGAGGTGCTTCATCAGGTGATGCATGATTGGCTGCCGCGGCTGCCCGTCTGGATGATCGAAGGAGCGGCGGAATACGTGACCGCCGGGCGCTATGGCAATGGCCGCCTGACCCTGCGCGGCTACGGCAGGAAGCTGGAAGAATACAAAGGCGGCGGGAGTGAAGTGAAAACGGCCGACCTGGAAAAACTGATGGCGATGGACCACGAGACCTGGATCAATGCGCTGTCGCAGGGGGGAGCCAGCAGGAATTACCGGGGTGCCTTGCTGCTGTTCTACTTTTTCTGCCATCAGGATGGTGATGAGACCGGCAAAAATGTCATCGACTATTTCCAGGCCCGGAAAGGCAAGCGCGGGGATGACAAGGAGGAGTGTGAAAAATTCCTGCTCCGGGGCCGGGATGTGGAAACGCTGCAGAAAGACTTCAAACGCGGGCTGGCGAAGATAGGGATCCGGTTGGGATAACCTCCCACCAGCGGGGTCAGGCCCCGGCGGACCGCAGGCGGTTCAGGTGGACCTTGGCAGCCGATTTCATGCGGGTCAGGACGTAATAAACCGTCTGGCTGCGCACCCTCACCAATTCGGCCCCCACGATCTTCGGCACAAAGTCAGCCGGGACTTCCAGAATGGAGGCGGCGCTGCTGCCATTCAGTCCCTGACAAAGAATCGAAGTCATGGCCCGCGTCAGGGTCTGCACCTGCGGGCCGAGGGAGATCTTGAAATGCACCGTCCCGTCCCCGGCCGCACGCAAAAATACCCCCACGGTGTCGGTGCATTCCTCGTCCTTCCTCACATCTTCCAGATCAAAGGTCTCGCCCTCCCGGGGAGCATACAGGGGCGCGCTGTCCGCCATATTGATCAGCATTTCCCGGCGTTCCGTTTCCGGCAATCCGGAGAACAGATCGATCAAATCCTGAAGCGGGGGAGGATACATGCAGGGAAGAGGGAGCGGATGGAAGCGGTCAGAAGTCAGCGGTCAGCGGTCAGCGGTCAGCGGTCAGCGGTCAGTTGGCACAAGGCAGAGGGCGATTGGATCGGCCAGGAGGAATGGCAAACCTGGCACTGCTTTTGCAGCCTAGCTGCGTTCGATGGGGGAGCGGACCATATTGCCCCACTCGGTCCATGAGCCGTCGTAATTGCGGACCTTGTGATAGCCCAACAGATACTTCAGCACAAACCACGTGTGGCTGGAGCGTTCCCCGATCCGGCAGTAGGCCACAATGTCATCGTCTTTTTTCAGGCCCAGGGTGCCGGCATAAAGGTCGCGGAGTTCGGCGGCAGATTTGAAGGTGGCATCGGGGTTGGCCGCCTTGGCCCATGGCATGCTTTTCGCTCCCGGAATGTGGCCGCCGCGCAGCACGCCTTCCTGAGGATATTCCGGCATATGGGTCACTTCGCCGCTGAATTCCCCGGGGCTGCGCACATCCACCAAGGGCAAATTGGCCTTCATGTGAGCAAGGGTATCTGGGAAAAAAGCCCGGATTTCATCATCCAACCGGCGGGCCGGCACGGGGTAATCCGCCGAAGCGGGCTGGGGAACTTCGCGGGTCAAGGGCCGGGCTTCCGCCACCCACTTGGTGCGGCCACCATCCAGAATTTTGCACTGGGTGTGGCCAAACAGATGGAAGACCCACAGGGCATAGCAGGACCACCAGTTCGATTTGTCACCGTAAAAAATCACGGTGGTCTCCGGGGTAATGCCGGAGCGGCGGCACAATTCAGCGAATCCCTCCGTGCCGATGTAATCGCGCTGCAATTGATCGTTCAGGTCGCGGCGCCAGTCGATGTGCACTGCGCCGGGGATGTGGCCGGTTTCGTAAAGCAGGACGTCCTCGTTGCTCTCCACAATCCGGATGCCGGGCGTGTCGAGGTTATCGGCGAGCCAATCGGTGCTGACGAGGGCATCCGGATGGGCGTAGGCGGCAAATTTTTCACTCATGGGCAAACAGGGCGGTGGACTTACAGCGGACCACAGCGCCTCCCTGCAATCAAGAGGGTTTCCCTTTTACCTTCGGAGCAGTGTTTCTCAGCGGAAGAGCTTCGGGACAAACTCCGCCAGATAATTCCGCCAGACCGGCCATGAATGATTGCCTTCGGTCACGACATACTCGTGCTTCAGCCCCTTTTCCTTGAGGAGGGCACTGAAATTGTTATTGGCGTCGAAGAGGAAGTCCTCCTTGCCGCAGGCGATCCAGAGCAGCTTCAGTTGGTCGTTGATCCCCGCAGCATTGGCGAGGGCGGGCCCGCTGACGTTTTCGCCCGGGACAGCAGAGCTGAAGGCCCCGACTTGGGAGAACTGTTTATTCATGGTCAGGGCGACGGTCAGGGCATGACGGCCACCCATGCTCAACCCGGCAAAGGCCCGGGCCGCCGGGGCCGGGTTCACCTGATAGGTTTTTTCAATCAGGGGGATGACATCGGTGGTCATTTCCTGGCAAAAGGCCTTGGTATTTTCATCGGCATATTCATCCCGCCAGCCCGCGCCGGGTGGCAGGGCGTGGGCGTCGGGCATCACCACCAGCATGGGCACCGCCTTTTTGCCGGCGATCAGGCTGTCCAGAATCCAGTGGGCTTTGCCGTGGACACTCCATGCCTGATCGTTGTCGCTGAAGCCGTGGGAGAGATAAAGCACCGGCAGGGCCGGGCCGTCGCTGCGGTAGCCGGGCGGCGTGTAGACCATCAGGCGGCGCCATTTGCCGAGGGCCTTGGAGTGATAGGAATGCTCCGAAACCGCCCCGTGCGGGATGTCCTGCAGGTCCCATGGCGCGGGCGGAGTGGCCGGAATATGCAAAATGCTGCTGCCGGGGTTCCGCTGCGGTTTGATCATCGGATTCAAGTGATCGATGATACTCATGCCATCGATTTTGAAACTGTATTCATGCACGCCGGCCGGCACCGGTCCGGAGGTCGTGGCCGACCACCAACCGCCTTCCCCTTTTTCGAGTTTCACTTCCGCTCCGAACTGCCCGGCCACCTTGACCTCCTGCGCCTGCGGCGCTTTGCAGCGGAAGGTCACCCGCCCGTCCGGCAGCAGTTCCGGCGAAGCCGGAGCCTGCGCCATTTTCGCCCGGGCGGGTGCCGGGGCTGGAGTGGGGGTTTCCGCTTGGGAAACGAGGCAGCAGGAGGCAAAAACGAGGCAGACAAATTTGACTTTCATAGAGGCATTCAGAACAGTGACTCACAAACGGACACTCTGGCCGGAACTCTTCAACGATTTCCGGCCACGGATGTCGCCGCTGTAACAATCAACCCCGGCTACGAAGTCGCCCCTATCAGACCTCACCAGCACCAACTTTGCAAGCACGCTGTCTTTCCCAAGGGGGACAAACGCCACTTCAGTTACCGCCGGGAATTCGCGCCTTGGGATGTTACCTGTAAACCGTTACCCCTAACGAGCCGCCAATGTTGCCCGCGGCATCGTAGGCGTAAGCCTGCAACTTGTGGGGACCTTTGGCGGCACGGCGGGTGTTCCAGCTGAATACAGGCGACGAGGACGTGCTGGAGCTCAAGAAGGCGCCGTCAAGGTAAAGCTCCACTTTCGTCACTCCGACGTTATCGTCCCCTGACACATTGATTTTCACGGTGCCCGAAACGGTTGATCCGTCCTTCGGCGAAGTAATGGTCACGGCCGGCGCGGTGGAGTCTGTGGGGGTGGAATTTTTAACGATGACGGAAATCAACGCGCTGCCGGCATTATTCGCAGTATCGTAGGCCCGCGTCAGGATGGTGTGCGGGCCGTCTGCGTAGTTGAGCGTATTCAATGAATAGGAGATCGTGGCGGCGGTGCCTTGGGCGACAATGGCGCCGTCGATCAGGATTTCCATTTTCTTCACGCCGACGTTATCCGTGGCGCTGGCGCTGATGCCCACGGTGCCGGAAACGATCGCCCCATCCGCGGGCGAACCGATGGTGACGATCGGCGCAGTGGTATCGGCGCTGATCGCGTTCACGGCGGCATAAACGGCACGGGCGGCATTTACCCGACCGTAGCCGTAATAGACGTCGTAGCCAGCTGCACCAAGGTCATCCACGTTTTTCTGAAGAAGATCGGCTGTTTGCGAATTAGTCAGCTTCGGCTGAATCGAAATCATGAGCGCGACCGTGGCCGCCACCACCGGGCTGGAAAACGAAGTGCCTGAGACATAGGAGTAATCGCTGCCCCAAGTGGTGAGAATGCTTTCCCCCGGCGCGGAGACATCGACATAGGAGCCATAGTTTGACCAACTGGTCATCACATCGCTGGAATTGGTCGCCGAGACGGCAATGACGTTATTACACGCCGCTGGATAGAAAGGGGTGTTGTTGCCGCTGTTGCCTGCCGCGGCGATGATGACCACTCCTTTGTTCCAGGCGTAATCGACGGCATTTTGCAGCGTGAGGGAACTCGAAGGAGCCCCCAAACTCAGATTGATCACACGCGCGCCGTTGTCGGCCGCATAATTGATCGCCTTGGCGATATTGGAATATGAGCCGGAGCCGGCGGCATCGAGCACCTTAAGCGGCATCACCGGGCAGGCCCAGGCGACCGAGGCCACGCCCGTCGAATTGTTGCTCGCGGCTCCCGCGGTGCCGGCGACTCCGGTACCGTGACCATTGTCGTCGCTGGGATCGCTGTCGCCATTAACGAAATCGTAACCGGCCAGCAGTTTACCCTGAAGATCGGGGTGGGAGTAGTTTGCTCCGGAGTCAAGGACGGCGATCACCGTCGACGCGGTCCCCGTCGTCACGTCCCATGCGCCCGGTGCCTGGATCATGGCAAGATGCCATTCGCTGCTGTAGTATGGATCATTGGCACTACCGACCGCCTGCGCGATAAAATCCTTCTCGACGAATTCAATCTTTGGATTTTTCGCAAGGGCAGCCTGCACGCGGTCGAGCGCCTGGGCCGGCACCCGCACCACCCTCACGCCGAGACCGGGAATCTCATCCACTTCCGCCGTACCGTGAGCCGAAAGCAGCGCGTGCAGTCCGACTTCCGTCGTGCCTTTGGCGGGTTTCACGAGCAGTCGGTCAGAAGCAAATGGCTGCGCAGCGTGAGCTGCCGGGGTGATGCAAACTATAAGCGTTAGTCTCCGGAATAAAGAGCGAAGCAAGGGTTTCATTTTTGGGGGGATTTGGTTCGTTAAATCGAGCAGGAGTATTCACTGCATTTGATTTGGGCGAACGGCTACGCCTTATGCCGGAAGCGGGAGCGGAAGACCAGATGTTTTTGGATTCACCTCAGATCGTATATTGAAAAAATTATAAATCTAAAAATTATGCAAATTTCCTAAAAAATGTTAATTTTTTAGTTTAAGGAGGCATTCAGAAGATACAGGCACGGGCAAAAAGGGTGAAATTGACGGATACCACTGGGATCGGGGTGCCCTGCCGGTTCTATCGCTTGATCCGCACCCCGCCCTGGTCAGGTTCAGTCCAGAAAGAGAAACTCGTTCGAGCACAGCAGCACCTGGGCGTAGGCGGCGAGGGCGGAGGTACCGGGGCCGCCGAAGTCTCTGGCGGCGTGGGCCAGGACCAGGTTGCTGGCGGAATCCCGGATCACCGGGGACCAGGCAAAACTGTCGGAGTCGGGGCTGCCCTGACAGTCGAGGATGAAGTCCAGGGTATCGCCGGGCTGGAGGTCCACTTGGGTCAGGGTGGCCTCCGTTTTGCCGGCGGGAGGGACGGACCAGGTGCCAACCAGACCATGGCGGCTGTGGAAGATGAAGGCGGTGACGCCGGTGCTTTTGTCAGAAGGCAGGGAAACTGTGCCGGTGATGTTGACCACGGAGGCTTCCGGGGCCACCCAACGGCGGATGGCGGAGCGGTCCGCATGATTGCCCGGATGACCGCCGTCTTTGGTTAGGTTGAGATAACCCAGAGTGGGATCGGGGATCGACCCGGAGGGGGCCCAGCGGTTGTCCCGGAAGTCGGCGAAGGGGGTGAAGGTGCTCGTCAGGGTGGCGGGGTCGAAGTTGCCCCAGCCGTTTTGCCAAGCGGTGCCGGTCTGCCGCGGCTGGGCAGCCATATCCTGAAGGCAGGCAAGGCCAAGTTGAATCTCGTCAGGATCAGGATCGCGTGACAGCACGGTCCTATAAAGCCGGCGGATCGTCTCCGTGGGGTCAGCGGCAGGGGTTTCTCCGGTGAGCCGCTCCGCCTGGGCGATGATGAAGGGACTGTTCATCATGTAAAGGGCCTGCTGCGGGACGGTGGTCTCAAAGCGTTTCGGGGCCGTGGTGTCGGGGCTGGCAAAATCGAAAGTGCGGAAGAGTCCTGGCAGGTTCTGCCGGTCCACCAGACCGTAGATGGTGCGGCGGGAAGGACCGGCGGTGGTAACCATTTCCTGACCGCGCCCGCCCAGGGTGCGGTCGAGGTTGCCACTGACGGCGAGCAGGGAATCCCGCAAGGCCTCGAAGTCGAGGCGGCGGCGGTTCTGCCTCCAATAAAGTCGGTTTTCCGGATCCTTGGCGGCCGCTTCAGGATTTGTCAGGCTGGTCTGCTGCCAGGTGCTGGAAAGAAGAATTGAGCGGATCAGTTTTTTGGTGGACCAGCCTTCAGCCATAAATTGGGCAGCGAGGTGGTCCAGCAGGGCGGCATTGGTGGGCGGCGCGGTGCGCACGCCGAAGTCGGACGGCGTATCCACCAGCGGCGTGCCCATCAACCATGTCCAGACGCGGTTGACCCAGACGCGGGCGGTAAGGGGATTTTGGGGGGAAGCGATGGCCTGGGCCATTTCCAGACGTCCGCTGCCCTGACTGTAAGCCGGGCGGTCTTCACCCGGAGTGAGGGCCTTGAGAAAACGGCGGGGGACTTGGGGGCCGTGACGTCCGGCATTGCCGCGCAGGAAAATCACCGGTTCCACCGGCTGCGGTTTGTCCACCATGACCATGGCGCGGGGCGGAGCCGCAGGATTGGTCACCTGGAATTTCTCGATGTCATTGATGAACTCCCGGTGCCGGTCGCGGTGCTTGCGGTTGAAGGGAGGTTTCTCCCGCCAGGGATCCAGCAGATTCAGATAGGGAAGCGGTTTTTTGGAATCTGCGGCAAACCGGCGGCGGAAGTCGGCCGCCGCTTTTTTCTTTTTGGCGAGGGCTTCCTGGTAGGCCCGGTGTTCCGGGGTGTCATCCGGCTGGCCGATTTGGGGCAGGTCCTTGGGCTCCGAACTGCTGGCAAACACGCCATAGAGCGAATAATAATCAGCGGTGGGGATGGGATCGAATTTGTGGTCGTGGCAGCGGGCGCAACTCACGGTGAGGCCCTGGGTGCCGCGGAAGACCACATCAAGCCGGTCATCGATAATGTCAGGCTCGGCATTGAGAAAGCGCCGGCCCAGGGTGAGGAAGCCCATCGCCGCGAGGTCCTGCGGCTGTTTTTCCCAGTCCACCGCCTTGTCGGCGGCAAGCTGCAGCACCAGAAATCGGTCGTAGGGAAGGTCGTCGTTGAAGGCGCGGATCAGCCAGTCGCGGTAGGTGTAGGCGTAGGCGTAGCGGCGTTCCTCCTGAAACACATACCCTTTGGTGTCGGCGTAGCGGGCGATGTCCATCCAGCGGCGCGCCCAGCGTTCGCCAAAATGCGGCGAGTCGAGGAGATTGTCCACAAGGCGTGGCCATGCATCCGGAGAAGGGTCTGCGATGAAGGTCTGCACTTCCTCAAAGGACGGCGGGAGCCCGGTGAGATCCAGCCAGGCCCGGCGGACGAGGGCGGCGCGGTCCGCTTCCGGAGAGAGGGTCAGGCCGGCTTTTTCGAGATCAGTCAGGACATGGGCATCCAGCGGCTGGCGCACGCGGTCGACGGCCTTCACTTCGGGAACGGGCGGCATCACCACCGGCTGGAAGGCCCAGTGTTTCCTCCAATCCTCGGTGGCGGCGGACGGGGCTGCCTCTTCCGGCCAGGGCATGCCCTGCTGCACCCAATCCGTCAGGACAGCGATGGCTTCAGGCGGCAATTTACCGGCCTTTTTGGGCATGGCCTCCACGCCTTCGGCATGATTGATGGCCTTGATGAGTTTGCTGCCCGCCGCGTTGCCTGCTTCGGCGACCAGCCCGTAGTCGCTCCCCCGCAGGATGGCGGCCCGGGAATCCAGCCGCAGGCCATTGTTCTGCTTTTGCGGGCCGTGGCAGGAAAAGCAGTTTTCCGCGAGCAGCGGGCGGACCTTGGATTCGAAATGGTGGAGTTGTTCCGGGGTGAACTCACCCGCTGCTGTCTGGCAGGGAAAAACGGCCGGAACCGCAACGGCGGCAATTAATCCGACAATGGCGGGGAGGCGGCTGGAACGGGGGAACGGCATGAGGGTGTATTCGATACGTCCGTGAGGCGCAGGTGTTTTCGTTTGGTGATGCGGTGAGTGTGGAGGGAGAGCGGGCGGGAAATTGTAGCCTGACTCTGCCGCAGGCGAGTCGTGGGCAGAGCAGGGGGAAAACGGGCGGCAGTCCAAGGGGGCACCGTGAATCAATCCACGGTTTTGGCCGGGGCATTGCACACGGGTGGTCTGCGACACACCCATGCCACCAAAGCTACAAGGCCGCAAATGACCGCTTACACTCTGAACCGCGGGTTCTGGCTGAGGAATTGGAGCGGGTTTTGGTAGAGGATCTGGTCGATGAAGTTGGCGTCGTAGCCGCGGCGGCGCATTTCGAGGGCGGTGCGGGGGACGGCGAGCGGGTCGCTATGGCCCCAGTCGCAGGCGCTGTTCAGCCAGATGCGCTGGTGGCCGTAGAGTTCCAGCATGTCGATGGCGCGGTGAGGGGTGGCTTTGCTTTCCGGATACAGCGTAATGCCGGCCCAGAAACCGCGGTCCAGCACCAGCGGCGCGGTGTGTTCCTCCACGTGGTCGATGATGACGCGGTCCGGGCGCAGGGTGCTGAAGTTTTGAATGGCGTCGAGGATGAGTCGGGTGCCTTTGAGTTTGTCCTCGAGGTGCGGGGTGTGGACGAGGACGAGTTGGTTGTGATCAGCAGCCAACTGCAGGTGCTTTTCGAGAATAACGAGTTCATTCCGGCTGTTTTTGTTTAGTCCGATTTCGCCGATGCCAAGGACATTGGGTTTGGCCAGCAATTCCGGAATGAGAGCAATGACATCATCGGCGAGTTTGGTGTCCTCGGACTCCTTGGGATTGATGCAAAGCCAGGAATAGTGGGGCAGATGGTATTTTTTGGCACGCCGGGGTTCGTATTCCGTGAGCTGAAGGAAGTAGTCGTAAAACCCGTGGGCATTTTTGCGGTCGAACCCTGCCCAGAAGGCCGGCTCACACACGGCGGCGCATCCCGCCATGACCATGGCTTGATAGTCGTCGGTAGTCCGGCTGACCATGTGGCCGTGGGGTTCGATGTAGCGCATGGGTGGGGGAGTTTTCAGTTTTCAGTTGGCAGTTTTCAGAGGGGCTGCGGGCTGAGGGGAGCGAACATTCGACGTTCGATGTGCAACGTTCAATGTTCGACGTTGACCAATTTTATACTTTCCTGGGCGCGCCGAAGGCTCCCTGGATTGTCGCGGCGGGGATGGGATCGATGGTGGAGTCGCTGAGGGATTCGAGGATGCGGCGGGCGCGGCCGGGTTCCCCGGAAAGCAGAATCGGCAGGGCTTCGCGGAGGGCGGCAAGGCGGTAATCGTCCTGCTGGCCGTGGCGCTGCACGCGGTCCATGAAAGACGCCAGATCCAGCAAACTGGCCCGGGCGGCGATGAATTGAAGATCAGGCAGGGAAACGGACATATAAAGGAAGGGAAAAGGTTTCAGGGTTCAGGTTTCAGGGTTCAGAGTTGGACCAAGTTAGATTTTCTGAACCCTGAAACCTGAACCCTTTCCCCTTCTTCAATAACTTCCCGGCGTGAAGAGGTTCACGGGGGCCATGGTGGCTGCTGCAGCGGCGAAGCCGGGGCCGGGGACTCGGCCTTTGCCCATGGCGATGAGCTGGCTGCAGGTCACAAAGCGGAAGCCCTTTGCGAGGAGGCCATCGAGGGTGGCGGGCATGGCATCAATGCTGGGCGAATGGATATCGTGAACAAGAATGATGCCCCCGGGCCTGGTGTTATTGAGGATGCGGCTGGCGATCACGGCGGGGCCGGGGCGTTTCCAGTCTTCCGGATCCACCGACCAGAGAATCGTCGGATAGCCGTATTCGCTCATGATGAGCTGCTTTTGCCGGGCCGTGATGGCACCATAAGGCGGGCGATACATGCGGGGAGTCACCCCGGCGACGGCGACAATGCCATCGGTGGCGCGGTCCAATTCACTGCGCAGTCTGCTGTCTCCAAGGCTGGACAGTTTGGGGTGGGTCCAGGTGTGATTGGCCATTTCGTGTCCGTCGGCGACGATCCGGCGCACAATTCCTGGATAACGGGCCACGTTAGTGCCGACACAGAAGAAAGTGGCCTTGATGCCGCGGGAGGCCAGCATGTCGAGGAGCCTTGGGGTGTTGGAAACGTGCGGGCCATCATCGAAGGTGATGGCGATAAACGGACCGTTCACCCCGCTGACGCTGCTGTAGCTCGTCCGGGTGCCGGGAGGCAGACTGCCCACGGCCATGTTGACGCCCTGGTTTTTCAAGCCGGGGCGGGAAATAGCGGGTGCGGCGGGTCCGGCCTGAGTGGACTTCTTGCGCTGGCACGCGGTCAGCCCAAGGCCGAGGGCTACGAGGCAAAGCAAAACAGGAAATTTCATGGGGAGGAGCGGTCGGGGGCGGGCGGGGCCTCCGAAGAAGCAAACCGCAACTTGCCTCCACTGCAGGAACGGGTCAAGAGCGCCGGGCTTTCGGTTTGGGGCCCGATTTCCTATGGCGCGGCTGCCGGAGTCAGGGCCATTGGTCCATGGAATCCCCTATGGCAAAAAATTTGCCGACGGCCGATCCGGGTTTTTAGTGGGCGGCTATGATCCGGATGCTGGTTATTTCTGTGGTGATGGGTTTTCCTCTGCTGGCCCCGGCGGTGGACTTCAAACGCGATATTGCGCCGATTTTGAAAAAGCATTGTTACGAGTGCCACAGCGACGAAACCGGAAAGAAGAAAAATGGTTATGTGTTTGATAACCCCGAGACGCTGGCGGGCGATATCCGGCCTTCCGGCATGATCGTGCCCGGAGAGCCGGGGGAAGGCCCTTTCCTTGAGTTGCTCACCCTGCCGCCCGGCGACAAACGGCGCATGCCGCCCAAGGGCGATGGTCTTTCTGACAAGGAGGTCAAGCTGGTGAGGGACTGGATCGCGGAAGGAGCCAGTCTGGAAAAAAAGGCTCCGGTCAAGCCCTCCGGGCTGGCTCCGAAAAAAGGTCCTGACAAACCTGCCCAGGCCATTGCCGAGAAGTGGACCAGCGCGGACGGGAAAGTCATCAACGCCGTGTTTGTGGCCCTGGAGGGAGAAGTGGTGGTATTGAAAATGAATGGCAAACCCTACCGCGTGCCATTGGAAAAGCTGTCCGAAGCCAGCCGGAAGCAGGCCGTGGAGCGGAAGTCTTGAGGTGTCCCATGGTGGCATGGGTGTGTCGCAGACCACCCGTGTGCAGAGCAGGAGCCAGAGCTTTGGCCCTTGTCATGGACCAAAGAACCAGCCCGCAATAGACCAATGCTCAGCACACGACTCGCCTGCGGCAGAGTCATGCCACGATTTCAGAGCTGCCGGATGATTCCTTTTTCGACCTGATAGCGCTGGGCTCCGGCGATCTGCGAATCCAGCCATCCGAGATGGGTGGTGGTGATGAGTTTCTGGCTGCCTGACGGCAGGGCGGCCAGCAGGGCATTGCGGCGGTGCGGGTCGAGTTCGCCGAAAATGTCGTCCAGCAGCAGAATCGGCGGCTGGCCCCGGGCCTCATGCAGCAGCGTGGCCTGAGCCAGTTTCAGGGCCAAAGCGATGGTGCGTTGCTGGCCCTCGGACGCATAGGTGCCGGCCGGCAGGGCATCGAGAGCAGAGTGGAAGTCATCGCGGTGCGGGCCGCACAGGGTGATGCGGCGGCGGGCCTCCTCGGGCCGGCGGTCGTGCAGTTGAGCCATGAGATTTTCCTGATCTCCCCCCGGCTGCCATGTTAGAGTCAGGGTTTCTGGAGCCGTGGAGCCGGGGTCGGCCGCCCGGATCGCAGCGTGGGCAGCGGCGGCATGGGGCGTTAACTTTTCCATCAGGCGGGCACGGAGCCCCAGCAGGGTCCGGCCGTGGGGCACAAGGACAGCGGTGTAGGCGTCGATTTCTGCCCATGGCGGTGAGGCGTCCCGTTTAAGCAGGAAGTTGCGTTGCCGGAGGGCTTTGTCGTAGGCGGTGAGGGCGGCCCGGTATTCCGGGAAAAGCTGGGAGCCCAGAAAGTCAAGGTATCGGCGGCGGGGTTCGCTGCTGCCGGAGACAAGCTCGAGGTCGCCATTGCCCATCCAAACGACGAGACCGCTGGCAGCAAGGTAATCGGCGGTGCGGCGGACCGGTTCGCCATTGACCAGCAGTTTTTTGTCAGGGCCGGAGGTGGTGTGGGTCAGCTCCTGGCCGTTCAGGGTGCCTGCAATCCCGAAACCGGACGAGCCAAACCGGGCCAGTTCCTTCCCACTGCTGGTGCGGGGCGACTGCAGGCGGAGCAGCATGCAGACCGCTTCGAGGATGGAGGTCTTGCCCTGGGCATTGTCCCCGGTGAAGAGCGTGATGTCCCCGCCCAGGGCACAATTGAGTGTGGGAAAACAGCGGAAATCGCGCAGGCGGAGAGACGTCAGGGGCAAAAGCGGAAGGGAATTTTTTTTGAAGTGTTAACGTTGAACATTGAACGTCGAACGTTGAACATTGAAAGGGGGGAGGGTTGGAAAAAAGCGGACCGCGCCGGGGGACGGGAAAACCGGAAGGCGTTGCAGGGGGCGGGCAGGATGGTAGGTTGCCCGCCTATGAATCCCCTCAAATCATTGTTTCTTGCCGGGTCTTGTGTGGTTGTGGCGTGGTTGGCTCCCGTGGTACAGGCGGGCGAGGTATCAGCCAAAGCCGTGGAATACAGCCACGGCAGCACGCCGTTGGAAGGCTGGCTGGCCGTGCCAAAAGAACTCACCGGCAAAGTGCCGGCGATATTGGTGATCCATGACTGGACCGGGGTGCAGACTTACTCCAAGGGCCGCGCCGAACAGTTGGCCGGCCTCGGTTATGTGGCCATGGTGGCGGACATTTATGGCAAGGGCGTGCGGCCTTCAAATCCCAAGGACTCCGCCGCCGAAGCCGGCAAATACAAGGCGGACCGGGCCCTCTACCGCGAGCGCCTGCTGGCCGGCCTCGCCGAACTCAAAAAACAGCCCAACGTGGATCCGGACAAGGTGGTGGCGATTGGTTATTGTTTTGGCGGCACCGGGGTCCTTGAATTGGCCCGGGCGGGGGCGGACGTGAAGGGGGTCGTCTCCTTCCATGGCGGGCTGGATTCGCCCAAGCCGGAGGATGGGAAAAATATCAAAGCCAAAGTGCTCATCCTGCACGGGGCCGATGATCCCTACGTGCCGGCGGAAGGCATGGCCGCCATGACGGCAGAATTCAATGCCGCCAAGGTGGACTGGCAGATGATTTCCTACAGCGGAGCGGTGCATTCCTTCACCAACAAAGGCGCGGGCGATGATGCCAGCAAAGGAAATGCCTACAACGCTTCCGCGGACGCCCGGTCCTGGACCCACATGAGGGCTTTCTTTGAGGAGCTTTTTGCCCCCGCCGCCAAATGACGGCCGCTCCCTCGCTGATCACCCGCGAGGAGGTGATGTTTTTCGACACCGATGCCGGCGGCGTGGTGCATAACATCGCCTACCTCCGTTTTATCGAAACCTGCCGCACCCGCCTCGCCGGGCTGATGGGCATGAACATGCGTGAGATGGTGGCGCTGGGGGAAGTGCCGGTGGTGGTGCGGACGGAAATCGACTACCGCCGGCCTGCGCTGCTGAGCGACCATCTCGAAATCCACGGCGTGCTGGACTCGATGGAGCGCGCCCGGTTCTGGTGCCGCTTTGAGATCCACCGGCCGGCGGACGGGGCCTTGCTGGTGACCAGCCGGCAGGCTTTGGCCATGGTAAATCTGAAGTCCGGCCGGCCGGTGCGTTTGCCCCCGGAGTGGCGGGAACGTTATGGACTGGAACGAGCGGATGCCCCTTTTCTGCCGGATCCACCTCAAGGCTGAGCTGAGGACCGGGCTGAGCTTGAGGACCGCCTACTTCTTCCACAAATGGGAGCCGTGAATCGGATTCCCCTGATTCATGGGCCGTGTTGGGGGATGAGTGGCCATGGGAGGGCGGACGATCGCAGGCGGGCGGACCACCGGCGGCGGGCAATAGGGAACGGTGACCGGGGGAACCCAAATGGGCTGGTGGAAGCCCGGGCTGAAATCGGAATAATAACGCGACGGCCGGTCACTAAAAAACGGATCGGAACTGACAATCGTGGTGGTGGTGCCGGCGGGTTGCTGGCGCAGGGTGCTCACCTCATTTTGCAGATCCTGCACCCGGCGGGCGAGGGCCTCCCGTTCCGCCTGGACCTCCCCGGCCGGCCGGGCAATTTCCTGTTGTTTGAGCAGTTGCCGATCCTCTTCAAGACGGGCCGCGAGGTCCGGCCGGCCGGCGTCCTTCCATGTCCGGATGTAAGCAAGCAGTTGTTCGTCGAGCAGCGCGTAGTTCACCCCGGGGCCCTTGTTCTGGTCAAACACCGCTAACCGCTGATTCCGGGCTTGGTCGTCCTGTTCGCTTCGGGCAGTTTCCGCGAGGATCCGGCTTTCCACCTTCCGCCGGGCATCCGCCGCCTCATCCAGCCGCTTTTTTTCCTCCAGCCGCCAGGCACTGGCCGTGGCTTCATTCAGATTAAACCGCTGCGCCACTTCTCCCGGCAGGTCCTCCATCCGCACCTTGCCCACTCCATCGCGGTGCTCCACCCGCAATCCGTCCGGCTCCACTTTCAGGACTTTGACCGCCGAAAGCTCCCGGCCATCACGCAACTTGAGGGAGCCCAAATCTACCGGAGCTGCCCCGGCCGGCCCCGCCAGCAAGGAACCACAGAACAGAAGCAACAGGGTTGGTTTCATAATGAGGGCAGGGTGCAGGTGGATGCGCTCGTGGACGGTGGTGAAGGGAATCTATTCATTTTTTCGGAGGGCGCAGCAAATAAACATGGCCCCCGATCCTCAGAAGGGGTCCATTTCGGGCGGTGGCCGGTGCGTTAGGCTGCCCGTGCGGCGGCAGATCCAATAGATGTCTGCCGCGCCAACGGAGGCCTCCCATTGCCGGTTGCCGGATGGGTCAACCGGCGCTCCCGATAACCGCATGTTTACGGGCATTGTTGAATCGGTCGGACTCGTGGAATCCCTCACCATCACTCCGGCGGGCGGGCATCTAATCCTTCGGAAGGTGGGTTTTTCGGATGAATTGGCCCTTGGCGAAAGTGTGGCCGTGAATGGCTGCTGTCTCACGGTGGTTTCCGCCGGGGACGGGCTGGTGGCGTTTGACCTGCTTCAGGAAACCCTCCGCCTGACCAACCTGGGCGGTCTAAAACCAGGCGAAGCCGTCAATTTGGAACGCGCCCTACGGGCCAGTGACCGGCTCAGCGGCCACTTTGTCCAAGGCCACATCGACGGCACAGCCACCATTCTTGCTTACGAGCCCGACGGACAGGATCATCGCTACACCGTCTCGCTTCCAGAGGCCGGGCAACGCCTCGTCGTGCCCAAGGGTTCCATCGCGGTGAATGGCATTAGTCTCACCGTCGCCCTGTTGGAAATTGACCGCTTCACCCTCTGGATCACGCCCCACACCCACGCCATGACCACCCTGCGGCAAGCGGCGGCCGGCCAGATGGTCAATTTGGAATACGACTTCCTCGCCAAACAAGTGGACCGTGTCCTCGCCCTGCGTGGACTTTGAGGCAGGGATTGGACCTCTTGAGGCCGAAAGGCCGGATAAGTGCGAAAAGGTCCAGCCGGGAACGGCTCCGATCCAATTCCGGGCACCGTGGCGGAGTATCGCCCCGCATTAAAAAACGCCGGCATTGCCCGGCCCGCCGTGGTTGACAAGCTCTGCCGTCCGCTGTCTCTTGCCCGCCCGATCAGGCAAGCCCCTGAGGCCTTCCCATCTTCCCACCTCCCAACCTGCTGTCACTTTTCATGGACTTCGTCACGCCCGCCATTGCTGAAATCGCCCCCTCCATCACCCTCGCAGTCACGGCCCAGGCTGCGAAAATGAAAAAGGAAGGCATTGACGTCTGCTCCTTCGGAGCCGGTGAGCCCGACATGGACACTCCCGCTTACATCAAGGATGCTGCGGTGGCCGCTCTCGCGGCCGGCAAAACCAAATACACCGCCAGCGCCGGCCTGCTGGAACTCCGCGAAGCCATCTGCGCCAAATTGAAAGCCGACAACGGACTCAGCTATACTCCCGACCTCATCAGCGTAAACTGCGGAGCCAAACATTCCTGCTACAACGCCATTCTTGCCACCTGCGGCCCCGGCGATGAAGTGATCATCCCGGCCCCCTTCTGGACCAGCTATCCCGATATGGTCCGGCTGGCCGGAGCCACTCCCGTGATTGTTTATGCCAAGCAGGAAAATGGCTGGAAAATGACCCCGGATGAATTTCAGGACGCCATGACTCCGGCCACCAAGATGGTCATCCTGAACAGCCCCTCCAACCCGACCGGCGCGGTTTACTCCAAGGAGGAACTCGAGGCCCTCGGCGAAATCGCTCTGGCCGAAGACATCCTCATCCTATCGGACGAGATTTACGAAAAGCTCGTTTACGACGAAACCGAACATGTCAGCATCGCCAGCATTTCCCAGGAACTCCGCAATCTGACCATCGTCGTCAACGGCTTTTCCAAAGCCTACAGCATGACCGGCTGGCGCATCGGTTATACGGCCACGGCGAACAAAAAGATTGCCGAAACCATCGACACCATCCAGAGCCACACCACCAGCGCTCCGGCTACTTTTGCCCAGTATGGAGCCCTTGCGGCCCTCCAGGGGGATCCCAATGTAATCGAAGACATGCGGGCCGAGTTCGACCTTCGCCGCGGCTACATGGCCCAGCGGCTTTCGAAGATTAACAACGTCAGCTTTGTGGAACCCAAAGGCGCGTTTTATTACCTCGTAAACATTGCCAAGACCGGCCTCACCAGCATGAACTTTGCGGAAAAACTCCTCATCCGCAGCCACGTCGCGGTGGTTCCCGGCATCGCCTTCGGGGCCGATGACACCGTGCGCTTCAGCTATGCCTGCAGCCTCGACGTCATCAAAGCCGGCCTCGACCGCTTTGAGGAATTCTGCAAATCCCACTGAGCGGCCTTGCTTTGGCTTACGACAATGCCGGATCGCGGGCCGATCCGGCATCATTGGTTATTTTGCCGGTGACCCCGTGGGTTTGGGACGGGCCGCCTCCACTTCGGCTGGAGTGGCGGGTTTTACATCCTGCTGCAGGACAAAAATCCCTTTTTTGTTGCCCACAACCACGTCCGGGTGCCCGTCCCCGTTGATGTCCCCGGCCACCACCTGCGTGCCCACTCCTGAATTGTTATCGATCCGGTGGGGGATAAAATCCACTTCCGGAGTCCGCTTCAGTTCAAACCAATAAATCACCGCTTCGTCATTGCGGTCGGGGTCGCCCGTCCTTCCGTGGGACCAAAAGCGTTTGCCGGTGACGATGTCCTTCAGGCCATCCCCGTTCATGTCCACCAGATCGAGGGCATGAAGTTCGGAAAACTTGACGCCATAGCGGTTGTCCTCCGGTTTGTCCCCCAGAATGAGGTGCTTTTTGAAGCTGCCGCCCGCGCCCTGCTCATACCATGCGAGCCCGAAGCCATGGGCGGCCAGACTGGTAATCACATCATTCCGGCCATCCCCATTGACATCGTAAACATACATTTGGGCTCCGCCGGCCTGGGCAAAGCTCACCGGATGATGGTGCCACTCCGGATCGCCTGCGGGCGAAGGAGGCTGTTCATACCACCCGTCCTTTTCAATAAGATCGGGCCGGCCATCCCCATTTACGTCCCCCACCCCCATCCCGTGGGTGAACTTGCCATACTTTTTGTTGGGAGAAATGCGGTGCCAGTTCCATGGGGCGGCCGGGTTGCTCCAGTCCGGGCTGGCATAGCCGTAGGCACCCTCCGTGATACACACGAGTTCCGGTTTTCCGTCTCCAGTCAAATCCGTAAAGGTAGGCGACTCATTGTCGGTTTGCGGAAAAATGCGGTGGCGGGTCCAGTGTTTTTCCGCCCCTTGGGGATTTTCAAACCACGACGTGAACTGCCCCGGAAAGCCCACGATCAGCAAGTCCATCCAGCCATCCGCGTTGAAGTCGTAAGGAAAGACAAAAAAGTTGTCCGAATAGGTGTTCTTTTTGCCCAGCCCTCCCTCAAACCCGGGCACGGTCACCAGGGTTTTCTCCCCCAAGGCCAATTGGAAAGTGGCGGTCGGGGCATAAATCTCGTGCCGTTTCCCAAAATCCGGTCCCTCCCACCACCAAGGGCCCGCGATGATGTCCTGTTTCCCGTCCTTGTTCAAATCCGCAAAGGCTGCTCCCTCGCACCAAAATTGGTCCGATAGCAAAATCCGCTGAAAACTGCGCAACACCGGCGGGGCAGCTTCCTGGGCTGGGAGGTCTGGGATCCCGGCCCCCATCAATAAGGCGAGGGCCAGCAGAGGAGAAGTGATGGATGGAATTTTCACAGGTCGTGGAGTTTAAGGGTGATGCCCGGTCCCGGCCCTTGGTGCCTCCCTCCCGGGGGGAAGGCATCAGCAGCAAAGACCCGGTCGGAATACCGCCCCCGGGCCCGGGTTGTTTCCAAGGAAGTGAAATGGGATCAGCGGAAGAGCTTGAGGTAGGGGTCAAAGAGATAGAGTTTGCCGCGTTTGGCTCCCGTGATTTCCCGCAGCAGGCCACAGTTGACGAAGCGCTCAATGAGACTGTAGGCGGTGCCGGGGGAGACGGTGCAAAATTCGCTGACTTGAGCCGCATTGACCCATGGATGAGTGAAAAGGTGGGTGAAGAGCTTCTTCCCGTGCGCGGTCCGGGGCTTCCAAGAAGCGATTTCCATTTCCCAGTGCTTCTGGAGCTGGAGAATTTGATCAAACGTCGAGACTCCCTTCTTTGCGGTCTCGGTGATGCCATCAAGGAAGAAGTGAAGCCATCCGGATAGGTCCTGGTGGTCCCGCACCCGGGTGAGGCGTTCATAATATTCCTCACGGTTCCGTTCGAGGTAGTCAGAGAGGTAAAGAACCGGCTGTTTGAGAATTTGGTTCGAAATCAGGTAGAGCGGAATCATCAGCCGCCCGATGCGGCCGTTGCCGTCGAGAAAAGGGTGAATCGTCTCAAACTGATAATGCATGATGCCAGCCTTGAGCAACGGGGGCAGACGCAGGTTAGCATTATGGGCAAAGTTTTCGAGATCGCCCATGAGTTCCGGGACGTTCTCGTGTATGGGAGGGACAAAACGGGCATTCCCGGGATTCGAGCCACCGAGCCAATTTTGGCTGGTGCGGAACTCGCCGGGCATTTTTTCCGTGCCCCGGACGCCCTGCATCAGCGTTTGGTGGGCCTCCTTGAGGAGCCTGTTGGAAAACGGCAGGCGGTCCAGCGCCTCCATACCATGTCGCATGGCATCGATGTAGTTGTTGACTTCCTTCCAATCATCCCGGCGCTCGATGGCGATTTCCTCTTCCGGAAGGATGGCTTCTTCAATCTCCGTCCGAGTGTCTTCAATCCGGCTCGATTTTGTCGCTTCCTTGGCGACGTGCATCTGGATAAACAGGTCCAGATTCGGCACGTATTCGGAGAACATATCGAGTCTCCCAAGATGCCGGTCGGCAGCGCTGAGGGATTCTTGGACGATGGCGTCGTCAATTCGCCATGGGCGGTCGATCTTGGTGGGTTCAAAGCTCCTATAGCCGGAACGCTTTATCCAGTGTCCTGCGTGGAAAGAGTTCATGGAAGACAGGAGTAGGATTGAATTGATAATTCGCTTATTCCAATCCGATGCAAGATTTTAAAATAGCGAGTTTGGTTAATTTAGTTTCACCCAAAGTTTTGGAATAAGCATGAGATTTGATCCAAACAGAAGAAATATTTTGGATTCATTTGCCCGACGGACTAATCTTCAGTAGATCGGGTCCTTCTCCGGGCCATGGGGGATCCGTCTGAGCTGGTTACCGTAGAAAGGTTTAACCCTGAACGACCCGCACGTGGTGGCACATTTCCGCTTTCCAGAAAATTAAACTGGAGCCGGCTGTCGGAGTCGAACCGACGACCGACGGTTTACAAAACCGTTGCTCTACCACTGAGCTAAGCCGGCCGGAGTGGCGCACCATAGGGCAGGGTGGCAGAGGCTCAAGTTGAAATCCGAAAGGATTTCAGGGGAAAACGGAGCGCCGTCTTGCAACCTTGACGGCCTTCCGCCAACATAAGCGCGATGCGTGATTTGATTCTGCCAATTTCTCCGGGTTTGGGGGTGAGGGTGCGCTGGCGGCGATGGTTCCGGATGGCATCGGGCTTGATGGTGGCGAGCCTGCTGGCGGGTTGTGCCGGGGATCCCTCGGCTTCTGCGGGGGGCGCGCAGAACAGCACCGCCAGTTTCGGGCCAGGGTATCCGCCTGGCAGCGCGGCATGGGATACGGAAACCCGTTCGGCCTACCGCACCGCCTTCCTCGCTGGGATGCAGGATCAGAAGGAAGGTTGGCGCTACGATGATGAACGTGGCGCGGCCGTTCTGGATATCGGGGTGCGGGGATTCTACCGTCAGGGATACCGGCGCGGGTATTACCACGAGCAGAACCTGCGCCGTCAAGAACGAAAGGCAGTTGAACAGGCTGCAGAAGCCGAAAATGAGTGATTGTCCTGCGGCGTGGAGGGCGTTTGTTTTTCGTGGGCCACCCCTGTGAGGAGCGGCCCCGGAGCGACCAGAAAACAGGATTGAACACCAGCGGCGCTCCATGTTCTAAAGCTCTGCTCCCTTTGCACCCCCAACGCCTTCCCGCTATGAAACTGCTGACTCCCCATTCTTCCCGCCGCCGCGGCTTCACTCTCATGGAGCTTCTTCTTGTGCTGGCCATCATCGGTCTGTTGATGGGCGGTGGCGCGGCCGTTTACAGCGGCATCATGGACAGCGCGAAGGACATGAAGACCCGGCAAAAAATCGGCACTCTGAGCAGCCAGATCCAACTCTACACCAGCCGGAAAAACGGTAATTATCCTTCCCAGAGTGCCGGCTTGGGGGCCTTGAAAACCCTGGGATTGGTGAAAAGCGATGAAGAAATCACCGACGCATGGGGCAGGCCTCTGATTTATAACTTCCCTGCCAAGCGGGGTGGTGACAAATATGACCTCTGGTCTCCGGGGGCAGATGGCCTGGAAAACACCGCTGACGACATTGGAAACTGGGACAGCGGTGACAACTGAGCCCCGGGGCTTGGCGATGGTGCCGTCTGCCAGGCCACCGCAGGTTGATCTCCAAGGGGAGGATTAAAATGTTTTTGCCGGCCTTTCTCAAACCCCACCCCCATGCAACGCCGCGCCTTTACCCTCATGGAAATGCTGGTCGCCCTCGCGATCATTGGCATTATCGTGGCCGGGAGTATGGTGGCGGTGGGCTCACTGAATGACGAGCGCAAGCTCCGCGCTCCGCTAAATGAACTCCGGATCATGGGAAAACGGGCATGGGCAAGGTCCATGGAGGAGCAGCGCTCATGGCAGATCAAATTATTGCCGGACCGCTTTGTGCTGGAGCCGAAACAACCCATCAATGCGGACGACTTGAAGATGTTCCGGGAGGTGGATGAACAGATGAAGCGGGGCAGCGGGATCGAAAGTTATGTGATCGATCCCTCCATCAAGATGGAAGTCCGGCATTGGGGCGAGGCTGAGTGGCATGTGCCGCGGCCTGATGCCTGGGTTTTTGAGCACAGCGGTCTTTGTGAGCCGATCAACATCCGGTTCAGTTCAGAATATGCCACCATTCAAGTCTCCTTCGACCCCCTGACTGCCGCCGTCGCGTTCGAGGAGTTTATCCACGCCGCAGAACGGCAGTAATTCAATTTTGGCCATGTCCCCCCTTCTCAAACGCCCCTCGCGGGGCATGATCCTGATGGAGCTGGTCATTGCCATGGCCCTCTTCGGCATGGTCGCGCTGGGATTGATGCGGGCGCTGTCCATCGGAGCGCAGACCGCAGTGGTGGGGCAGTTGGAACTGCGCATGCTGCTGCGGCTCCAGTCCACCCTGACGGAATACAGCAAACTTCAGCGGTTGGAGGAAGGGGAATTTTCCTCGGACCCGGATGACCTCGGGGTGATCACCCGAACCGAAGTCGTGAAGCTGGACAAACTGGAAAATGCCGACGGACAAATCCTGCAGGACATGTTCCATATCATCGTCCGGGCAGAATACGACAATTTTGGAACCAAAGGCGAAATGGTGGCGGACACCTATCGTTATGCCAGGCTCTATCAACCCCAGACCGGAGCACCCGCAGCTCCAGGAGGACAGTAGGGAATGAGTTTTCAGTTTTCAGTTTTGACTCGGTTAGCCAAAGGATCCGGCCCGTGTGTCTCCGGTGCTCTCCGGCTCAGTTTTCAGAACGGGTTGGCCGATGGATCCGGCCCGTGTGTCTCCGCGCTCGGGCCCGGTTTTCGGCCGCCGCCGGCGCATTCGACGTTGGACGTTGGAGGTTCAACGTTCGATGTTTCCCCAGCCCCCCTATCCCGGATCCGCTCCGCAAGGGGATTCAGTCTGATTGAGGTGTTGCTGGGCCTGGCTTTGTTCGGGATTTTGACGGGCGGCATTTTTGCAGTGCAGCGTGGGGCCATGGAAGTCAGCAAGGAAGTGACCGAGCGGCAGGCCAAAACCATGCGCATGCACAGTTTTTGTGAGCTGCTGCGGCGGAATTTCGAGTCGCTCCCGGGCAATGCCAAAGTGGTGCTGCTGCCGACCGGGGGAGTCAATTCCGGCTTGAGCGACGTCGCCTTCACGGATTTTCCCCTCGCTTTCTCCTGGCCCGGGGTTCCCGCCGGCTCCAATAGCGTCATCTTCCGCACGGCCCGATCCGATTCGGGGATCGGGCTGGCGGCTTCGCTGCTTTATTTGGATGAGGAACAAACCCTCGATTATGAAGCCGACAAACTGGACGAGCGAAAGGTGCTGGCCCGTCTCAATCTGATGGAGGGGATCATGTCTCTCGACTGGCGCTTTTTCAACGACACCACCCAACAGTGGGAGGTGGAATGGCCCCGGACGCAAGCGACACGGCCCTCCTTCGTAGAAATGATTCTGACCTATCTTGACGGACAGGACCCTGTCCGACTCGTCTTCTGGATTCCCCAAATGGCCAATCCCGAGTCCTACACCCGCGGTGGCGGCGGAGGCGGTGGCGGAGGCGGAGGCGGAGGACCGGGTGGCGGTGCAGGCAATCCGCCTCCTGGCGGACCCGGCGGCGGACCTCCCGGAGCCGGAGGACCCGGCGGAGGCGGGGGGCGTGAACGCGGGGATCGTCCCCGCGGGGGCGGAGGCGGGGGCCGCAACTTTGGAGCCCCGTCACGGAACGGTGGCGGAGGAGGGGGCGGAGGCGGGCGTCCTGGTGGCGGTGGCGGTGGCGGTGGCGGTGGTGCCGGCAGGGGCTTTGGCGGAGGTGGGGGCCGTTAAAAATGCCCCGCCAAACGCATCCATTGAGCACATTTTATTTTTGAGTTTCCCAATTGGGTTTTGATACGGTTCCAACGCGACTTTCCTCCTAATTCCATTTTCCTTTCCCTGTGATGACTTCCTCCCATTCCCCGCTGGCGCACCGGCGCGCCCGGCAACGGGGATCGGCCCTGCTGCTGGTGATGTGGCTGATTTCCATGCTCAGCCTGCTGATCTACTCGACGATCCGGGTCATTTCGCATGACATGGACATCACCATTTCCCAGAAAAAAGCATTCCGTGCCCGGCAATTGGCCGAGATGGGCTTGAACATTGCCTGCAATCCGGTCGTGAAGGAAACCGATACCGCATTGCTCAATCAAGTCATTGGCGAGGGGGAGTCCTTTAATGTGACCATCCGGGGCGAAGGCGGCCGCTTCAATGTCAACACCCTGCTCCAAGCCAACGACCGGACCTTTTTTGAACGGGCCTTTGAACTCTGGGGACTTGAAAAGGATGCCGCCAGCCACCTCACGGACATCATGCTTGACTGGACGGACCAGGACGAATCCAAGCAACTCCACGGCATGGAGAAGGAGGATTACGAAGCTTTGGGATACACCGGCTATCCATTTGACCGGCCTTTTTACAGCCTTGATGAAATGCTCCTGGTGCCTGGATTTGACCAGGTTGCGGCCAATGTGCCGGACTGGCGGGACTATTTTACGATTTACTCCGGCGGGAAGCTGGATCTCAACGCCGCCGAGCCCAAGGTCATCGCGCTGGGTATCATCACCAGCCAAGCCACGGCAGATCCGGTCAATGACTGGGAATACGCCCTCAAAGATGCCACCAATTTTGTCCAGGATATCCGCTGGGGCCCCGACGGGATCGAATTTACCGAAGACGATGTCAAACTTCAGGACCTGCAACAGGCATTTGATGCCCTGAATCTGGACGGGACGGATCCGGATGTTCAGGCGCACTTTGGGCTGAACGATGCCACGGTGCACATTGAATCGGTGGCTACAGTGAACGATTACCGGAAACGGGTTGTCTTAATCATCCGCAACCGCACCCAGGGCAGCCCCCAAATCCTAACCCGCGAAGAAGTTCCCCTGTTTCAGTAGCCAATTCTGTAAATCCGACCTACCACACGCCTCTTCACCCAGTGCCCCCCGTTCCCACTATTAGCCGGGGCCGGGGCGCTGACGTCTGAACCCTGAAAATTTCCCTCTCCTGAAATCCCCTTCCACCGACGCAACCGCCACCCTCTGTCTCCCCGGTCAGGAGCAGTGGGAACTTTGGAAACCATCCCCCGCTGGCTGGCAGCGCGTGCCGGGCAGCGAACCCGCTCCAAGTCCGGCCGGCTTCAAGACTTGTGCGCTTTTTGCCTTTCCCGTGAGCAGCTCATTTGCCGTGCCGATCCGGGCGGCCACGGGTGATCCGGATCTGCTACCTGACTTGGTCGGCATCCAACTGGAAAAACAGGGGCTCAAACCCGATGTCCCGGTCGGCTGTCTCACGGATTGGCGCATTGTGGACCGGGAGGAGAACCAGACCCTCGTATGTGCCGCCGTGCTGAACCCCTCGCTCGCGGACGATTTGCCAAGGGAAGCCCCCCAGCGTTTCGAGCTGAGCCCTTATCTTTATGACCTCCCGGATGATTCCCTCATCGTGTGGAAGGAGCTTGGCCGGCTGGTTTTTGCCGTCACCCGGCACGAACACCCCATCTACTTCCACGCCTTGAGCACGCCGGTGCTTACGTCGGCCGTCGTGCAGGAAATCGAGCAACTGGTCACGCCGCTCTACACCCAAGGGCTGATTGTTTCCTTGGATTCAGTGGTCCTCTGGACCGAGGCGGTGGAGCCCGGTGCCGACGCCGCTCTCAAGGAAGTTTTCGGCTGCCCGGTCCTGCGCTCAGCGCAGCCCCCGCCGCGTCCGGGCAATCGGATTTCAGCGATTGAACCGGTTTCCGTGGCCCAAGGGAAGATCCGCGCCGCCCGCGCCGGCCGCATCCAAAAAATCGTCGCCGCCTCTATCCTCGCCTATTTGCTGATTCCCGGATTTTTTGCAGGAAAATATGTGATCGAGAAACGGAAGATCGCCGTCCTCAAGGCCGAGTCTACATCTTTGGAGCGCAGCTATGGCGGGGTCCAAGGCACCATCGACCAAGCCCGCCTTGCCGATGCCGCGGTCAACTTTGACCAATATCCGGTCGAGTTGCTATTTCAGTGCCTCAGTTCCCTCTACGAGACCGCCACCCCCGGAGTCCGCATCACCGGGTTTGAGATCGACAAGGCCCAAGGAGAGAAGAAGCTCTCCCAGATCACCATCAAAGGCGAAGCTGCCAACGCCAATACCCAGGCGGCGATCGTTTACGCCACCAAAGTTAAAGGCAATCCTGCCCTCCAGGGATTCAACTGGAATTACAAAGCCCAAGCCCCCAAGGACGGCAAAGTCCCCTTCGACATCGTCGGAATTACCAAAGATGACTCCGCTGAAACCCAGTGAAAAACGCCTCCTGATCATCTTCGGGACCGCAGCCTTTATTCTTTTCAACCTGCTGGGCTTCAGTTGGTATAAGAAACGCAGCCTCGCGCTCCAATCGCAACGGATTGCCTTGGAAAGCCGGGTGCGCGAACTGGAATTCATGAAGACCATGGCTCCCGAAGCCGAAGTGAAACGCGCCTATCTGGATCAGCACCTCCAATCTTACCCTGATGAGGCCACCCGTGAGACTTACCTTGACCAGTTTGTCCAAAAGGAAGCGGGTGATTTGGAATTGGAAGTCCGGAAAAACCAGCCGATGCCGCCAAGGCTGGACGAGTTGTTCCACAAATCCCGCTACCAAGCAGAGGTCAGCGGGGGATGGGACAACGTTTTGGAGTTCATTTTCCGCCTCCAGTCGCCGAAAGCATTTCGTTTTGTCCCCTCGATTCGACTGAAAACACAGAAAAAGGAAGGCAGCACCGATCAAGCGGCGGATGTGGTCTGCACCTTCGAAATCGAAAAATGGTGGTCTCCTGAGAGCTTCATGCCAGAGGATCTGCTGGATCCAGCCTCCGAAGCCCCCCCGGCAGATGCCCCTCCTCCAGAGGATCCTGCCCCGCTCGAATCCGCCGCCCCTGAATCCGCCGTCCCCGAAGCGACCTCCCAGCCTAAAACCGCCGCGACTGAACAAACCCCGGTGCCTGAGGTCAAATAACATACGTCCCCTTACCCAAGGCATTATGCAAACGCTCCAATTCTCCCTCCGGTCGTCCACCCCGATTACTACCCCGGCATGGTTCAGGGGGCGGGTCCTGCTCGCGGCCTTGGTTCTGTCTGCCTCCGCAGGTTTCCCATCCTTGGCCCAGGAGACTCCGCCAGAAGCCCCGGCTATGGAGTCGGATGCGACAAGCGATGCCTTCGTTCCCAAGGAACACTCTATTGACCGGTATCAGAAACTCCGCGGCAAAAGTCCCTTCGAGTTTGAGCTTGCCAAACCGCCGACGGCAGAAGCAACCAATCCTTTTGCCGATCTGGTGCTGGCCGGGTTTGCCGGCAGTGCAGGCAATCCCACCGTTTATCTGCTCAACACCAAAACCCAGGAACGGACCACGGTGTATGGCGAAGCCAACCCCCGTCCCAACACCAGCGGATTCAAAGTGATCCGGGTTGACCGTGGCCGAAGCTTTTCCTCCACCTCAGCCACCATTGAAAAAGAGGGGGTTCAGGAAACTCTGAAGTTCGACACCAAGGCCCTTTATAGCATGACCGGAGGAGCCGGAGGCGGAGGAGCCGCCGCAGCCGTCCGTCCGGCCGTGCCAGGACAACCCGGTGCTCCCGGCCAAGGCCCCCGCCCGGTCATTCCTGGACAAGCCCGCCCCCAACAAGTGTATCAGGCACCCCAAGCCTTCATTCCCGGCCAGGGAGGCCGGAATGCCGGTGGCGGACAAATGACGGGAGGAGCCTTTATCCCTGGCCAGCCTCAACCCGCAGCCCAACCCGCCGCGGGAGGAATTCAGCTTGGGTTTCAACAACCTGGAGGTGCCCCGCCAGCAAACGCGGTTCCTGCCGGAGCCCCTAACGCCCAACAGCAGTTGAACGCACTCCTAGCCAACCCCGCGAATCCAGGACAAGTCCAGCCAGCCGTCCCTGCCCCGGTGCCTGCCGTTCCCTCCGCCAATCCACCGCCGCGCCGCCGCGTGGTGCTTCCCAACACCCCGTGAGTGAGGCAGGCATGCAAGGCCCGGCTCCGGCCAGCCCCCTACCGCTTCCTTCCCAGTTCTTCTTTTTGCCTGCTTTCCCATTTTTGTCATGATCCGCCCTGCTTCTCCCCCTGCTATTTGCTGCCTCTCCCTGGCCTTGGTCTCTTTCCTCGTCCCGGCGGTCGGGCAGGAAGCCATCGAACTCCCTTCCAATCTTTCTCCCGCTCTCCGCCAGCGTTTGCTCGCGCAAAACAATGTCCCGCAGCCGGACGCCGTTCCCAATCTTCCCACGCCCCCTCCGGTCGTGCCGGCTCAGGAGACCCCGGCAAATCCCGGGCTGCCGGTGCCCACCACCCCGATCCCTGGCACCCCCGCCCCCGTCGTGCCGGTCCCACCGGCCCAGACTCCGGCCCTGCCACGCCGGCCTGCCATCACTTTGCCCACTCCGGCCGCCGGAACGGCAACCCGGCCTGCCGGTCCGGCCGCCCGGCAAGGGCTCCCCAGCACCACCGCCAGCACCTCATCCGCAGCCCCCGTTCCCCCGGAAGATCCAAATTCCTTTCTCCTCGCCTTTGCCGGAGCCCCCATTGAGGAAGTCCTCGACAAGTATCAGGAAATTTCCGGGCGCCATGTCATCCGCGACCTCGGCCTGCAGGGAACTGTCGTGGTCATGCAGAACCCCAATGTCAGCATGACCCAGGAAGAGGGCATGGATTTCATCAAAGCCTCCCTCCTCATCCAGGGATTCAGTTTGCAGGAGTATATCCCTGGCCGGGACGGCCGTCCCGGGATTGACAAGATCATCGCCATCACCGCCAAACCCCCTGGCCTGGAAGGTCCCATCGGGGGGTCGCCCATCTACATGAGCGCGGAGGAATTGCCGGAAACCGATGAGCCCGTCAACTATCTGATCCGCCTGAATTACCTCAACGTCAACGAGGCCACCCAAGTCTTCGCCAATGCCGTCCCCAACCACACCTGGGGAGCCTACAGCGCCATTCCATCTGCCAATGCCATTCTCGTCCGCGGGGCGATCCCTAACATCCGGACCCTGATCAAGATCAAGGACCAGGTGGACGTGGAACCCGTCGCCCAGGTGCATGAGTTTGTCGAACTCGAGCGGGCCTCCGCCGAAGACATCCAGGCGCTGCTGGACGGCATTCTCCAGGCGCAAACCCAAGCCTCCACCGGGTCGGGGGGGACGTCCGGATTCCGCCCCGTGGCTCCCCAGGTGGCGGCCTCGGTCCTCGCAGGCGGCCAGGGAGCGCCGCCGCCCGTGGTCGCCGGCGGAGGCACCTCTGCCGGGATCATGCCCGACGGCAAATCCGTCATCGTCAAAGCAGATCCCCGCACCAACCGCATCTTTATCAATGGACCCAAAGTCCACGTCGATTACCTGAAAAAGCTGATCAAGGAATTTGACCAGCCCTCCAAAGTCAAAAACCTGCTGACCCAGCAACTCCGCTACATTCCCGTCGATGATTTCCTCGACATCGCTTCTGCTTCTCTGCAAGCACGGGGCTTGGGAGAAGTAGGCGGGGCGGGAGGGGGCGGCGGAGGCGCGGCAGCGACCGGTGGTGCCCGCACCAACCCCACGGCTGGACAAAACCAGTTCGGCGGCGGCCGCACCGGCGGCGGCGGAACGGGCTTTGGAGGAGGGGGCGCCTTTGGAGGGGGTGGCGGCGCGTTCGGGGGGGGGGGCCGCCCCACCCGGGGCCCCCCCCGCCATTGCCGGGGTTTTGCATAGCCGCCATAAAACCCCCCACATACCCCCGCAATTGGG
>JBBQWG010000024.1:0-99893 GCA_038210825.1 Verrucomicrobiales bacterium
GCACCTACCAACTCAAAAAACCTCCCCAACAGCCCACTCTCTCCTTGCCAAATCACCCTCCATCCCCCAAAGACCCATCATCCGAGGTGGTGCACTTTGAAGTGACCACAGGTGGTGCATTTTGAAGTGACCGGTGACAGATGCGGCGATAAAAATTATAATTTCTAAAAATGGCCTGCAGGATGCTTAAAGGCTGAGCTGAGGAACATGTCGTGACCCTGGTAAAGAGTTGCCGCCCGTCCCTCAAGTAGTGATCAACCCGGCACCCAAGTTTTTCGGCCCCTGAATCCCCCCAGCCCCAATCTCGATGAAATCAAAAAAATCCCCCTTCCTCGCTGCCTTATTGGCTGCCTGTTCAATTCCAGCATCGGCGCAGGCCCTGATGATTTCTTTTGATTTTGGGGCGAGCCAGAATTTTGGTTCGGACTCACTCCGCGCGCTGGCGACGGTAAACGATGACACGGCAGGATTTTTGACCTTCAATATTGCCATTGCACCCAACGGGTCGCTTCCCAACACCGGCGATCTTTTTGGCGTCTTTCTGGAATTTAATCCCCACCCGGCCGCTGGATCATTTTCGGGCCCGGACATTACGGGGGTTGCCAGCAACACCCTCAACGCCGGCGGAGGAAACAATTTGAACGGCACGATTGCGGGATTGGTGCCCGGGGGCACCTTCGATTTTGCCCTGACTTTGGGCAGTTCCGGAGCTTCTGGCGGGCTGCTGACCTCCACCTCGTTTACCCTGTCTACCAATGGCGGGGCGGTGAAGCTGAGCGATCTCGTCGGCATTGGATTGCGGGCCCAGGCGGTGGGTTCCGGTCCCAACGGCGGGGGCGGCAGTGCCAGGCTTTATTCTGCAAACGGCACGACTCCCCCCACTCCCAACCCCAACAACACGCCCGTGCCGGACGGCGGTGCGACAATTGCTCTGCTGGGCCTTTCCCTGCTTGGACTCACGGGCCTCCGCCGTGCCCTGAGCAAACCTGAGGCGTCCTGAGGCATCCGCATTTTTCTGCTTTGTGACCTTGGAAGGTGCTGCGGGTTTTGCCTCTGGCTAACCCGCCAAACATATCAGTGGTCACCTAATTTGCCCTCGAAATGCGGGTTAGCCTGAGGCAAAACCCGCAGCACTCTGGAATCCTGACCCCATAAAATTACATGCGGGGCTTTTCCGTGGCCTGTAGAAAAAATCTCAGCGCTCCGGCAAAGTGATCCGTTCCACTGCTCCGCCGCTGCGGACCACGTCGAGGAAACCGCCTTGGGTGTTGAGGGATGCCATGCGGGTGGCGAAGGAGTCCAAGTTCCCGGTTTCCCCGGCGGGCGGGGGGATGGGGTCGGCGGTCTGGAGGATGACTTCGCCGGGCACCACCTTGCCGTCGAGCAGGGAATCGGGGGTCACGGCTTCGACCATCACGCCGCCGCCCTCCGGCAGGGCGAGGCGGGCGCGCTCGGACCGGCGCAGGCCGCGCACCGTCAGGCCTTCGATTTCGCGGCTTTCCGGGACTTCTTCGGCGGCGAAGATGGTCTTCAGATCCACCACGGTGGCCTGAACGGTCATCTGCTCCTCCCGGCGTTTCAGGCCCAGCTTGAGGGTTTCGCCCACTTGGCGCTTGCGCAGGCGGCGGAAAAATCCGGCACTGCTGCGGACCGGTTCGCCATCCAGTGACTGGATGAGGTCATCCTTTTGCAATCCGGCTGCAGCGGCCGGGGAGCCTTTGTCCACCCCCACGACAATAGCGGCCTCGGGCTGGCGGCCGATTTGGTAGGACGTATCCGGCCAGTCGCCCACCGTCACGCCGAGATACCCCCGGGGACGGCCTTTGTTGAGCATGCGGTCGTAGGCGTCCTGGACTTCATTGGAGGGCATGGCCAGCCCGTAGGCCTGACCGGAAGGTGTCTGCTGAGGTCCGATCACAAGCCGGGTGTTGATGCCGATCAATTCGCCTTTGAGGTTTACGAGGGGGCCGCCCGAATTGCCGGGGTTGATGGTGCAGTCGGTCTGCAGGTAGGAATCGAGGGTATCGCTGACGCGGCGGGCGCGGTTGCTGATGATGCCCTGGGTGACGGTTTCCGGCAGATTGAGCGGGGCTCCCACCGCAAAGACCATGTGTCCGGGGCGCATCAGATCGGAGTCGCCGAAGGCCATCCAGGGAAACTGCTCCCCTTCACTTTTGGTCTCAAGGCGCAGCACAGCGATGTCCACGGATTCGTCCTTGTCCACGAGGGTGGCACGGCGCGGTTCCTCACTGCCATGCAGGGTGACCATGATGATCACTTCCTCCCCGTCCACGACATGCCAATTGGTCAGGACAAGACCTTCCTTGCTGACAATCACGCCGGATCCCACGCCCGGCTCGCGGATATAACGTTCGGTCATCTGCGCGCCCAGTGGGCCGAGTTTGGTTTCCTGAATGAGGCGGCGGCGTTCCACATTCACGCTGACCACACTGGGCAGAATCCGCTCCACCACTTCGGCCATGGCATCGTTCAGGGCCGAAGCAATGCCGGCGAGGTCGGCGGCGGAGGGGCTGGAAGGCGGGGTGGCTGGCGGATCAAGGCGGGGGTCGGCCCGGCCGGTAAGGAGCAGCACCAGCACGGCGGATCCCAGTAAAACTCCCAGTGTCAGCAACAAGTCCCGCAACGGTATTCGCATGATGTGAAAGGCGAATCCGTAGCGGTCCCTGCCCGGCTCCGCAAGCTGCTTCCCACCGCGCCTTTTCCCTTTTAAAAATGCCTGCCCTGCCATCCCTTGGCATCAAGGCCCCCGGCCGCTTCCGTTTCCAGCTCCATGTTTCCCTTCTACACTCTCGACACCCTCCCCGACGCGGTGCGGCTCGACCCGCCGGCCCGCCTCAGTGTGTTTGGCGATCCGGTTTCCCATTCGCTTTCGCCGCAGATGCAGGATCCCGCCCTGGCGGCTTGCGGGCTGAACGCGCGCTACGTCCGCCTCCAGGTGGCCAGTGCCGACTTCCTCAAAGCCCTGCGCACCATCCGGGAGCTTGGTTTCATCGGCACCAACGTCACCATCCCTCACAAGTTCACGGCCCTCGATTCTGTGGATGAAGTGGATCCGGCTGCCCGCCGCCTTGGAGCGGTGAACACCATCCTCTTCCGCCCTGACGGCACGTCCCTCGGCCGCAACAGTGACGGCCCGGGATTTGTCAGGACGGTGCAGGAGGAATTTGGCGTCCCCGTGCGGGACCTGCGGATTCTGCTGCTGGGCGCAGGCGGCGGGGCCGGTGGGGCCGTGGCGGTGCAAAGTGCCCTCGAAGGCTGCCGCCAGCTCACCCTCACCAACCGAACCCCGGCCAAAGCGGAAGCCATTGCCCAATCCCTGCGCGATCTCCTTCCCGGGGACCGCTGCCGCACCGTGCCATGGACTCCGGAAGCCCTGGCAACAGTGCTCCCGGAAATTGACCTCATCATCAACGGCACCTCCCTTGGCATGTCACCGGAAGACCCCGCACTGATCCCACCGGGGCTGCTAACCCGCAGGCACCTTGTCTATGACATGGTGTATAAACCGCTGATCACCCCGCTGGTGGCCACCGCCCAGGCGGCCGGGGCCCGGGCCATCAATGGCCTGCCCATGCTGCTTTGGCAGGGCGTTCAATCCTTTGAATGGTGGTTCGACCGCCCCGCTCCGGTCGCTGCCATGCGGGGAGGATTGGAAAAAGCCGTCGCCACCCCGTCTCTGGCCTGAGGGCCCCGGGCCAGGCCGGGCCAGGCCGGGCTGGAGCTGGCTGAACGGGCTGAACGGGCTGGAGCGGGGTGGGCCGAGGATCCCGGGAGTTTGGCAGAGAAATCCTGACACCCCCGCGGATGGTATATTAAATTAATCCTTGAGAAGTATTGATAATTCCATAGGTTACATAAATCTGAATTCTCCTGCGACGGCCCAGCAACCGCCAATTCAAGGGTTCCCCAAGTCTCCATGCTGCCTGACTTTAAAATTCTGCTGATCGATTCCGCGCCGGGAGTGCGGGAGTCGCTGGCCCCCCTGGCGGGCTTGGCAGGACCCATGGCCATCCTGGAATGCCATGCCGGACTCGACGGAGCCTTGGCCGCCCTGCGGCGGGAAGATCCGCCCGAAAGAGCGGCCTTGGCCATGGTCCCGATGGTCGATTGGGAAGGCCGGGATCCTGCCGCGGTCTGCGGGGCGCTGTTGGAAGCCGCCCCGGACTTGCCAGTGATTCTGACGGGTCCGGAGGTCCCCGAAGCATGGCGTCAGTGGGTGAACGATCATCCGGCAGCCCCGCGATTGCTGGTCATGCCCCTGCCATTGAATTTGAATGCACTCCGGATGCTGGGAGGCGCTGTGGCGCGGACCCGGCGGTCGTCCCCTGAGTCTCCCCGGCTGCTGGCCGCGGCAGATACCCCAAAGTCGGTGGAGGCGCTATCCAATGACCTGCGGCACAGCGAGGAACGCTTTGCCGCTGCCTTCCGGGCCGCTCCCTATCCCCAGGCCATTCTGAACTTTGCGACCGGCCAGTTTGTGGAGGCCAATGCCGCCTTTTGCCAACTCACTGGTTTTGCCCAGGAGGATTTGCTGGGGCACTCCATGGCTGCATTGCAGGCTACCGGTTTGCTGGAAGTGCTGCGCGGGGCCCATCCCCTTGTGGCTTCGGCGGTCACCTGCCGCCACCGCTCCGGAGAAGTCCGCCACCTGACCCTGTCCACCCAGCCCACCGCCCTTGGAGGCGATTCCCATCTGATGTTGCTGGCGCAGGACGTTACGGAGCGCGTCCAATTGGAGCAACAGTTGCAGCAAGCCCAAAAGCTGGGGGCCATGGGACAACTGGCAGCGGGGGTGGCCCACGATTTCAATAACATCCTCACCATTATTCAGGGGCATCTCAGCCTGCAGTTGGAGAACCGCGACATCGACCCTGCCGTGCGGTCAGCCCTCCGCGAAACCCTTGAGGCCTCGGAGCATGCCGCCACCCTGACGCGCCAGCTCCTCGCCTTGAGCCGGTATCAGCTATTTGAGCCGGCTCCCCTCGATTTAAATGCCCTCGTCCAGCGCATGAGCACTTTGCTGCAACGTCTGATTGGCGGGCACATCGGCGTGGAATGGCACTGCGAGAGCGGCTTGCCCTGCATCGTGGGTGATGCCCCGGGCATTGAGCAGGTGGTGATGCATCTGGTCCTCCAGGCCCGGGATGCCATGCCCCGGGGAGGACGGCTGCGCATTGCCACCGGATTGTGCCGGATATCCGCCTCCAAGGCCGCGCTGAATCCCGAAGCCCGGGAAGGAGAATTTGTCCGGTTCAGCATCGTGGACAGCGGCCACGGCATGGACCAACGCACGGTGGCCCGGCTGCTGGGAGCCTTCGCGGACCTGCGCTCCGCCGTCCCCGACACGGGCCCGGTCCTTGCGGCGGTGTATGCCATCATCAAACAGCATCACGGCTGGATCGAACTCTTCAGCGACCCCGGCCAGGGCACCGCCTTTTTTGTCTACCTTCCCGTCACTTCGCAAAGCCCTGTTGATCCCAAACCGGCCCTAACCCGCGCGATGCCGGCAGGACTAACCGTGTTGCTCGTGGAAGACGAACCTGCGGTGCGTGCGATTCTGCGCCAACTGCTGATCCATTGCGGCTGCACCGTGCTGGAAGCCCCGGACGCCCCGTCTGCCCTCACCGTCTGGGCATCGGAAAAGGCCCGCATCCAATTGCTTATTACCGATATCGTAATGCCTGGCGGCATGAACGGCCAGGAACTCGCAACCCGCCTGACCAATGACCGGCCGGAACTGAAGGTCATCTACAGCAGCGGTTACAGCGCCAGCCTCTTTCAGGAAGGTGAGGGCCTCGTGGCGGGCCGGAATTTCCTGCCCAAACCTTACGATGCTTCCAGCGTGGTCAGCCTGATCCGCCGGGTCACCGCCGAAAGTCATGAGATCCTGACCGCCTGACCCATTTCAGAGAAACTGCAGCAACTCACTCATCTCATCACGGATTTCCCGGGGATCGAGGGAGCCGATAGTTTGCCCCACTTCGTCATAGAGGCGCTCGCGGAACCGTCCCCGAAGCCGATACAGCGCAGCCCGGATGGCCCCCGCACTCAAGCCGAGCGGTTGTGCTATTCCAGCAAGGTTGTCGTCGCCACTGCCTGGCCCGAGGAGGCGTTCCTGCAACGCGTGGAATACCGCCTGCTGCCCCCGCCCGGCATACTCGGACTCGACCGCCATCAGGGCCTTTTCCACCAGGTGCAGAGCCCAACGCCGTTGGAAAAGCCGGTCCGGACTGAGGTGGTCCACCGCTTCCCGGTGATACCCGCCTTCCGCCCCTTCCAAACTCAAATGCAGCCGCCCCTGCCCCCGCTTTTCCGCCTGCTCCGACCGGAAGGTATCGCGCAGAAAATTGACAAGGCTGGTGAAGAGATAATTGCGCAGCCGTCCCCGGGAGGGATCGGCTTTGGCAAACCAGTCGCGCCGGATAATGCGATGGAAAAAGTCCTGGGTCAGGTCCTGGGCATCCTGCTCGGACCTGCCCTGACGTCGGATATAGGCATACACCGGAGGCCAGTAATCCTGACATAGGCTTTCCATGGCCGCCTCCCGGTCCGGTCCTTCCCCATGCCCCGCCCGCCACACCACACTCCAGCGGGTCGGCGATCCGAACGGACCGGCCGGTCCAGGGGATGGAGGGGGTGAAGGATCGCTTTGGCTCACAGGCAATTCGACGCAGGGACCTCTGCCGGGTTCCCGCCACTCCGATGCGTAACCCAAGCCTGGCAACTTGTCATTCCTTATAATTCACCTTGCCCTGGGCGCTTACCGCCCTTTAATCCGCCTTGTGGAATCACATGAAATCCTCCGCGACGCCTTCGAGAAAACCAGCCCCAAGGAAATTGCCAGTGAACTGGGCATCTCCCTGTCCCTGGTTTATAAGTGGTCCCAGCCCCCTGAAGAGGAGGGCCAGGGCAGCGGCAGCAAAAATCCGCTCGACCGCACCACCGAGCTGATCCGGCTCACCCGCGACATCCGGATCATCCAGTGGCTCTGCCAGCAGTCCGGCGGCTTTTTTGTCAAAAATCCCAAATCCACCGGCGACCACCCTGGCGAAGTCGGCCCGGCCACCAACACCATTATCCAGCAGTTTGCCGATCTGTTGGAATCGATCACCACCGCCGCCAGCGACCGCGCTATCAATCCGGAGGAAGCGGAGCGCATCCGCCGCCATTGGGACGACCTCAAAACCACCACCGAAGGATTTGTCCGCGCCTGCGAACAGGGGAATTTTGATCAATTGACGGTGAAACGTTGATCTGGCGCCGGGCCCGCTGGCACAGAGCACCCCTGCCAGCAGGTGAATTCCATTTTCAGGGACCATGGCAGGTCGAATTGCCTTGCCTGCGTTATTCAATATGGAAAGGTTGCAGGATGGTTCCCAGAGTCGCCAGGACATTTGGCAGCATGAGGTCTGCAGGAACTATGTTCATGGCCTTGAGTGCCTGGTGGTTTTGGGGCCTCCCGCCTGCGGCAGCTCAATCCCCGGCACGTGGCGGGACAGAACCCTCCGGGACTGAATGGACCAGCAAGTCCATCCAGGATACCGTGTTCTCCGGCACCAGCCTCAAGCCACTGCGGCACCGCATGGCCGGATTGGCCGGGCAGCTCCGCAGGGAGCCGGGCGCAGCCGCTGCGCGCGAGGAAGCCATCAGATTGTTACTGCATGTGCCGTCCCTCCCCTTGCCGGAAATTGAAATACCGGCGGCCGATCTGGCCAGTTTCAACAAAGATGGCAGCCGTATCCTGACGATCTCCAGCAGGGAAAACGGAGCCCGCCTGTGGGACGCGGCCACCGGCGGAGCGATCGGAGGATTGATGGAAGGAGCCGGCGCTTTCACACCAGATGGGCGGCAGATCATCGATCCCTCCGGAACCAGCCCGGCATGCTGGAACGCTGCCAACGGGACAAGGATGGAGGACCAACCCCCTGTTCCACCCGGCAAAATTGATGCGCCTCCCGGAGAGCTAGCCCTGGCTGTTCCTGCCGTAGAAGTTAGCGCCTGCAGCTCCGATGGCAGGCAATTGACCGTTTCCGATGGAAAGGTGCAAATATTCGACTCCGCCACCGGATCGCCCCTGACGCCGGAAGACCAACTTATGGGATTCACCCTCTATGGATCCGGCCGCCTCCGGCTGCACGGGGCCACAGGTGACAGCGATTGGACGCTGAAAGGTGACATTCCCAAGGCCGATGAATCCACGGTGCCTGTTCTGATCCCTCTCGGTTCCGTGACCACCGATACCAGCCCGGACCGACGCCGCACTCTGCTGGCTGGGGGGGGACCGGTAATCCGGATCCTTCACTACCCCCGCAGCCCGGGCATCCGCTGTGATTCTCCTGTCAAATCCGCTCGCTTCAGCCCGGATGGCAGCCGCATCCTCGCGGTTTGTGAGGATGGCATTGCGGTCTATTCCGCCATTCAAAATGCGGCGGTGGATCAGTCCCTTCGCACCGGGGTGGAATCCTGGGCACCTGCCGCCAGTCCGGATCATTCCCGGATCCTGACCGCGACGGGCTCGCAGGCGCAATTGTGGTCGGGAGACGGAGCGGAAAAAATCGGACGTCCGGCCCCCTTGGTCGCGAGGATCGGATTTGAGGCGGTGTTCAGTCCTGACAGTTCACGTTTGCTGATCCACAGCAGCCTGAACACCTCCCTCCTGATGGATACCGCCACGGGAGCGGAGTTCGAAACCCTCGTCAGGCATGACAGTGAAATCACCTCGGCCTCATTCAGCCCTGACAACAAACTTTTCCTAACCTGCAGCAGGGATGGCAGTATTCAGATCCGGGCAGCGGGCCAGGGGGAGCTTTGGTGTGTCTTCGGGGGAAAAACCGTGTTTCCTCATGGAGCCCGCTTCAGCCCTGACAGTTCCCGGGTGATGATTTTCCCCTCTCCCGGCTACTTCCAGATCTGGAATGTGGCAGATGGCCAACCCGCAGGAAGACCCATCCCGTTTGCGGACCATGGCGCAGCGGCAGGAGACAAAGGCGGCCGACCCGACTACAGCCCGGACGGCAAATGGATTCTAACTGTCGAAGGGCAGTTTGCCGTCATCCGCCATGGTGCCACCGGTGAACCTGACGGCCTGCCGGTCCCCTTGCCGGCCGAATCCGCAGGCCTCGGGATCAGTCAGGACAGCCGGTTCCTGATCATGGAAACACGAGGCCCCGGCTTCACGACCGGAGTCCAGCAGCAATTGGATCTGGAGACCCGGCAATGGATCTCCCACGGAGCGCCCCCACCCGGCACCAGTCCCATGCCCCGGGAGAAAGCCTTCTATTCCGACGATAACTCGCCCCGCCTCCGCGTGGCAACTGCCGGGCTGGACGCGGCTGACCTGCCCGGTTTGCTGGAATACCATGCAGGCGGCACGATGGGGCCGGATGGCAGCCTGACCGATACTCCCGCCCCTCTGCGGAGACTCTGGAGGGAGAAATTTTCCGCCACGGCCGATGCCGCAAAACCGCTGGGCCGCTGGTTGTTTTCATCCAGCCGCAACCGCACTCTGTCACCGCTGACCCGCACTACCATTCCCGTCTACATCCGGCGGGAAATCGACTGGGCCTTCCAGCCTTCCCGCTATGATCCATATTATTACTGGGTCCCGACTGCTATTCACCGGGCTTATCAACTCGATCCTTCCCATCCGCTGATCCATTTTGCCCTGTCGGGCCTGACAACCAAGGAATCGAGGCGGGAATTCCTCAGGGACTACGGATTGGCGCACCTGCCGGAGGATGTGGAAGCCCTCACCGCAGCGGCCCGCTTCCTTCTGCATCTGGACGATGCTCCGCGCAGTCTGGCCGCAGTGACCCGGGCGGCTGCGCTGGCCCCCGGCAGCGGGGAAGTCCGGAGGCTGCAGTTGAAGGTATTGCAGAAACTAAAACGCTGGCCGGAGGGTTTGACCGTGGCCACGGCCCTGCTCGACGGCCCGGAATCCACCCCGGAAGATTTTGAGGCGGCGGCTGACTTTGTGGTGGCCGCGGGCCCCAACGTGGCAGGGAAATGGTTGGCCTCCATGATCCGCAAGTTTCCAAACCACCACACCCTCCGCACCGCAGAAGGCCTGCTCAATCTGAAAAAGAAGGACTATACCGCTGCGGCCAGGGTCTTCAACGCCAGCAAAGCCATGGCCGGCACCGACGTCCGCATGGATGAAAAATGGCTGGCTGGCATGGCCGCGGCGCTCTGGCTGAAAGGGGATCGCAGGGAAGCCGTGCGCACCTATGCGGAACTTGCCGCTGACAATCCATTGGCGGCCTCCCGGCTCCGGCTCGAATGGAAGGCATTTCCGGCGGTTGAAGCAGCGTTGCGTGCCGTGGATGCCGCCTGGGCAGATCATCCCGGCCAAACCATCAGCTTTTTGCGGTTCGGCCGGGACGGAGGGGCCATGAGCCGGCAGGGTCGGGAATGGACCCTGTCCGTTCCTGACAAAGTCCCTGAAGTGCTGCGCATGGAGGGCCCCATCATCCTCCCAAACGCCCACGGCCGCATGCTCCGCAGTTTGAAGGCCGATGGGGGGATCTACTGCATTCCCAATCCCGATGACGTGAGGGCTATGGCGTGGGAATGGAAGGAAGGTTTCGGCTGGCTGCCATGGTATAGCATCACCGTTCTGGCCACAGGTGATTTTCCCCCACCTTGAAAACCTGTCTGGCAGGGGCTACAGCTAACGCCCGCGCTTCGGGGCCCCGCGCTTGGCCGCTGGCCTGCCTGCCTTCTTCTGGGCCACCTGACGTTTCCGGGGCGGCCGTTTGCCGTCCGGTTTTTTGAAGGCAGGCCGTTTGGCGGCGGATTTGCGGACCGGAACTTTGGGGGAATTGACTCTTTTCGCCGGCGAAGCCGGAGCGGTGTCCCCATCGGTTTTTGGTTTGCCGGAGCGTTCTGCCGAGATGCGGCGCTGGGCTTCCTTGACTTTTTCCTTTTTGCCACTGGCGGCATCGTCCTTGCGCCGCCCCTGACGTCCGCCGGTGCCGCGGGTGGCCGGTTTCCAGAGGTCCTTCACATTGCCCTGACGCTTTTCGCGGGCCCGGACATCAAAGCGGATCGGCAGGCCATCATACTTCATGCTGGCCCGCACCGTGTTCTCCAGATACCGACGGTAGGTGTGGGTCATCAGGTCCTCGTGATTCACAAACAACACCACCCGGGGAGCCATGATCGGACGCGACATTTCCTCGCGGGCGAGGGTGGCATAAAGCAGCTTGAAGCGGCGGCCCCTGACATGCGGCGGCGGCGTGCGCTCAATCGCCTCCTGGAGCAGACGGTTGAACTGGCCGGTGGACATGCCGTGGTCGCTGGCCTGCTTCACCTGGTCAATGGCACTGAAAACCTTGGGCAGATTCTTTTTGTCCTTGGCCGAGACCGCCACCAGCGGGGCGTAGTGCAGGAAAAACAACTCGCGCCTGACATGTTCCTCCAGCTCCTCCAGCCGGGCCTTCATCTGCCCGTCCGGATGATAGAGATCGAATTTGTTAGCGACAATGATGCAGGGTTTGTTCTCCTCCACGATGGTGCCGGCAATCTTCCGCTCCTGCTCGGTGACCCCGCGCCCGGCATCAATCACCAGCACCGCAATGTCCGCCCTCCGGATGCTGCGCTCGCTCCGGGCCACACTGTAGGATTCCACACTGGTGTCGATCTTCGCCTTCTTGCGGATCCCGGCGGTATCGATCATCAGATAGGGCTGGCCCTTGTGCACATACAGATTGTCGATCGAATCGCGGGTGGTGCCCGCAATCTCACTGACAATCGCCCGTTCCGCCCCGAGAATGGCATTGAAGAGGGAGGATTTCCCCACGTTGGGGCGCCCAATGATCGCCATGCGGATGGCCTGCGCTTCATCCAGCTCCGCAGTGCCGTCCTCTGCCACTTCCACCGGGCCGTCATCTACCGGCGGCGGCACGGAACGCTCCATGGCCTTGATGAGGGCCTCAATGCCCCGTCCGTGTTCCGCACTGAAAGCCTGCACGGATTTAAAGCCCAATTTGCCGAAGTCCGCGATATTCAAATCGTGCTTGGGGTCGTCCGCCTTGTTCAGCCCCAGGATCACCGGCTTGCCCTGACGCCGCAGCAGCTCAGCCACCGACTGGTCAATCGGATGCATCCCTGACAAGGCATCCACCACAAACAGAATCGCATCCGCGGCCGCGATGGCAATCTCCGCTTCCATCCGCACCACCGCCCCGAATTCGTCATTCAGGGTGGCTCCGATCCCTCCCGTATCCATGATCTGCAGGGGAAAGCTGGAGTCTTTCACCGGAGCCATCAGGCGGTCACGCGTCACCCCAGGCATGTCATGCACAATGGCAATGCGGCGGCCGGCGAGGCGGTTGAACAGGGCACTTTTGCCCACATTGGGACGGCCGACGATGGCGACGATCCGGTCCTTGTTGCGTGAAACCTTCATAAGCGTGGTGGAAAAAAGCGGGGGAACCCGCTGCATCACCCCGGAAAGCCCCCGGCGCAAGCTTTTATCGGGAAGAGGTTTCCTCTGAGGGTGGTCGCAGATCCACGCACGGAGGGTGACAGCCATTTGCCAAACGCCGGGCGGTGGACAACCTCACGGGACTGGGCGTGGACGGAATGGCGGCTCGTTATAGAACATAGCGCAAGAAAACCGGACACGGAAAGGCAGATGGTCAGGGTAAGGCGACAAATTGAGCGGCTGCGAAACCCGTTGTCCGCAAGGGCTTCTGCAGAGCTGTTTCCCCGATAATTTACTTTGCGATTCGCTGTATGATAGGTAATCAAGCCTGATCAACCTGGTCTGTGCCACAGCCAAAGGTTCAGTGCCGATAAAGACTTCTCCCATGCGCCCAAATCCGAGCACGAATGAAAACCGTCATTTTTTATATTAGTGCCGTATTTCCTGTTCTCTGGGCGCTGGCCGGACCGGCCTGGGCAGATCCAGCACAGACCATCACTTTTCCCGATCTGCAGAACAAGGAAAACAACGCCGTTCCCTTCTCGCTGGAGGCAACTGCCGACAGTGGACTAACGGTGAGCTACGCGGTAGTAAGCACGGGAGGGGTGGCGACGGTGTCAGGGAATACGGTCACGCTCACAGGCGCGACGGGTGCCGCTACCATCACCGCCACCCAGGCGGGCGGCGGCAGTTTTGCAGCAGCGGTGCCCGTGTCGCGCACTTTTGTTGTTTTTTCCGGCAACGGAGGCTACGCCAGAGTAGCGCGTGGCTCCGACGCTTCACACACGGTCCTGATCAAAAATGACGGGACGCTCTGGGCCTTGGGATCCAATGACTCCGGACAGCTCGGCGATGGGACCACGACATCGCGTCATAGCCCGATTCAGGTGGGCACTGAAGGTGGCTGGCTGACTGCCGCAGTAGGCGGGCGCCACACCACGGCGATAAAAAGCGATGGAACCCTCTGGGCGTGGGGACGCAACTCCAATGGCCAACTGGGGACTGGGGAAACATTGTCATCATCCAGCCCGGTGCAGGTTGGCACACCCGGGAGCAGATGGCAGTCTGTAACCGCGAACCGGGGCCACACAGCGGCGCTCAAGAGTGACGGGACGCTCTGGGCATGGGGATCCAATGAATTCGGCGAACTGGGGGACGGCAGCACGATGCAGCGCAATAGTCCGGTCCAGGTAGGCACGGAAACCAACTGGCGGTCCGTTGCCGCTGGAGTCAACTATACAGCGGCGGTGCGGAGCGACGGGACCCTCTGGACCTGGGGTCAGAATCGTTATTCCCAATTGGGAGACGGAAGCACAACTAATGCTTCCAGTCCGATTCAGGTGGGAACGGCGACAAATTGGGAGTCTGTCGATGCAGGCGATTCCCATACGGTTGCGGTGAGGAGCGATGGAACTCTCTGGGCCTGGGGAGGCTCCTACGGCATTTCAACTGGCAGTCCCGCACGGGTGGATACGGCGACCAACTGGCAGTCAGCCGCTGCCGGGGGCGGGCATACGTTAGCGGAGAAAACAGACGGCACCCTCTGGTCCTGGGGAAACAATTCCAGTGGGCAACTGGGGCGGACCTTGAACAGAACAGTTACCGCCTTTCCGGGGCCAGTGCGCCCGTCCGGCAGTTGGCAGTCCTTTTCCGCGGGCAGGTATCACACCGTTGGAGTGAGGAGCGACGGGACGCTCTGGGCATGCGGCAGGGCAGAAGGCGGACAGTTGGCTTCGGTTAGCCAACCCGTGTCCCTCGCCACGCTGCTGGGCAACCAACGCGTGGAAAAATGCGCTGTGGGGGAGACGCATACGATGGCGGTGATGGGCGATGGGGCGCTATGGGCCTGGGGACAGAATGGCTTTGGTCAATTTGGGAACGGCAGCTACAGCTCCCCTGGCAGCCCAGTGCGGGTGGGCAACGAGAACAACTGGCGGTTCATTGCTGCGGGAGCGGTTCATACGGCGGCGGTGAAAAGCGACGGAACACTCTGGGCATGGGGAGGGAATTCGGAAGCGCAGGTGGGGGACGGGAGCAACACCCAGCGTAGTAGCCCCGTGCGGTTGGGCACGGCAGCCGACTGGCAGTCCGTCGTTGCTGGAGCGCGTCATACGGTGGCCATGAAGCGCGACGGGACACTCTGGGCATGGGGAGCCAATGAGTATGGACAACTCGGGGATGGGAGCACTACGCGGCGAAGTCGACCCGTGCAGGTAGGCACCGCGGACAACTGGCAGTCTGTAGCCGCAGGCATGTATCAAACCATGGCCATAAAGAGCGACGGGACGCTTTGGGTTTGGGGGTGGAATTTCTATGGTCAACTCGGGGACGGGAGCACCATGGATCGGCTGGTTCCGGTCCAGGTGGGCACGGCCGCCAACTGGGTTTCCGTCGCGGCAGGTATTTTTCACACAGTGGCGGTAAAGAGCGATCGAACACTTTGGGCCTGGGGAGTAAATGGCTCTGGCCAACTGGGGGACGGGAGCACGGTGCTGCGCGATCGTCCAATCCAAGTGGGCACGGCAACCGACTGGCAGTCCGTCGCGGCGGGCCGGATTCACACGATGGCGGTAAAGAGCGACGGCACGCTCTGGGCCTGGGGAGCCAATGACTACGGACAACTGGGAGATGGGAGCCTCATAAACCGCCTCAGCCCGGCCCAGGTGGGCACCGCGCGCGGTTGGAACTTCGTGATTTCAGGTCCCCGGGCGAGTCACAGTCTGGCGCTCCGCAGTGGATGGCTCTGGGCTTTTGGCGAAAATTTCAACGGCCAAGTGCCGGGGAGCGATGTGGGACGCATGCTGCCGAGGCTTTCGGCCCCCGCCCGCGTGCCGCAGACCATCGTCTTCCCTCCTCTCTCCCTGACCACCGGGATTCCCGTGACCCTGGCGGCGGCTAGTGAAAGCGGGCTGCCCATCAGCTATGCGGTGAGCGGCCCCGCCACCTTGAGCGGCACCACGATTACCCGCACTGGCAGCGGAGAAGTGATGGTGGACGCATGGCAGCCCGGCGATGTCAGTGCCTGGCTGGCGGCCCCGGTGACCATGTTTATCAGCGCCCCGCCACGGGTCGGCGACCCTACGCACACGGCGATCACGGCCACCACCGCCATGCTCGGGGGAAATGTGATTGGCGGGGAAGGTGCGATGATCATCGAGCGGGGTGTGGTTTATTCCGCGACTGTCAGCAATCCGACACTGGAAACCGGAACAAAGGTGATAGCGGAGGGGACGAACAGTGTCTTTACCACAATTGTGAGCGGGCTTGGGGAGCAAACCACTTATACGTACAGGGCGTTTGCCACGAATTCGGCGGGGACGACATACACCGATGCGGCCACGTTCACGACGCTTTCCGCCCCGCCGGTGTTCCTTGGCTACGCAGTTTCCACCACTGCCAATATCACCGCTACCATCACCCATTCCAGTCTTCTTGCCCGCACCGCTGACCCCGACGGCGGAACTCCGGCCATCTCCAACGTTTCTCCCCACAGCGCCTTCGGGGGCGTGGTGAGCAATGCCAGCGACAATATCACTTATACCCCGCCGCATAATTACACCGGACTTGACACGTTCACTGTCACCATTACCGACGGTCAAGGCGGAAGCACTCCCGTCACCATAATCGCGAACGTCACCGGCAGTGCCGGGACGGGCGGCGGCCAGGCATTTATCGCCAAACTCCCGGCCAACGCGGGCGTTGCCACGCTGCACTATGGCACTCCGGGTAGCAGTTATGTCATTCAGCGCAGCACGGACCTCATAAACTGGAGCACACGGACCACCCTCACCGCCGCACCGGATGGCACATTGCCTTATGTGGATACGACCCCACCCGAGGGCCGGGTGTTTTATCGCTCCAAGGGCCAGTAACTGGCAGATCCGACCTGAAGTGGGGCCCTACTCACGCATTCCTCAACTCTCCTTCGACGTCCCTTCCCGGATCTGGACGGCGCAATCCACAATGTAGGCGATCCCGGATGCCACCACAAAAATAGAGGCCACCACCACCGGCACCAGGGGAGGCAGCCAGTCGAGCCGCAACATCGCCCATGCCAGGGCCACCATCAGCGCCACGGTGGAAACTTTTCCCGTCCAGTGCGGACGGATGATGACCTTGCCCACACAGTATTGAATCAGGCACGCCCCGCCAAAGGACAACACATCCTTGCTTACCACCAGAATCGGAAACCAGAGGGGAAACCGGTGATCTTCGGGCCATGAAGTCGTCAGGGTGATCAGGGCGGCCAGCACCAGTCCTTTGTCCGCAATGGGATCCAACCGGCTTCCCAACTGGGTCTGCTGATTGAAATGCCGGGCCACCCAACCGTCTACAAAGTCACTGACCGAAGCCACCAGAAATACGGTCACCGCCGCGATGCGGTAGGCCTCCACCGGCTGGCCCGCCGCCGCGCTCCTCCCGTAATACAGCGCCAGCCCGACAAATACCGGGATGAGCAGAATGCGGGAAATCGTGATCCAGTTGGCCAGATTCATGGCTCTACCCTACCACGCTCCGGCCTCTTGCCAGCCGGAATCCATCCATTTGCGCGGGAGGCCGCCTCCCCGCAGCTTCTGCATCAGGCGGATTCCGGTCAAGGCTCCCGGCACCATCAGATTCACCTCCAGCGCCGGAGTGGCCATGACCAACCCGGCGAGCGGCGGGGCAAAGTCGTGAACCCATGCCGCAGCCACCACGGCTCCGACACTGTGGGCCACCATCACGGTGCGTTCCAGTTGCAGGCCGTATTGTTTTTCCAGATGCCGGAGAAAACAGGCGAGGTCCCTGACATATTGCATGAAACCGGGGCCATGCCCGCGGCGGCCGGGCGACTGCCCGTGTCCCCGCGCTTCCCAGGCATAGATGGCAGTGTCCGGCATGGTCAGGCCGGGAATCACGGAATCCCAGCGGTCGGCATGCTCATGGCCCCGGTGCAGCAGCACCAGCGCCCGGCTGTTCCCCGGAGCATCATTCCATGCCTTTTAGTGCAGGGCCAGATCGTCGTCGGTGATAAACTGATGGCGGGTGCTCATGAAGGTGAATTGTGTTTGAGGACGTTTGCAAGATGGCGGACCCGCCGCCAGCCGGTCACGAGGATGCCGGCATTGATCACGCCAAGACAGACCGCCAGCCAGCTAACTGGAAAGGGAAACCAGCCAGGCACCAACATGCCCAGGCATCCGAGAGTGGCGGCAGCCATGCGGTGCGGTTTGGCCATGGGCCCGCAGAAATCCTGACGTCCCGTCAGACTGGCCCCCAGCGCCCTGACATAGGCCGTAAAGACCGCCCCGGTGGCAGCGGCCCAGCCGAGGCCAATGCCCCATGCCGTGCCCGTGGCATAACCAAGAGGCACGAGGATGAGGGCATCGGCAAGGCGGTCGGGAATTTCGTTGAAAAGTTCGCCCGTGACCGATTTCAGTCCGCCCTCCACCGCGAGCATGCCATCCATCAGATTGCAAAAAAGCCGCAACTGGATGCCCGCCGCCGCGATCAGCCAGCAGAGCCAGGCCGGTTCCATGCCACCCGCTGCCGCGAGACTGGCGGCTCCGGCTGGTGAATTGACACTTAGGGTGCTTGTTGTTTGATAACTGATCGCGGCAAACACCAGGCTGAGCAGGGGACACGCTATTGGGCGTCAGCCCGGCTGCCAGCAGGCTCCGGGAGAAGAAGCGCGCCCAGGCTGTGGTGCGGGACTGGAGCGGGCGGCGCCCCGTTCCGGGTTCCGACTTCGGCCGGAGCAAAATCTGCGGTGATGGATTGCCGGGTCGGGTGGAGACAATTTGGAGTGCGCGCGGCCCTCCGCCGCTTTGGGCAGGCCAGCTTGCTGCCGTTTTCCGGCCGGGTTCAGGCTGCCGGTGGAATCTTGGCTGAAACCGGCGCGGGGCAAGCCCCACTCAAGAAAGCGGGCAAGCCATCCGCACTCCAAAAACCAGCCACAATAATCGATATATTCCAGGAAGGGGATTTGCGATCTTTAAGCCTGGATGAGCGCGGGTGAGGCATATGATGGGATTCCTTCCTGATCTTTGGCAGGAAACTTCCTCCGCTCCGTTGCAGGCCTTCACAGCCGGTGCCCAAAAACCTCATCCGGTTTCACACTGAGGGCAAAGGCGGTGAGGAGCTGGATGACGTGTTCTACATCCTTAAGGTCCACCAGTTCCACCACGCTGTGCATGTAGCGCAACGGCAGCGAAATCAATGCACTGGGAGTGCCCTGCCGGATGTGATAGATGGAATCGGTATCCGTGCCGCTGTAGCGCGAGGATGACTCGTGCTGCAGGGTGATCTTTTCCTTGTCGGCCACCTTCTCGATTTTTTTGATAACAATGGGATGACAGCAAGTTCCGTGGGTAATGCTGGGGCCGCCCCCGAGTTTGACGCTCCCGTGCTTGGTTTTCTCAATCCCGGGCGTGTCCGTGGCATGGGTCACATCCAGACAGATCGCCACATCCGGCTGGAGGCGGTAGGTAACCATGCGGGCGCCGTAGCCGCCGATCTCCTCCTGCACACAATTGGCGGCGATCACGGTGATGGGCAGTTTGGCTTTTTGTTTATGGAGGCGCCGCATCACTTCGGCGATAATGAACCCGCCCATGCGGTTGTCCAAGGCCCGGCCGCAGAGGCGGTTTTCCCCGAATTCCTCCACCGAGACTGAATAAACACCGGGATGGCCCACGCGGAGTCCCAGCTTCTCCACGCCTTTGTCGCTGTCGGCCCCCACATCCACATACAGCTCATGCACCTCCGGAGCCTTTTCGCCGCCCGTCCGTTCGCGGATGTGGATGGCCGTGTTGCCCACGATGCCGGTGACCGGGCCATGGGTGCCCTGAAAGATGATCTTGCGCCCCCGGGCGGTGGCATAGTCGCTGCCCCCGATCCGGTCCACATGCACAAAACCGTCCGAGGTGATATGTTTCACCATAAATCCGATTTCATCGGCATGGGCCTCGATCATCAGCTTGAGAGGCGACTTGCCTTCCAACACCGCCCAGGCACTGCCATAATCGTCATTCTCCACCCGGTCGCTGAAGGCTTTGACATATCCCGCCCACACCCTCTGGCCTTCGATTTCAAAGCCGGTCGGGCTGGGGGTGGTGAGCAGTTGGTGGAGAAAGGCTTTGGCGGATTTGTCCATATTCACGGGGTGGGGATACCCGAATCTGAACCGAAGGAAGCCAAGGACACAAAGGGAAAGTTGAGGGGCAAATTATTTGGACTGACCATTGGTTATTTGCTGGGCATGGTGAACGGAACACCTAAACCTGCAGTCCCATGTCAGGACATCCCTCACCATTTCCCAAACCGATGAAATCGTCCCTTGCCATTCTTCCTGCAGCAGCCTCTGCGGCCGGGGGTTTTGGTCTGGCATGGGTGATTGCCGGATATTCCCTTTCCACCCCGAACCATCCCGGGAACTCCGGGGCTTCAAGCAGTTCATCCATCCTGGCACACCCGGTCCAACCCCATGCAGCTTCACAAAATTCAGGTGAGCCCCTGATTTTGCAGTTCCGGACCGCATTGAACCTCCTGGGAATTCCCGGCTTATGGGCAGAAGAACTGGCAGCCTGCGATGTCTCCGGTTTCCCTGCGCTGCTGGAGCGCATCAAAGCATTGCCCGCACGGCAACGGAAACACATGACGGAATTCTTGCTTGGACGCTGGGTGGAGCTGGATCCTGTCGGCGGTGCTGATTTGCTGGAAAGCACCAGAGGCCACCAGGACGGTGACCTCACCGATTTTCTCCGGCATTGGGCAAGGGTGGATTCCCCGGCGGCGCTAGCCAAGGCAGAGCACTGCGGCCCCACCCAGCTTAGCCGGACCCTGCGCGACCGTGCCGTGCTGGACCCGGAAGAATTGCTGCAATGGCTGGGCCAACGGCCGGATCTGAATCCTATCACTCTTTTGGATTCCGGATCCGATGAGAACCGCAGGGCCTGGCAGCGCCTGTCGGAACAGGATCCGCAACGGATGCTGGCCTGGAGCCGTCAGGTGCCGGAGGACAAACTGAACCACGGACTTTTGCAGGATCTGGCGGCCGCCCTGGCAAAAACCGATCCCGAACAGGCGCTGGCATGGGCCAAATCCCTCAAGGACACCGCCCGTTCGCATGCGGCCTTGGCCGGGGCTGCAGCAGTGCTGGCGGCCAGTGACCCGGAACGGGCGCTCCAAATCGCGGCGGAAATGAAGCCTTCCGGAAGTTATGACCCGGCGCAACTCCAATATCAAATTGCCCGGAAACTGGATCTATCCGATGCCGCTGAAGTCCTGGGGTGGGTGGAACAGTTACCGGTTTCGGCATTCCGGAGCGCCCTGACCAAGGGGATGGTGGTGAAACAACTGGAGATCGATCCGGCCAAGGCTTTTGCGTTGGCTGCTTCGCTGGGGCCGGAAGCCGGTATGATGCACTTCATCGAAATTCCAGGGGGGATGGCCACCAGCCCGGAGGCGGCGCGTGTGGTCCTGGAAGCCGCTGCGGCTGCCGGCAATTCCAGCTTGCGGGAAACCGCTTCAAAAGAAGCGTTGCTGCGCTGGATGGAAATTTCCCCCGCTTCGCTCGCGGACTATCTCAGGGACCGCATGGACACGCCGCTGATGCAGTCGATGAAGGAGCATCTGCAGGCCGGCCTTGGGGTGCAGCAGATGCGGGACGGCGCGGCGGATCCCGCGCTGTCTGAAATCACCAAATTCACTCACGCTGCCTTTGTCAAGGAGCTGGCCGTGGAACATCCCGAAAAAGCCATTGCTGAACTCGATAAGATGGAGGATCCGGAAACACGCCGGGAACTAACCAAGGAAATGGCCGACAATTGGGCCCGCTACAACCGGACCGCGGTCATGGACTGGGCCGCCGGTCTGCAGGATCCGGTCGACCAGGCCTCCGCCTGGCGGGCGGCAGCGGCCGCCTGGACCAAGGAGGATTCCTGGCAGGCTTCCCAGTGGGTGGCCGGGCTTCCGCAGGGTCAGGGCCGCGATGCCGCTGTGCAGGCCATGACTTCGGAAATCAGCCGCACCGATCCGGATCTGGCATGGAACTGGGCCCTGAGCATGACGGACCCTAACCTTCGCAGCGAAGCTCTGTCGGTTGCGGCTTTGTCATGGCGGATGAAGGACCCGGCCTCGCTCCAGGCGGTTCTCCATGATCCCGCCCTGCCCGCCGCTGAACGCGTGAAGGTGATGGAAAAACTACGGGCCACCGAGGTGCCATAACCTTTACCACGCAGTTCATTCCATGGAAAAACCCACAAAACGAGATTGGCTTTCCGCAGTCATCGGACTGGCAGCCGGAGCCTCGGCCGCGTGGGGTTGGCAGGTGGGGCGAAGCGACCGCAGTTCCGTCAGGATGCCATCCGTCCCGGCAGTGACTGCGGCCATAGAGGAATCAGGCAGTGTGGCCGGCCGATGGGAACTACTCCTCCGGGAGAAAGGTTATACCCTGCAGAGCCGGCTGCAGCAGGCGGAGCTGGCGGCCCGCGCCGGCTCCCGGGACATGCCCCAGATCCTCGCGCTGGCCGGGGAGAACCGCACCGCCCGGGAATTGTTGCTGCGCCGGTGGGCCGAGATGGATCCGGAAGCGGCGGCCTCGTGGCTGGCGGCCTCCCTGAAATTGACGGAATGGAAAGGCCCGGATGACGAGGACCAGGACGTGAAGATTGTTTACAGTGTCTGGGCTCAGAAAGATCCTGCCGCCGCGATGGCCAGCCTCAAAGCCCAGGCCGACTTGAATTTGTGCCGGCTGTGGACGGGGTCCATTCTTGAAAAGATGCTGGACGAAGACATGTCCGCCGGGGTGAAATTCGGAGTGCTATCCGGACCCGGCATGAGCCTGTCCAAAGTCTTTTACCGTTCCGCCTCGCCGGAGTGGGTGAAAATGGACCCGGCCCGTGCGGCGGCCCTCTTGGCCGCAGAACCGCCGGGGGAATTCCGCGATGCCCATCTCGGGGAAGCGATTGATGCTTTGGCCAAAACCGATCTGTCCGCCGCCATCGGCTTGATGTTGCAACATCAGGGCCAGAAGGCCGAATGGGTTCCGGAGGAGCTTTTCCGGGAATGGGCGGGAAAAGATTCCGCCGCCCTGACTGCCTGGCTGAATTCCGGAGCGCGCCCCTGGCAGAAAAATGCCATCAAGGCTGCCTTGGCCAGCAGTATGGGGGAAAAGGATCCGGTGGCCGCACTGCAATGGTCTTCACAACATCTTGCGGGTCAAAACCGGGAGCAGGTGCAGTCGGGGATTCTGACCAAACTCGCCCAGAGTGATCCCGCTGCAGCCCTCTCCTGGCTGGATTCGCTGTCCGAAGGCACCGCCCTGCGCCACGCCGTGGCGCAATTCAGCCGAGCCCTTCCGGACTCGAGCCCCGAAGCCCTGTTGAGCAACGCTCAATCCCTGCCCGACGGAGCAGCCCGCACCATGCTGACTGCCAAGGTTTACGAAAAAATGTATCAGAAGGATCCGGATGGCCTCCTGACATCTTTGGCTTCACAGCCTGCCTCTGCTTTGCCTGACGGAATCTGGGCGCAACTTGGGGAAAATACCCCCAGCACAGAAGAGGGCCTGAAACGGGCCGCCGCCCTGCCGTCGGAAGCCATGCCGGAATACCTCAAAGCGGTCTTCCGGCAAAACATCAAATGGCATGATACGGCAAAATTCACCGTGACCATGGCAGGAGTGAAAGACCCTGCCCTGCGTGCTGCTGCAATTGAGGGTGCCATGGAAAACCTGGCCTGGCTGGATGCCGCGCCGATGGCCGCCTGGGCCCGCACCCTGCCTGCTGCGGAACGTCGTCTTGTCGCCGGACAAATGATCCTCCGCCTGCCCCGGCTCACGACCCAACAGAAAAAGGAGTTGATTGAACCCCTGCAGTGAGGACATGGCGGGTTTTGCTATTCCCGCGCTCCACCGGAAGCGCGGCCCGTGGAAAACTTCCTTACCGTTAGCAGATCAGAGCCGGACTCCCGGGCCGGTCCTCACCTGCTCCCGGACCGGTGCGTTCTCTCCGGCGTCACCTCCGGTTTCTCCGCTGTTTCAGATAGAGCGGGAGGTATTCGGTTTCGATGTGGTGGAAGGCGGCCTCAAGGCCTTGTTCCTGATAGATCTGGCCGATGCGGCTTTCGACCCGGGTGGGTGGACCGAAAGCGCAAAGGAAGGCATTGCAGGTCATGGCGGTGAATTCCCCGGGGTCCATGGTGCCGTGCACGCGCAGCAGATATTGGCGCGCAAAGAGGCTGAGCACGGCATCCCCGATCCAGGCGTCTTCGCGTTCGAGGCGGACGGAGTCCGGAGCTTTCATGGGCACCGGCTTACTCTTCAAACTGAATCGCGTCGTCCCCCGCCGCCGGCAGCATGCCCACCGGCATGGACCCGGGCATCACATCGGCAATGCTCTCGGTGGGGAGAATGGTCTCGCTGATGCGGATCCGGCCGATGATGGCGGTCTTGCGGCGCAGGGCAAACTGGTCACCTGCGCGCAGATTGGCATTGGTCCCGCGGTCGAGCACCAGCATGCCCTGTTTTTCGGCGTATTCCTTGACGCTGGCGATCGCCGGCAAAGCCACAATGTGCTGCTGGATTTTGGTGAGGGTCTGGCCTTCGGGCGTGGAGGGCAAGTTCAGGGAATCGGCCGCCACCCGGTCAGGGGTGCCCAGGTTGAGAACGTTGCGTTCATCTTCCAGCATGCGTGGATCATCTTCTGCGGCCATGGGAGCGCCCGGAGGAATGTTAGCAGCGGCTGCGAGGGCTGCGGCTGCCGCAGGATCGCGCGGCGGTGCGGGCACCGGGGTCACCAGGGGCGCCGGCGCGGCTGGAGCCACGGCGGCTGGTGGCGCAGGCAGGGCTACCGGTTGGGCATGCCTTTGGGCCAATTCCTCAACGCGGGCAAGGTTCCGGTCGATTTTGGCGTTCTGCTCCTCGAGGCGGCTGTCGAGGTCACTTTTGAGAGTGAGATAACCAGCAACCGCGAGGAGGACAATAATGGCGGCGAGGGCGAATTGGGTAAGCTTCATGGCGGGGGTGCAGTCAAGACGCCGGAAAAGGGAGGAAACCGCAAGACTTAATGTGCTGCAGAAGCAGGAGTGGGGGATCCATGACCGGCCGCCGGGGCATCACCGTGGCCGCTGCCATGGCCGGCTCCATGATCTGCGTGCCGGGTCTGCTTGAACATTTTGGTCTGTTCCCAGTTTTGCTGTTCGCAACTGAGAGTGGCACCGAGGGCGAGGACCAGGGAGGCAAGGGGGAGAAATTTTTTCATTGGTTGGAGAAACGGAAAGAACGATTCGGAGGAGGATTTGCAACCGGGAATGGATTTGAGCTGCCTGCATGCCTGCACCGCAGCAGGGGAACACGGATCAATACAACATGAGATACACGATGGGGCCGGTTACGGCGACATACAGCCACATTGGGAAAACGAATCTGACGAGGCGACGGTGGGCATCGCGGCGGTCGGCCCAGCCCGCCAGATAGGCGAGGAGGATGAAGGGGAAGCTGACTGCCGCGAGAATGATATGGGTGATCAGCAGGAAAAAATAAACCGGCCGGATCCAACCGGTGCCAGTGAATTTGGTTTCGGTGCTGGTGAAGTGATAGGCCACATACCCCAGCAGGAACAGGCCCGACAGGACCATGGCCGACGTGATCAGAGCCCGGTGCCGCGCGATGTTGCCTTGTTTGATGGCGAGGACGGCAAGCACCAGACAAACAGCGACCAGAGAATTCAAGACCGCATGCACTGCAGGCAGAAAGGCCAGACTGACGCCGTCCGGCAGGGGGATGTCGAAGCGCGGGTTGCGCATCATGCCAACGAGCACCAGGACGAGGGCGGTGACCACCCAGACGGCTTTGCGGAGTTTTCGTTCAGCCGCAGCGCTGAGCGGAGGAGAAGCGGGGGACATGGTAAAAGTCAGGAAGGATTCTGGCGGGATTCGGCCAGCAGCTTGATGATGTCCTCCCGGATAGGGCGGGGAAACCAGCCGTAGTCAAAAGCTTCGTGGAAGGGCCAGTAGAGAATATCATCAAATGTCGGAGTCCGGATGTTCCCTTTGGCATCTACCAGACTCATGACCAGTTGGTGATCATACTTGTCTGCGGGATTGGCGGCCAATTCGGCTTCGCTGCGCTTTTTGGCAAAAATCCGGAAGGTCTTTTTCATCCACTCGCGGATGGCATCCCCCTTGCCATCCGGGCTGGTGAGAAACCACCAGTTCTCCCCGGAATAACCTTTTTGGTCCAGCCATGCTTTCATGATCTCCGGCCGGTCGTGCTCGGCATCGAGACTAACCGAGAGGATGGCGAAGTTGGGATCGGAACCGAACTCCTTTTGCAGTTTGGCCAGTTCATCCGCAACCCCGGCACAGCCCTGCGGACACGTGGTATACAGGTAGGAAATGACGATCACTTTTCCCTTCAACTGCTCCAGATGGCGTTCCTTGCCGTTTTGGTCCAGCCAGACCGGCAGCGGGTCCGTCTCGACCCTGCTCTGCATCGGCAGACGATTCTCCGTTTGCTGCCGTTTCAGGTAGATCATGTAATTGTAAAACAGCACCATGCTCAACACGATAAAGATCATCAGGATCATCACCGTGGTGCGTTTGGTCGAAGGCCGGTCCGGCAGGGGGGACGGATGGGGGGAGTTGCTCATGAAAGGAAAAACGTGCCGGAGGGAACACTGGATGAATTATCGGGCTGCCGCCAGAACTGCCATGAGCATCACCGGCAGATAGATCAGGGTGGCGAGAAATAACTTCCGGGCATCGGCCCGCAGGGTGGTTTTGCGGAACACCAGGCAGAGCCGGATCAAATACAGCGTGGCGGCGAGGGACGGAATCACAAACCAGGCATGGGCAAACCCGGCAAGGGGCGGCCAGACGCAAAGACCCAGCATGGGCAGGGTCCAACCAAGGGCAAGGCGTGCGGTTTTGGCTCCGGTAGGGTCAGTGTTTGACCACATGACAAATCCGCCCCGGATGTATTCCTCGCGATACATCCAGTTGATGGCCAGAAAATGAGGCAACTGCCAAAGAAAGAGCAGACTGAACAGAAACAAAGCCTGAGGCTGAACAAACAACTCCCAACGCAACAACCCAGGCTGCAGACCATGAGGACCGGCCGCCCCTACCCAGCCAATCACCGGAGGAATCGCCCCGGACACCGCTCCTACCAGCGTGTTCAGCGTGGAGCGCTGCTTTAATGGCGTGTAAATAAAAAGATAAGTGACCAGCGTCAGCACTCCCAGGCCGAACGCTTCTGCATTCACCCGGACCCCAAGGTGCATCAGGCCGATCGCGGCCAGCAGCCAACCCAGCACAAACGCCGCCGCCGGCGGAAACCGGTGGGCCGGGAGAGGGCGGTCCGCAGTACGATGCATTTTGGCATCCGGTTCCATTTCCATCAATTGATTAAAAACGGCGGCCCCAAATGCGGTGAGGGTGGTTCCCAGAATCGTGTGAGCCAGGCCCCAACTGAAAAACTCACCGGTGGGCGAGAGCAAATAACCGGCGGCGGTAGTTACCACCACCAGAGCGCTCAGCCGGGCCTTGGTCAGGCTCATCAGGTCGGCACGGCGGGAGAAGCCGGCCGCCATGGTAGCGTCAGGGGGCAGCGTGGAAGGCACGGGGAGGTCGCTCATGGAGGGGAATCGGAAGAGCCTTGGATGGTTCCGCCGGCAGGGCTGGGCTGCAATGGCAAAGCCGGGTCCCGGCGGGTCCCGGCAACCAAAGCCACCAGCAGGCCAAAAAGAACAGCGGCCAGAAACATATGCACCGGCTGCAGCGCCGCAGGCACCGCAAACCGGGTCAGCAGAACGCCCGCAGCGTATTCTGCGCCCAGCACTGCGGCAAGACCCCAGGCCAGCGGCACCCGGTGGGCCCGCAGAGCCACCCATGTTACGATGCCCACCACCATCAAGGCCCACGCCATGATTTTATGCAGGGCGAAGACTCCTCCCAACTGGCCGATCCACTGATCGCGGCAACAGTCGTTGAGGGCATTGCCAATCAGGTCAATTTCCTCCCGGACCTGGGTTCCTATCACAATTTGGGCACCGGCCAGAAACAAGGTCAGCCACAACCAGGCGCGGGCTCCCCGGCTCAATGCCACAGGCGATCCTCCTGTCCGGTGCTGCACACGGACGATGGCCAGCACCGCCGCGCTCACGAGGGTGAGCGCTCCCAGCATGTGAATCGTGATGTTCCATGGCTTGAGGTTGGTTTTTACGACGACACTTCCCAGCCACGAAACGACTCCAAACAGGAACAGCGCACTGAACAGCAGCCAGGGAAGCACGGCATCAAGGCGGCGGCGGCGGAAGGCGAGAATGGCCGTGCCCAGCATGGCCAGACCGCTGGACATGCCCACCAGCCTGTTCAGATATTCGGTCCAGGTGTGGAAGGCATTGAAGTCGGCAATTTCAAAATCACCTTTTTTGAATTTCGTTTTATAATCCGGCGGCAGTTGGGAAATATGGGTGGGCGGGATCAGCCGGCCAAAACAGCGCGGCCAGTCCGGACAACCCATCCCGGATCCCGTGGCCCGCACCACGGATCCGGCGAGCACGGTGGCGTAAAGCAGAATCAGCGTGATCCACGCCATGCGCTGCAGGTAGCGGTCAAGGAGAGTGGTCACGGGCGGGGTGGGATGAAGCCACTGGGTTGGAGTTCCGCCTTCAGGCGGTCCGGATTCAGCCGCGCTGCAGACCGCCTGAAGGCGGGACTCCAGCGCGGCCCCGCCAAGGCGGGCCATGAGTTACGGGAGGTCGATCTCCTTTTGGGAAATAGACCGACGCGAAAACTCTATTTCACCTCCACCGGAGGCAGGGGAGCAGGGGGGACAGCCACTGGAGGGGCTGCGGCGGGATCGACCGTTCCTTTGGCGGCATTGAACTTTTCAAAAGCCTTTTGGCCGATGGGAGAATCCTTGAAGGCCTGTTGCTCGCCAAGCCATGTGGTGAACTGCTTTTCATCGGCCATGACTTCCAGTTCGGAGCGCATTTGGCCATGCACCGGACCACAAAGCTGACCACAAATGATATCGGATTTGCCGGCCTTGGTGGGGATGAACCACATCCGGGTAAACTTCCCGGGATCGGCATCCTGGGCAATCCGCATGGTCTTCAGGGCAAGATTGTGAATCACATCCTTGGAGGTCACATTGATCTCGATTTTCTTGCGGTTGGGCAGCACGAGGTTGCGGGTGATCACGTCGTCAAAACCATTGGGGTCCTCCGGATCAATGCCAATGGGATTTCCCCCACTGATGAGAAAACGGTTGGTGGTGCCGAACTTTCCGTCAGGGCCAGGGTAATGGAAGTTCCACGCAAACTGTTCGGCCCATGCGTTGACCCGCACATCGGGGTCCGGGAACTGGTCGACGCGCTGTCCCCAAAGCGGAAAGGCGAACCCGAGGAGAAGGATCACTTCAACAATAATGACGCCGATTTCAAGATGGCTGGAAGCATGGCTCTGCACCCCGTGGTAGTTGGCCTTGGGAGTGCGTTTATGATAGCCGCGCCAGAGGGTGATCACGAGAAAGATCGACCAACCCACAAAAAGCAGCAGCATAAACCAGTGCACCACTTCCAACATGTGGTCCAGCATTCTGCCGTGCTCGGAATGCACCTCGGGGATGCCAAATAGTTTGTTCAGAAAGCCCATGGAAAATAGAAATGAAGTAAAATAGAAAGGGCGCGCCGGCTTAACTTACAGGAGGGAATCCAGATCCGTGCCTTCGGCCTGGCTTGCGGCATACCTTTTGGCCCGCCGGGCAAAGGAAATCACCACCGCGATGATGCAGGCGAAGACGAGGGCGAGAGCAGCAAACATCACGTAAACGGCACCGTTCGCCGCGAGAGTAGTGACCTGGCCATCCTGGCTCATGCAGGTGACACAGGCGGGGGCAAAGAATAAGGGATTCATGACCGTGGCAGTTTAAATGATGATTTTGGGGGCTTTGCGCAGATAGAACCATAGGCCATAACCGATGAGGATCAGACCGAAAATACCACTGCCGATGCCCATGGGTTTGATTTCCCGGGTGATCTCGTTGTCCGGCCCGAATAGGGCATAGGCGGCAAAGGCAAAGTCAAACAGGATCGCAATGACGAGGAAAAACAGGTGGAATGTTTTCAGGGACATGGCGTGGGGAGGGGGGAAGTGGACGGAGGATGAAGTCTCAGTCCAAAATGGCGTGTTTGATCGGGTCAAGGTAGGCCAGGACAAAAAGGAACATCATGGCGGCACTGAAAATCATCGTGAAGAGCAACACCTTATATACGAGTCCACGCTCGTGGTTGAGGTGCATAAAAAGCAGGCAGACGAAGGAAACCTTGACGGTGGCAATCAGGAGGCCAAGCGTGGTGTCCGCCCAATGGACGCCGAACTGCATCCACGGAACGTAAGCGACGGCGACTGTCAGGATCGTGCCGAAAATCAGCACCCCGCCGACTTTCAGATAGCTGCGGATGGTCTTGGCGAAGTCCATCGGCTCATGACCGTGGGAGTCGTGGGCATCCGTGGGAGCGGGTGATTCGTGGGAATGGTCCATGGTCGGCGCGGCCGGTTAGAGGAGATAAAAAACGGGGAAAAGGAAGATCCAGACAAGGTCCACAAAGTGCCAGAAGAGACCACCGACTTCAACCCGGTTGGCAAGGTGTTCCGGATTGCTCAGATACATTTTCCGGCCGGTGAAGAGGAAGTAGCCAAGGACAAGCGCCCCGCCGATCACGTGCAGGCCATGGAGGCCGGTCATGAGGAAGTAAATGGAATAATAGGGCGAGCGGCTGGGGGAAAAGTTGCTGTAAAAACGTTTGTCGCTGCGCTCAATCCCGACGGCTTTGGCGGGATCTTTCATCAACGCTTTGGCTACTTCCGGGGGGGCAAGTTTATCCACAGAAACCCGGAGGGCGGCCCGCTTCCAATCCGCATTCTCTTCATAGTCGTTGGCATGCTGGGGCTTTTTCTGGAGGAAAGCTGCCGTGGCCTCATCACGATGTTTGAAGAATTCTTCCTTCAGATCCGGATAGTATTTCCATGCGAGGGATTTTTCCGGATCTTTGACGTCGCGGAGGTCTATCAGGTCGGCCATTAGCGGAATCTTGTCGCCTTGGACCTGTCCGGTGAGGACCACATCATCACGGAAGATGACTTCCCCGGCGTTGTATTTGCCAAAATCGCGTTCGTTGAGAACAAAGGTGAGAGGGTCCCCGACCACTTCCAGTTTCAGCACTGCCGCCGTCGCGTCCTTGTAGGCTTCGGATTTCCCAAATTCGGCAATCTTTTGCTCAAGTTCTGCGATTTCCGGGGCGGCATCGGCTTTGAGGGATGCATGTTTCGCCAGCAGGGTATCAGCTTTCGCTGCATCGAAGGGCACCGGAAAATTGCCGGTCACGGCCCGTTTCATGTCCTCGACGCGGATCCGCGGAGCTTCCACCCGCGCCCGCAGGGTGGCGAGATCCGACCGTGTATTCTCGATTTCCCGGAATTTCTTTTTCAGGTCCTTGAGCCATGATTCTGTGAATTCGGCTTCCACGCCGGAAGGGGTGCGCACCCTGACCGTCTGTCCATCAGCCTTGGCAAAGGGTTGTCCGGCCCCGGCATTGATGCGGCGGTGGCGCATGAACTTGGTCGTGCTCTTGTCCAGTTTCACCGAAAACGACTGCACCCCGGAGAAGGCAATTTTGTCGCCATTGGTGCCTTCACTTTCGTGAACGGGATGTCCATCGAGGACGGTGCCGTCGTGCATGATGACCGAGTAGTGGCTGAATTTGCCGGCATACTCGAAGCTCTTGATGCCCATGAAAGCGAGCGCGCAGAGCAGAGTAATGATCATGTTGATCTGATACCAGCCATACCGCCGCGCTTTCAGGGCGGCCCATGCCGAGACCACGGTCACCGAGGAGATGATCAGCACCATGGTGTTGATGAACCCGGGCAGCACCGTGAGTTCATGGAAAGGCCATTGGAAATCCGACCCGATGCGGAGGAAGACGTAGGACGAGAACAGGCCGCCAAACAGCATGACCTCGGAGGCAAGGAAGAGCCAGATGCCGACCTTGGCATTGTAGAGGCCGGTGTCAGGCCGGGCGGTTACGGTGTAGGGAATCTCCATCGGGATGGCTGTAAGGGAGGTGGGCGGGAAACCAGGATTGGAATTTAATGGATGACGTGGCCGGCCTTGAGGTCGGCCGCCGCAGCGGTCTTCTCCCCGGCAGAGACCGGTTCCCACTGCGGGGAGAAATCCTTGTCAGCGCCGGGGACGCTGTATTCATAGGGACCGCGGTAGACGACCTGTTCGGTCAGGAAGTTGCCGTGCGGAGGTGGCGTCGGGGTATTCCATTCGAGGGTGGTCGCGTTCCATGGATTGTCGGACCCGGCTTTTTTGCCGGCGAAGGCACTCCAGAAGAAATTGATGATGAAAGGCAGTTGGGCAAAGGCAAGTCCCCACGCCCCCCATGAGATGATTTCATTGAGGTAGAAGTATTTGTGGCTGGTCATTTCAAAGACCTTGCCGCCATCGAACCACCGGCGGTGGAAGCCCGCCATCCCCTGGATAAACATTGGGGCAAACAGAACGTTCATGGCGATCAGGGATGGCCAGAAGTGGAGGTGCCCCAGAAAGCTGTTCATCATTCTCCCGGTGATCTTGGGATACCAATGATAGATGCCGGCAAAGAGGCCAAAGATCACGCCGGGAGCCACGATGTAGTGGAAGTGGGCGATCACGTAATAGGTGTCGTGGAGATATAGATCGATGAAGGTGAAGGCCAGGGGAAGACCGGTCAGACCGCCAATGCCAAACATGGGCAGGAAAGCCGTGGCAAACAGCATCGGCACCGGGAAGCGGATGGAGCCTCCCCAGAGAGAGATCATCAGACAGGTGAGGAGGATCACGGAGGGAACTGAAATCAGCACCGTGGTGAATTGGAAGAAAGTGGCGACCACGCTGCCCATGCCGGTCAGATACATGTGGTGGGCCCACACGATGAAGGACAGGAAGGCGAGGGTGAGGACGCCATAGACCATGGATTTGTAACCCCAGAGCGGCTTGCGGGTGTTGCAGGGAATCACTTCCGCCACAATGGCAATGGCCGGGAGGAGCAGCACATACACTTCAGGGTGGGCAAGGAACCAGAAGAGATGTTGGAAGAGCACGGGATGGCCGCCGCCGCTGATGTTGAGCAGGCTGCCTTCAATGTTGAGGCCGGTGGGCAGGAAGAAGCTGGATCCGAACACCTGGTCGCTCAACTGCATCAGCGCGGCCACTTCCAGGGGAGGGAACGCAAGGAGGAGCAGGAAAGCGATGACAAACATGGCCCATGTAAAAAAGGGCAGGCGCATCCAGGTGAGTCCTTTGGCCCTCAGGTTGATCACCGTGGTCAACACGTTGACGGCACCGAGGAGCGAAGCACTGATGTTGAACACCATGGCAAAAAGCCACTGGGTCTGCCCGGTCCAGAAGTGCGAATCTGAATTCATGTGGATCGTCGCGGCGAGCGGCGAGTAGTTCGTCCAGCCGGCCTGGGCCGCTCCGGTGGGCAGGAAGAAACTGGCCACCATGATGACGCCACTGAGGAAGAAGAGCCAGAAGCTCCACATGTTCAACTTGGGGAAGGCCATGTCAGGGGCTCCCACCTGCAGCGGAGTGACAAAATTGACAAAGGCGGCAAACCCAAGGGGCACCACGCCGAAGAATACCATGATGGTGCCGTGCATCGCCCCAAACATGTTATAAAGGGAACCCGAAATCTTGCCGTCCGGAGCCCAGCGGGACACAAAGTCATCGCCAAAAAGGCCGACGATCCAGCCGAGGGAAGCCGGCAGCGGCTCACCGGGATGGGCGATGCTCCAGCGCATCACCAGCATCAGCAGAAAACCCAGCGCGAGGAAAAGCAATCCGGTGATGCCATACTGGACGCCGATCATCTTGTGATCGGTCGAAAAGATATATTTGTTGATAAAATTGACCTTGTGATGGTCATGGTGGGCATCATGACCGTGGTCATGGCCGTGATCCGCGTGCTTGGTATCGAGAGTGGATTCCATGATGGGTTCCGGGGTTGGGCGTAGTCTGGGGAGCGCGGGATGGGTGGCAGATTAATTGACAGGAGCCGCGGCTGGCGCGGCGGGAGCGGAGGCAGGAGCCGCGCCCGCTGCAGCCGCAGGGGCAGCGGCAGGCACCGCCGCAGGGGCAGCCCTCTTGGAGGGAGGCAGATTGGCGTCCTCAGGAATGGCGCGGAGTTCTGCTTCCGTAAACGGACCGGTGCGGGAAGACAGCTCCTTGCGGAGTTCCGCTACCTGGTCGTCGTAGATGATGGAAGCAGTGTTGCCCCATTCATTACGGATGTAGGATGCGATTTGGGCGATCGATTTATTGTTCTTGAGAGCCCCTTGGGCAGGCATGGCTCCGTTGTAGGCTTTGCCGTCTACTTGCATGGGACCAATAATGCCATGGAGCAGAATCGCTATTACCCGATTCTCTCCATTAATGACCCACTCGGAATTTTTGAGCGGGGGATACAGGCCCGGAACGCCTTCACCGTTCGGCTGGTGGCAACTGGCGCAGACCGTGGCATATTCCGCCCGGCCCATGGAAAGCCAAACTTTGGGATCATTGGGATCAACCGGGGGCCCGCCGCCACCTGCCCCTTCAGGATACGCCAGAGGATAGTCGTAGCCTTTGACGTTCGGGGTGAGAGCAATATTGGGGCCCAAAAAGGACCCGGCCGCGATGCCGACTCCGATGATGGGGATCAAGGCCCAGAGCGGGATGGATTTGACGGAACTGGTGACGCTGAAGTCGCCCTTTTCCCGGGCCACGGCAGCATGGATGGAAGCGATGTTGGATTTGGCATCCACACTGTCATTTCCCTTGACTGGCGTTTGGAAGACATCCGGACGCAACACGAGTCCTTCGACAGCGACATCGATAGGCGTGGTGGAGGGAGTGGGATCGGAAGTATCGGAAGACATTGCAGCAGGGGGCGTTTACTTGGACTCCTTCGGCGGTTGGGCTCCGGTGATGGACACGGGGAGCGGTTGGTCACGCTTCAGGCCCAGAACATATTCGGCAAGAGCGCGGGCTTCACTGGAAGGAACGATTTCCATGCCCCCGGCGGGTGCCAGATTGGCAGGGAGTTTCAGAGCATCAATGGAACCCTGCCCTTCTTTTGGACGGGTAACGAAGAGGTGGCGGAAACCAGGGCTGCTGGACCACTCGTGGCGGGCGCGGGGGGCAAAAAGGTAGAGGTAAAAGTCGTTCAGGGCGCGGGCCTTCTCGGCAGCGATTTCCTCCGGCTTGGTCAATCCGGCAAGGTTGCCCTCGAAACGATAGCCGGCATTGGCAAGATCCGGGCCGATGCGGCGCTGGCCCAGCATGGCAAAATCTTCATGCAGGTAGTCCCACATGACGGTCTGGCGGGTTGGCTTTATTTCCTTTCCTTCCTGATCCTTGCCCCATGATTTTTTGAACTGGTCGATGCCGGCATAATCGGGGCGGATCACCTGGGTATGGCACTGGGCGCAGCCTTCCCGGCTGTAGATCAGTTCCCCGCGCTTGCGGTCACCCGCAAATTCCGAAGGATAAAAGAGCCCCTTGAGTGCGCCGTCATCAAAGGCGGCCCTCACGCCCGGCTCTTCCATTTTGTAGGGCACGGGCTGGCGTTTGCGCTCCGCGGCATAGGGCTGGGCCACCATGCACCAGGTGGGCACGAGGAAACACGCCCCGAGAATGAGAACGAAATTTTTCAGACTGTTCATGCCTCTGCTCTTTCGGTAGTGATAACAAGTTCGGCCTGGTCGTAGGGGGCCGGCTGGTGAATGAGGGTGGCCTCGCCTGCTTTGCGCCCGCGGTTGCAGACCATGAGGGACAGGTGGTGCAGGAAGACCGCATTGGCTGCGGCAAGAAAGACCCAGGCCAGAATGCGGCCAATCAGGTATCCCTTGGAGAAGGTGATAGCGCCGGACATGTCACTGTCCCAGTGGTCGGTGGCAGCACCGTGGGAGAAGCCGGCCGCGAGAAGGAGGACACAAAGGGAAATACAGGCGTAGGCAGACCACCAGAAGTGGAAACGGATCCGCCCGCCGCTGATCCATTCGCATCCGGTGATGCGGGGCACGATAAAATAAATTGCCCCGAACATGCTCATGGTGAAAAACATGTAGATGCCTGACATGGCCACCGCATCCTGGGTGAAGCTGAAGCCGGTATAACGGGACAGGGTCATGGAGGAAAGCAGGGCGGCACTGACCGAGGTTACCACATAACCAATGGAGCCGAAAAAGGTGAAACGCAGGCTGGGGCTGAGTTCCACCAGCTTGTGGCTGCCTTTCACGGTGAGGTAGTGGTTGAAGGCGATCGCCAGCATCGGCACCAGAAGCAGGATCTGCGCGGCTCCGGCGATGGAAGGAATCCAGGCGGGCAAGGGGCCGCCGATCAATTCCTGGGCACCGGTCCATGGGGCGATGGCGACCAGTCCCCAAAAGGCCAGAAGCGCCAGCGGATAACTGTGGATGGGTTTGCCCACGACCTTGGGAATGATAAAATAAGCGGAAGCCAGCCCCACCGGAACCAGCCAGAGGAATAAAATGTTATTGGAATACCACGAGGCAATCGCCGGACCGGATACCCCGGTCTGTTTGAAAACATTCAGGAACAGGTTCGCGGTGAGATACAGCCACGGGAAGGAGAAACAGGCCGCAAGGAGATACCACTGGGAGATAAAAACATGTCCCTTGCGGCGCGCCGAAAACATCACCACCAGCCAGACCACAATCATCGAATAACTGACCAGGAGAATAGGCCAGACGAAAGACGGAAATTCCAGCCACTTCATGGCGGTGCCGTAGCCGGCCAGAATCCCGGTCACGCCGGCAGCAACCCCCGCATTCCAGAAATGCCCGGCGACAACCAGCGTGATCGGGTTCTTGAGTTCCGTGCGGCAAAGGCGGGCCATCATCCAGATCATGACTCCCAGTCCGGCCTGAAAGGCCCAGCCGTAGAGCAGCGCGTTGAGGAAGGCAGGCTGGCTGCGGCCGTAGTTCAGCCAGTCAATGCCCAAAAATCCCGGAGCCACCAGCTTGATGGAGGAGATGAGCCCCAGCAGGGTGGCGGCCAGCAGCCATGCTGCGGCGCTGGTGAAGAAAAACAACACCGGCAGGCGCGTGGAGCGGTCAATGGCCGCGCGCTGCAGAATGTCCTCCGGAGTGACGTCCGGGAGCGGCTGTGATTGGTCTTCCTGACTCATGATTTAAAAAGATTCCGGAACAGGTTATTGTTCTTCGAATTTGGAAAGATTGGGGTCGTGGGAACTCTTGGCTTTCTCCTGCTGCTCACGGCTGATGGCTTCAGGGGTTTTGATGGGACCAGGGACCGCTTTTTGGGAAGCAAGGGTCTTCGCGGCGTAGGACAGCAGGGCCGGCGCAGGCAGGCGGACCGTCTTGCCGGGTTCCACTTCTGCTGCCTTGCTGAACTCGGCAGCATCCTCGGCAGACACGAGGGACAGAGTGGCGAGACGGGCATTGCCCGCTCCCCCGTCATTCACGTCCCTTGAGGAAGGAATCACGATCCAGCGGTAGATGCCGAGGAGGAGGGCGAGGGCCACGATGGCACCCAGCGCTCCCCAGAAGGTGAGGAACCGGTTGCCGAGGGTATCTCCGGGATGTTCGTCCATGATAATTGGCTGGGAAAAAGTTGTGGAAGGAAGACCGGGACTCAGCTGACGACGTTGACGGACTCTTCCAGCCGCGGGTCCCCGCAGGGATACAGGCTGTGTTTGGAGAGCACGTGGATCAGGCCATAGGCATAGACTCCGGCGAAAGTGAGCAGCGCGATGCCGTCAAAGGCAAGGTCGCGGAAGAAGATGCTGCCCTGCCCGCTGCTGAATTCATACAGCGCCCGGCCCCGTTCCGGGATGATCATCCAGTAGAGTTCCAGCATGTGGACAAAGATCACAAAGGCCGCCACCGCCATGACTGCATTAAGATTCCGCTTGGCATTGCGCTTGAGAAGGAAAATAAAGGGTATGGCGAAGTGGAGGAAGACAAGCCCAAGAGAGAGATACCACCAGCCGCCGGTATTCCGGATGGCGTAGAACTGGGTTTCCTCCGGAATGTTGGCATACCAGATCAGGAAGAACTGGCAGAAGGCGATGTAGGCCCAGAAAATGACGAAAGCATGCATCAGTTTGCCCATCAGGTGGAAGTGCTCCTCAGTCACAATGTGCCTGAAGTGCCCCGTCTTCACAAGGGTGCCGACGATCAGGATGATCAAGGCCATGGAGGCGAGGGCAGAACCGGCAAAGATGTTGACTCCGAACATGGTGGAGAACCAGATATAGTTCATGCTCATCACCCAGTCGATTGCCGCAAAGGTGGTGCAGACCGCAAAAACCGGCAGCATGCCGCAGGAGAAACGGCGGGCACTGTAGGTGGGCTGGACTGCACCGGTTTTGTCCTGGTAGAGAGAATAGTTGAGCAGCTTCCAGCCGGTGAAGAATAACAGGCCGAAGAAGATTAGCATGCGGAAGTCCATGCCGGGAAACCATGCGCCAGGACCCACTCCATTATGGAGGTAGGGATATTTCTTGTAGAGAAGGGTAGTATCGTGGAGGGCGGCGAGTCCTTCCGACACATTCCTGGTGCCGATGGGAGGGTGTTCGTTAATCTGGGCGTGAATGCCGATCCATTCCCAGACATGCCCCATCCATTCCGGCTTGTGGGGGAAAAAGGGCATAAAAAGCGGCAGAGCCAGGATCATCAGCGGGAGAAACATCAGCGTCATCAATTCCGGAATGCGCCGGATGGCCACACCCCATGATGAATTGGAGGCATTGTGCAGCAGCACCCAAAAAAGGGCCCCGGCGGTGATGGTGAAAAAGACTTCCAAGGCGAACAGATAACTGAAGGCGTAGGAGTTGGCGGCGTCACCGCCTGTGAAGAAGAAGAAAAGGGAAACCGCGAGGCCGGCCACGGCCGTGATCAGGCTGATGAATCTCCACGAAGTAAATTTCGTGAGCTGGAGCTTCTCGCCGTCGGGCGGAAGTTCGGTAACGGAAATGTGGTGGCTCATGCGTCAGGAAAAGAAAAAGGCTTATTTGGCGGCAGCCTGCTGGGCGTCCCAGGCGGCTTTGACGGCGGGATCGTCCAGCGGGGCGGTGCGGGCCATGGCAAGGGCGCGGACCCAGGCCACGATGGCCCAGCGTTCCCGGACCGGAATCATGGCTCCGTAAGGGCCCATGAGACCTTTGCCGAGATTGATGGTGTTGTAGATATTGCCGTTGGAACGGTAGTCGGGGGCCTTGGGATCCGTGAAGCCCGGGGTGTGGAAGTTGGCAATGTTGGCGATCCCATACTGGGCCGTAATGCCTTTGCCGTCGCCGGCTTTGCCATGGCAGACGGCACAACTGATATTGTAGCGTTCCTCGCCAAGGCGCAGGAAGCCTTCATCCACTTTGATCTGATCCGGGAAACCGTCGCCCCAGAAATCGCCCATGCGGCCGGAGTTGTAGTAGTCGGAACCGTGGGTGAAACCATAGCCGGGGTTGGTGTCAAGGGCGGCGGGAGTGGCCGCGACTTTAAGACCCATGGGCACGGTGCCGGCCACCGGCTTGCGGGATCCCACACCATCGGCGAAAAAGGCATTGGACGACTGGGCCTTGACCTTGGCCTGATGGTCCATGTCATTAAAAATCTCGATGGGGGTGTGCGTGAACTTGTCGCCGCGGAAGCCGGCAAAACCGATCACAAGCACGATGGCCAGGAGATAGGCGAAAAAGAAGTAGCGCATGGGGCGGAAAAGTCAGGGAGCGGGGAGGCGTCGGGACTAGAGTTCGTCTTCCACAAGTTCAATGTTGGCCCCGCCCAGTCCGGCGAGAAAGGCTTTGGTTTTCTCCGGGGAGAACTTGGGATCGCGGGCCTCGATGCAAATAAAGAATTTGTCATCGGAGAATTTGGTGAAGTTGCGCGAATTGAAGAGGGGATGGTGCAGGCGCGGCAGCTTCATCATAATCAGACAGGTGAAGAGTGCGGTGAAGGCCGAGAACAGGATCGTCAATTCGAACATCACGGGGAAGAAGGCCGGGATGGTGTAAATGTTGGCAGGTTTGGCCTGGACCACGGTGGGATAAATCACCACCTGGGTGAGATACTGCAGGAGGAAGGCCGTGATGAGCCCGATGATGCCTCCCACCAGCACAAAGCGGGGCAGGATGGAACGGGGCAGCCCCATGGCATCATCCATGCCGTGGACCGGGAACGGACTGTGCACGTCCCAACTGGAATAACCGGCCTCCCGCACCTTTTCGGCGGCATGGAAGATTTCCTGCGTGGAGGAAAATTCCGCGAGGTAGCCGTGGACGCGTTTCAAGGGTGTGCTCACTGGATCTGAATGGTGGGAAGGGTAAGGAAGGGAAGACGGGGCAACGGCAGGTCAGGTTCAGGCGGGAGCCGCGCCGCGGGGCGCAGGAACGGAAGTTCCGGGGGGCACTTCATGGCGGTCACCTTCATAAACCGGGGCCGCCACAAGGTTGTCCCGTCTGGTTGAAGCCGGGTCATAGTGGGGATCGGCTTCCGGCAGCACGCCCTTGATTTCCGCGATGGCAATCACCGGGAGGAACCGCAGGAAGAGCAGGAACAGCATCAGGAACATGCCGAAGGTCCCGATAAAGGTCCAAATCTCAACCCAGGTGGGGGAATACATGTCCCATTGTCCGGGGAGGAAGTCGCGGGCGAGGGTGGTGCAGATAATAACAAACCGCTCATACCACATGCCGGCGTTCACGAACATGCAGACGACCATGACCACTATAAGGTTCTCCCGGCATTTCTTCCACCAGAATACCTGGGGAGCAATGACGTTGCAGAAGAACATCGCAAAATAGGCCCAGGTGTAAGGACCAAACAGGATGCGCCATTTGAAGGCATCAAACTCGAAAATGCTGCCGGAATACCATGCGATAAACAACTCCATCAGATAGGCATATCCCACGATGGTGCCGGTCAGGAGGATGATCTTCGCCATGTTGTCGATGTGCTTCATGGTGAAGAGATCCTGGAGGCCATAGATTTTGCGGACGGGGATCATCAGCGTCAGCACCATGGCAAAGCCGCCAAAGATGGCGCCGGCCACAAAGTAGGGCGGGAAGATGGTCGTATGCCAGCCGGGGACTACGGAGGTGGCAAAGTCGAACGACACCACCGTATGCACGGACAGCACCAGCGGGGTGGAGAGAGCGGCGAGGAGGCCGTAGGCGATTTCGTAGTGGCGCCACTGGCGGTTGCCGCCACGCCAACCAAGGGCAAACAGGCCATACGCCATCTTGCGGAGGCCAGGCTGGCAGCGGTCGCGCAGCGTCGCAAGGTCAGGCACGAGGCCAAGGAACCAGAACACCACGGAGACACTGAAGTAGGTGGAGACCGCAAAGACGTCCCAGAGGAGGGGCGACTTGAAATTCTGCCAGATGGCATTGCTGTTGGGGACGGGGGCAAGAAACCATGCCATCCAGACCCGGCCGACGTGCAGTGCCGGGAAGAGACCGGCGCACATCACCGCAAAAATGGTCATGGCTTCGGCCGCACGGTTTACCGCCGTGCGCCACTTTTGACGGGTGAGATACAGAATGGCCGAAATGAGGGTTCCGGCGTGGCCGATCCCGATCCAGAACACGAAATTGGTAATGTCCCATCCCCATGCCACCGGATGGTTGGGTCCCCAGACGCCGACGCCGGTGGCGACGAGATAGGCGAAACAGAACGCCATGAAGCAGGTCAGCAGGAAGCAGGGAATCACGATCAGCCACCATCCTTTGGGCTGCGGATTTTCCACGATGCCGCAGATGCGGTTGGTGACCCAACTGTAGGAACGGTGGTTCAGCACCAGAGGCTCGCGCAGCAGAACCTTCGCGCGGGAAGGACCGTCCGCGTGCGGAGGGTGGGAGTCGTGAGCGGCTTCAGCCATTGGTAGGGTGGAAGTGGAGAGTGAAAGGAGGAGGGATCCCGGGCTCAGTGGGCGGCGGGGGCGTGGCCGTTGGTGGCAATCGGGCGGGTCTTGCTGCTCTGGCCGACCTTTTTCGCTTCACGCGGGCTGGCGGCGATCAGGGCCGGATTGGGGTTTTTGATGCGGGCGAGGTAGGTGGTGCGGGCCCGGACCGAGAGATACCCGAGCAATTCATAGTTGCGCTGGTTGGCCTTGGCCTTCACCACGGCGCTGTCCTTGTCGAGCAGATTGCCGAAGTGGATCGCTTCCGCCGGACAGGCTTCCTGACAGGCCACCTTGAGCGTGTCGGTCGGGATCTTGAGATCCTGTTCGGTGATGGCGAGGGTTTCGTCGTATTTGCCCTGCTGGTGGGACTTCGTCTTGCGGGCATGGGACCGGGCATCGATGCGGGCGCTCTCAATGCGCTGCAGACAGTAAGTGCACTTTTCAATGACCCCGCGCATGCGCACGCTCACATTGGGATTTTTCTGCAGCTTGCTGAGTTCGGTGTCGTGGCGGTCCCCGAGGGGCCCGGCATACAGGTTGTTGAATTCCAGGCCGGCGAGGGATTTTTCGGTGAGGGGGTTGCGCTTGTTATAGTCGAAGAAATTGAAGCGGCGGGCCTTGAACGGACAGTTGTTGGCGCAGTATCGGGTTCCGATGCAGCGGTTGTAGACCATCACATTGAGGCCATCCTCGCTGTGCACGGTGGCATTGACCGGGCAGACGGTCTCGCAGGGAGCAGCTTCGCAGTGCTGGCAGCCCACCGGCTCGACCAGCATGGAAGGATCATCCATTTCGTCCTCATACCAGACATTGTTGGTCGGCTGGAAGGGCACGTTTTCGACCTTGCGGTTATTGAGGGCAGCATCCGAATCAAGGTCCGTGGCGAAATACCGGTCCATGCGGATCCAGTGCATCTCCCGGCCGCGCCGGACCTGGTCCTTGCCGACCACGGGGATGTTGTTCTCGGACTGGCAGGCCACGAGGCAACTGGTGCAGCCAGTGCAACTGTTGAGGTCAATCGTCATGCCCCACTGATGCAGGTTGTCACTGAGGTGAGGTTCGCGGGTGCCATCGGAGGTGCGGCGGCCTTCCGGTTTGTAGAAGGAGAAGGCGTTTTCTTCGAACTTCGCTGCCTTGTCCCCGTGAAGGTGGGCCTCGGTGCCCTGCTGCATGACAAATTCCCCGTCCTTTTGCCAGTCTTCCTGCGTGCCCTCCCGGACCAGGGCGCGGCCATACATGCTATGATGTTCCTGGGTGGTGGCCAGCGGATAGATGGCAGGGATTTCCTTGAGGTCGGTCCACTCCAAACCGTTAGTGACGGGGGCCTCGAGTTTGGCGACCTTCGCGCCAGTGGCAAAATAGGGCGTGGCAGAAGTGCGCAAGCCATACGCGTCGAAACCCGTGCCTTGGCCGACCCGGCCCGGACCCTCGGCACCTATGCCTTTTTGTCCGTAACCAACGGTCAGGGTGACCGCGTTGTCGGCGTGGCCCGGAATCACAATCACTGGATAAAAGCGGGTGATGCCGCCGATTTCGACGGAAATCACATCGGCTTCATCAACGGCGGTGAGGTTGATCTTGAGTTCCTTGGCGGTTTTGACGCTGATGAGGGCGGCGTTGTCCCAGGTGACTTTGGAAACCGGATCCGGCGCTTCCTGCAGCCAGGCGCTGTTGATATAGCGGCCATCTGCTATCTTGGAGCAGGGCACAAACGTGACTTCCATCCCGCCGAAGGTGGGGACTGGTGCCGGGGGGATGGATGCCAGAGTGGACAGCGAAGCGGCATTGAAGGCACCGCCTGCCGCAGCATAGGCCGTGTTGGCCACAAAACCATCCCGCAATGTCTGGTTCCACAAGTCATCAGAGGCTCCAGGAACCACCAGATTGAAGGTGTCCCGCACGAGCATGAATCCGGGACCCGGATCTTCTACGGAAGCCATGGGAAGAGGAGCCGGGCTGGGTTCCTTGAATTCCGGAGTGTCTTCGTTGGAAAGCAGGGCATTGAGCAGTTCGGCATCGCTGACTCCACCAAATAGCGGTAAAATCATCGGCTGGACGAGGGAATAGGTGCCGTCAAAAGCACGGGCATCACCCCATTGCTCCAAGTAGTGGGTAGCCGGGACCGCCCATGAAGCCTTCCGCGCCAGACCGGTGCGGTGACGGGTGCTGTGGACAATCAGGGTCTGGATCTTCTCCTGGGCCTCGGCCCACTTGAGGTCTGCGGGTGCTTCGGAAGCGGGATCCGATTCGCTCAGGACCACCAACGTTTCGACCGCGCCGGCGAGGGCATCCTTGGCAAGGTCCTCCAAGGTTCCCATCTGAGTGGCAGGCAGGCCGGTTTGTTTCAATTCGATGGTCGCTCCGAAGGAACCCAGCGCCTGATTTATCGCCGCCGCCAGCAGATGCACGGCTTCCGGCTGCTGACTTCCAGCAATCACGATGGCCTTGCCCTTGGACGCCGCGAGGTCGTCGGCCGCTGATTTAAGCCACACCTCGTAGTCGTCGCGGCCGGCGTTGAAATCGTCTCCCTTGATGGCTGCTGCCGCAGCGGTCAGGGCGCTGTCGCCCGTGGCGGCACCGATTAATGCTGCCAATTTGGCAGCGACCTTGAGGGTCTGGCTGGCCGGGACCCGCATGCGGTGGTCCGCCATGCCTCCCGTGATGGAATAATTGCTTTCGACCGCATAAAGGCGGTTCATGGGGTCCGCACTGGACTGGGCCTTCCGGCCTGACATGAATTGGCTGGTGGACTTTCCGCCCACCCGGTCCAATCCCATAAAGTCGCTGTCGAGACTGAAGATCCGGTCCGCTTTGTCGAAGTGATAGTAGGGCATCACTCCATCGCCAAAAGCTTTGGCGGAGGCACTGCGGACAATGGCCGGGCCGAAGGCTTCGTAGCGGTGCACCTTGGCGGCCGGGAATTTTTTCTGGAGTTCGCCAATCAGGCGCTGCCGGGTCGGAGACACCACCTCATCGGTGAGGATGGCCAGACCTTTGCCGCCACCAGCCGCCAGTTCCTTCTTCCGGACGTCTATGAACTTGAAGAAGTCGTCCCGGGTGCTGGGCTTGCCATAGTTGACAAAGCTGCGGGCGCGGTCGGGATCATAGAGACCCAGCACGGAAGCCTGGGCCTGCGAATCGAGTCCGCCGTTGCTGTCCGGGTGGAGTTTGTTGCCCTGAAGGTGGGTGGGGCGGCCTTCATTGGTATGCACCACCAGCGGGGTGCTCCCGCCCGCGCGGGGCATGGATGTGGCGTAATAGAGGATTTTGCCTGGCACCACCCACTCCGGCATCTTGGAGTAGGGCTTGAGGTAAGTTTCGGGGCGGCGGCAGGAAGCCAGGCCCAATCCGGCCATGGCCGTGCTGGCGCTCATCAGCTTCAGGAAGGTGCGGCGGGTGGACTCGAGTTCCTCCTCATCCTTCAACACGGCTGCGCCGTCCTGGAATTCACGGTCCTGCCAGGTCTTCGAGGCCTCGGAGCCGGTCAATTGACCCAGACTGCGCCAGTAGCGCTTGCCGGTGGTGGGCTCTGCGGGATGTTGCCAAACGCGTTTCATGAACAAAAAAGAAGGGTGGGAGGAGGGGCGGGTTGTTTGGCTTAACGGTGACAACCGGCGCAGTTGACCGGAGCTTCGATGTGCCAGGCTTCTTTCAGCTTCTGGCCCATTTCCTTCTGGTCCTTGCCTTCAGACTTGGCGGTCCAATCCAGTTTGGTGACCTTGTCCATCGGACGCAAATGATTCTCCGGAGCACGATGGCAGTCCAGACACCAGGCCATGCTTTGACTTTGATCGTGGAATACCACAGGCATTTCATTCACCTTGCCATGGCAACTGACGCAGGACACCCCCGCGGTGACGTGGACGCTGTGGTTGAAATAGGCGTAATCCGGCGTATTGTGCACCTTAACCCACTCCATCGGTTTGCCCGTCTCGTAGCTTTCTTTGACTTTGGCAATCAGAGGAGAGTTCGGCTTGACGTGCTGGTGACAGTTCATGCAACTGCTGCTGGATGGCACATTCGCATGGCCGGACTCCTCCACAAAACTGTGGCAATACCGGCAGTCCATACCCAACTGCCCGACGTGAATCTGATGGGAAAATGGAATCGGCTGCGACGGCATGTAGCCCACCCGGGTGTATTTTTGGGTGAAATAATAAGTCACGCCTCCCGCAATTCCCGCGCCCAGGAAGAGAAAGCAGACGAGAAGCTTCAGCGGCAGCGTATTAGTCCAGCGGGGAAAGGTGTTGGCCATTGGCAGAAGTCAGGTGCAGGGCGAGACTAGAGGCTTGTGAAAAATTTCACAAGCGGAATTAGAGTTTTCTTGAATGAAAATAGGGACGCCGCCGGGGTGAAGAATGGACCCGGCAGCGTGGAGGGGGCATTCATAGAAATCCCGGTCGGGGGGCGCAAGAGGAAACTGGTTTTACCTTGAATTTTAGCCTGTCTTTAAACACGGGCTACGCATGGGAAAGGCCCCGGTAGGACTTGAACCTCAGGGCGTCACGGTGACCTGCAGGCGCAGGAAGTTTTTGCCGCTGCCGAGGGGCACGGCAACCCGTCGGGTTTCCCGGTCCGTCACGGGTCCCGCCGCGCTATCCGGAACGGGAGTCCAGTCGAGGAAATCGGAGGATTGTTCGACTTGCCACACCACGCCGGGGCGGTTTACCGGGCGGGTATAGGTGAACACCAGTTGCATGAGACCTTGCTGATCCGTCACGGTGGAGGGAGGGGGCAAGATGGCTGCAAGATCATTTGGTGTCAGGGGATCGGTATCAAAAGCGTATTCCAGCACGGTTTCCAGGCCATCCCCATCCGGGTCCGGCGAGGCAGGTTCTCCGGTGGGGAAAAACCCGGCTTTCCAAGTGCTGTAGCTGAGGAGGAAGTCACCCGGGGTTGGAGCCAACGCCTGCCAGTTGACCGCCAAACTGCCGTCGGCTGGCTCCCTGCGATTCAGTGAGAGCCCGGCGGCCATGTCAGGCCAGCCATCGACGCCACTGCGGAAGGCGGCACGGTCCTCCAAGGTGCGGGGAAAATAGTCCGGCTCTGCCGCCGAAGGCGTCTCCGGCCGCATCAGGAGGATTTCCCCTTCCGCCCCCAGCGGTTCGGCTGATGTCCATGGACCGGAAACCGGCACCGACGCATGGATCTGATAGTGCTGGCGGAAGGCGGCAAGCCGCGCGGCATCCGCCGGCGCAAACGGGAGCACCACCAAAAGGCCGCCCGCAGCAATGGATTCCGTGGCCACAAAGTCCCGCGACACGGCTCCGCGCAGTTGCCAGTGTGCCAGTGGTTCAGCCATTGTCCCGGGATTGAACAGCTCGATAAATGCGAGATCGGCATTGCCTCCGGCCACACTCCGGAAGATCTCGCGCAGCAGCACCGGCCCACACCGCACGCCACTGTTGGCCGAGCCCGCACCTGGATAGGGCCGCAGGGCCGAGGCGGTGTTAAAAAGAGTTTGCGAGGTCAGGGGGTCGAACACTGCCGTTCCGCCGGATCGCCGTCCGGAGGCTTCGTTCAGGCGCATGGGACCGTAGGCCGCTTGATCGGCCAGACGCAAACCTCCGCCCGCATCACGACCAAACAGCCTGACCACACCGCCATGCAGCCCGTCGAGCGAAAATTCCCCCAAGCCCGGGGAGCCCGCCGCCGGATTCCATGCCCCGTTGGGATTGAAATCGGTTTCCGTAAATACCGCATACCCTCCGGGAGCCAACACCGTGCCTGTGGGAATGCGGAACCGGGCCAGATCTTCCAGCGAAGTGTATTCCGCCCTATCAGTCAGGAACCATCCACCAAGATCCACCGCCGAGGCCGAGGCATTGTGCAGTTCCAGCGCATCCACAAACGGCAGGGCAGATTGCGCCATGATTTCATGGATCACCACAGGACCAGCCGGCCCGGCGGCAGCGCCTCCCGGCGTGCCGTTGACGGCCGCAGAATCCTGCCAGTAAAAGGACTGGCCAAGGTCGGCATCGGTATAGGCCGTGCCGGTGTATTCCATTGCCGCGCCTTTGCCGTCCGCTTTCACGGGCCAGCCGGGGGCATCGCTGTAGGCGAAGGCAAAGGCAGGATTGCCGCTGCGGTCGAGGAGGCGGATTTCTTCCCCTGAATCCCTCAGATTCCCCTTGAGCCATTCCGCGGCGATGAGGCCGGAGACTCCCGTTCCATAACGCAATTCAAACGCCGCCCGGTTTTTGACAAGAAGGAGTCGCTCTCCTGGCTGAAGGGTGCGCAAGGGTAGTTTGACCACGCCATCGAAGGGATCTCCCGGCGGGAAACTCATCTCCATGGTGTTCACCTTGCGGTTGCCGGTATTGCGGATTTCCAGCCATTCAAAAGCGGTATCATCAATACCCGGCAAGACCGCGAGTTCGGCAGCAGTCGGTGGGAACGGATGATAGTTGATGGCGGAAACTGACAAATCGCCGGCTACGGCAAAGACTTCGTCCACCAGCAGCACCCGCTGCAAGGGGGCACTCCATGCGATGCTGGAGGCACCGTTGGGAAACGGAGTAAACGTGGACCGGCGCCGCGCGGTGAGCACCATGGTGCGGTCAATGCTCACTGGCGCGGTGTAGGCGGTGCCGGTACTGGCGGTGCCGCCGCCGAAAGGCCGGGGATCCGAGCCATCCAGAGTGTAAAAAAGGGTTCCCGCCCCCGCAAGGACCACAGACGTGCCGGCGGCTACCGGACCATCGCTGACCGCCGTGGTGGGCGGACGGGGAGCCGCGTTGTCGATAAAAGCCAGACGCGAGGTGACCCATGTTTTCATGGCATTGATTTCATTCAGAAAAACGCCCCCGGCGGCGGCATTCTCCGGCCAGCGTGCGGCATCCCGGGCCCCGGCGGCATTGCCGATTTCAGCTCCCATCTGGTCGGCCAGCGTGGTCAGCATGCTGTTGGCTAGGGGCTGGCCGGGCTGGCGCAATTCCCACCAGCGGTCCACCCATTCCTGGACAAACTGCGGATCCTTGAACAGCCCGCCCCACCAGTCGCGGTCAAAAAAATAACCAATGCTGTTCCAACTGGAGGGATTCGCGTCCCGGCCGTCATCCGAGCCAAGGGCCCGGTCAAAATCCCACACCGGGCCGGCGGAAATCTTCTGGTTGCGGTCCTTGAAGAAAAAAGCACTCAGCCGCAGCGCATCCACATTCATCGCAAGGGCATTGATGATGTGATGATCCACGAAGGACGCGACATCAATATGCCGGCGGTATTCCCGGGTAGTGAACCCGGCGGCCCTTTCGGTGAACAAGGTGTTATTGAAGGGAAGGATGGCGGTGTTCCGGAGATAGTTCTGCTGCTCCATGGTATCGGTGTCAGGATCCGGCTCCACGATGACCAGTCTTTGCCCGCTTTCTGTGTTGGGCAGGGTCCCGGCACCGAAGGCTGAATTGTCGATGGTCCAGTTGACCTCCCCGGCATCGGCCCGGTCGATTTTGAAAATATAACCCCCTGTCAGGGCATCTCCGGCGTTGTCTCCCGGTCTGAGCGACGCAATATCCAGCCGGGCCGCCGTCGATTTGATTTTTTCGGTGAGGATGTATACCCCTGCGTAATCGGTGTAGTCCAGCTTGCCGCCATTCTGGTTCATGAACAGTTCGCAGGGCTGGGTGCGGGGAGCCCAGCGTCCCAGCCGGCGGGATATTTCGAATGCATAGGCATTGTGGATATAGGTATCATCATACAGAAAAGGACCATTGAGGACCCAGTCGCTGTCGGGGGCCATGCCCAGCAGCGGCAGGTCCATGTCCTCATTGGTTTCATCCCATGTTTCCATGCCATAACTTTTCTTGGCAAATCCTGCGGAGGATGATCCCCTGACCCGGGCACCGGCCCGGCTGAAAACTTCCGGCAGGCCCTGCCCGGTGGCAGGATCAGCCAGGCGGGTAATGCCTCCCACGGGTTGAAACACGTGCAGCAGAGAAGTCGTGTAGGTCCCGGTGCCGCTATCCACCGGCTGACCGTCCCCATGATTGTCCAGCACGAGGACCGGCAGGTTGGAAGTGAACGACGAAGTATTCTGGGCTGCGGCTGTTTCCAATTGCAGATACTGCGCGGTCAGGATTCTCCCGCGCTGGTTTCCCTCGAATACCGCAGCCCGGATGAGTTTACTGGAACTGATGGTGATAGGACCTGAATAAAGCGTGGAGGCCGCCTCCGGGCCGGCAATGCCAGCGGCGGGCGAACCGGTGGGGTCGGCCATGATATAACGGATTTGCTGCCCGGCTCCGGCTCCGCTCAGGGTCAGGTCGAAGGACTGGGAAAACGTTCCCGAAGGACGCGAAGGCATCACGCTGACGGGCAATTGCAGACTGTTAGGGCCGCCGTTCGGCAGGCCGGGGGTGGCGGTGGCAAAATACCCGGTGGTGCCCTGACCCGGGGTGGTGAGAACGGCGATCAGTTCGGCGCTGATGAAGGCGTCGGAACTCCCCGTGGTGGTGTTCATGCCTTCGATCGCCAGCAGGTTGGTCCCCGCCGTCAAGGCGGCCGGCGAGGCATCCGTGAGAGGAAACTCCTCGAAAACGCCGGCCCCGTGGTTGGCCACCAAAGCGGTCGGAGAAATGGGGTCCGTCACGGGGGCTCCGTTGGAATTGGCGATCCGGGTGCCATTGACCCAAGCGACAAAGCCGTCATCATAATTGACCCGCAATCGCAGGGATTGCACCAGCGCCGGATTGGCCACCTGAAAAGGAATGCGGATGTAACTGTGGCGCCCGGTGCCGCTCATCGGCGTGGCCGAGGCCGTGCCAAAATCCACCCCCAGAGCGGGGTTTACGGAGCCATTTTGATATCCCACCGCAAAAGTCCCCAAAACCCAACCTGTTTCATCAAAGCCGGGCATCCTCCACTGCGGAATCAAAGAGGTATCCACCGGCACCATGGCCTTCAGCGGGGAATTCTGCGAAACCCAGGTCTCCTCCAGCACGTTGGTGGAAAGCCCATAACTGATATCGGGGAACTGTGGGGGAAAAGCAGGCAGCCATTCCGAAGCCCGTGCCCCATCCGGACGCACCAACGCGAGATATTCCCCCGCCGCCGAGAGGGAAAAATTGGTATGCAGGGTTTGGCCCGTTTCAGTCCGGTTTTTTCCCGAGGCAAAAATCAACACCTGACTGTGGGCCGGGACCACCGCCGCCGGGAAAACCCACTTCTGCGGATTGGCGGCGTCATCCGTCAACGCCCATCCGTTCAGATCTGCGGCCACATTCCCCGTATTCCTGATTTCGATCCAGTCGGAGCGGTCGCCATCCTCATCCGCAATCCCCTGCTGATTGCTTGCCATGAACTCGGAAAGAATGAAGTCAGCCTTCACTGCCGGAGCAAAGACGGCCAGCAAAGTTAGGAAGGGAAGGGATTTGCGGAAAAGCATAAGCACGTCCGTCCAATGAACCAGAGGGTGGCGGAATTGTCACCAAGTGGTTTCCCCTGCCCTTCCCTTGGGAACCCGATCCCGAAAAACCAACTTACTTGAAGTATCTGCGCAGCACCTTTTGCTCGCTGGGGAGGAGTTGGTCGCGCCAAACCGCATCGCCGCCTCCGGCGGGGCTGGTGACGTCACCTCCGGCAACAGGGACGGTGGCCGATTTATCCAGTTTGTGTTCGATATCCCGGGTGCCCAGGTGGTCTCCGGGGAGGGTGCGGGTGAGGTCCTGGCTTTCGAGGATTTCCAGATTGTTCGTGGAAAGGTCGCTGGCGTTTTTTTCGAAGCTCAGGTCCGCGGTGCCCGGGCCGCGCTGCAGACCGCCGCGGCCTTTGCCTTCCTGCCCTTCTCCCTCGCCCTGCCCTTCCCCGTCGCCGCCTTCTTTGCCATTGAGGAGATCGGCGAGGGCTTTTTCGGCTTCGCTCTGACCGGCTCCGGCTCCTCCGCCCTGGCAGTCCTTGCAGGCTTTGGCTTTGGCCTGAAGGTTCTTCAGCATCTGCTGGAGTTGTGCGGGGTCGAGTTCCTTGAGTTTGGAGGGATCGAGCTGGCCGAGTTGTTTTTCCAAGGCTTCGCTGGTGCCCAAGGAAGAATTTTTCAGGCCGTCGATGGCCGACTGCAGATCTGTTTCCAACTGCTCCCGGGCCGAGGGCGACAGACTGCTATCAAATTTCTCGAGGGAACTGGCGGCATTGGCTGCGGACTGGAGTTGTCCTCCGAGCTGTCCGGCGGCTTCCCCGAGGGAGGTTTCGAGAGCATCGGCCGCTTCGAGGCTGTGGTGGCTGTAATAATCTGCCGGTGGCTGGTCAAGCAGGGCATCCAACTGCTCCCGGGCTTTTTTGAGGGCTTCGGGATCGGCGACTTCCTCTTTTTCCAGCGCATTCAGAATGGCTTCAGCCCGGGCAAGGGCGAGCGGAGGAGGAAGGGCTGCCGGCCCGCCAGCCTGCGAAACCGGGAGCAGGAAGGCGAGCAACAAACAAGCCACCGTCAGCAGGGCCGGGGCGACCAACCACGGGGCGCGGAAGCGGAAACCATCATCCACCTGCGGGGGAGCAGGCGGCCAAGCGGTAATGCCATCTGCAGCCGCGCTGAGGGCATTGTTCAATTTTAGATGCGATTCCAGCAGCACCATGCCATCGGCCGTCCTGGAAAACCGGCGGCGGGCCGCCCACCAACACCCCAGTCCCGCCAACAAATAGATTCCCAGCAAGCCGCTGATGACCCATGGCAAGGGCAGGTCACTCCCGCGGCTGCGCCCCCACAGGACTCCCGCCATAATGGCCAACCCCAGCCCGGCGGCCCACGGGGCAAAGAACTGCAGCCACCACGCGAGATTGAAGCGCCGCACCGTGCGGCGGGCGTGGCGCTGCCAGAGCGCGGCGGGAGAAGCGGACCGGTCCATGGATATCGGGATCAACCTCACCCATTCCAGCTCCGATGCAAATCTTTGTTACGGCACGCCAGCCCGGTTCCCGCGCGGCCTTGTCCCCGAAATAAAGCGTCCCGGCCAGCAAAACTGGCCGGGACGGCAGGAGTGGGTTGATGGAGTATGTTCTTGGTTTTGCCGGATCAGTGGGAACGCCGGCAACAATAGCGGGTCGTGAGACTAGGCGCTGGCAGCGATGGGCTCAGGTGGCGTAAGGGCATCCTTGAGTTTTTCGAGACCACGGTATTGTTTGACGTTCTTCTCCACCATGCCGCGGGAGACGAGATTTTGAAGCTTTTCATACGCCCGAAGACGCAGCATCTCTTCCCCGCCACTCACAGCATTCCGTAATTTCAGGCACTCATACACCGCCTCGAACAGACTGTTAAAGTCGTAAACCTTCGGCTTAAGAAGGGCAGCTACGAGTTCATCAGTGACATGATCGGGGAGGCGTCGGGAGAACCTGGTTCGTTTGGTGGTAGCCATAGGTCGGACAGTTTAGCACACTTATGCAATCCTGCGACCGATTTCGTGAATTTATCCTAAGGTTTTCCTGGAATTGAGAAGGGCGGGCCTTGTTTGCGAGGACTCCCGGTGACTTTTTCGTTTCAATGCCCCTGAATCGCCGGAATGAGAATGGAACTTGTATTCATCATGGAAATTTAAGAATCCACTTCCTCCCATGAGTTCTTTCGTCAATGGGGTGTTCCAAGTTTCCCGGGCAAGCTTGATGGTGGAAACGCCCTTCACCGGGCCGGCGGGTCGGAGCGCTGGGGCACCACGGACGGCGTTTTCGGAGTGGGGCTCCGACGGGGCAATTCTGGTTGCGGAGCCTTTTTCGCGTCCGGAACCGCCGCGTCAGCCGGGACCGGGTCGGCCCCATCGTCAAAGCCACCGATGCATTTAATGCCATCCCGGCTGATTTCGAAGGCTTCGATGCTGCAGGGGTAAATGGAATCGGCATGATCATCGATGATCTTCTGCCCAAAGGCCTGAAACTCCCCAAAATTCCGGGAGAAGAGATAGACGGTGTTGCGGTCCGGCATCAAGGCCACAAGGCGGTCCCCGAGAAGCGCCTGGAACAGAGGCACCATGCGGGGAGAATAAATGATGCTGGCCGTAAAGGGCCGGTCACTTTTCAGTTTGATGTAGGCAATGTTGCCCGAGGCATCTTTGGCCACCACTGGTTTTATGGACACCAAAAGACGGGTGGCGGCTGCAGTGGCCTTGGCCATGAACTGATCCCAGTCCAAGCCGGCGGCGGCAAATTCCTCTTTGGAAAAATGGGTCAGGCCCAGCACGGCGTCCTCGCGGGCCGGAATGATGACGGTGCGTTTGGCATCGGGCAGGTTCCGGGCCAAGGCGGTGCGCAGGGTGACGGGTTCAATAGAGGCCACCACCGGTTCAAGCGCCGGAGCCGCCTGGGCGCTGGCAGGACCGGCAAACGCCACGCCCAGCAGCGCCATCAGGGAAATCGCAAACCATTTCATACCGCAAGGTGGCATCAGGCTCCCCGGTCCCGCAAGTCAGGAATCCAGCGCGTCCCGGGTTTCATCAGCCCGCGGGCCTGACAAACAAGCCCACCAGACCCATGCGGCAAAAACCAGCTGGAGCGGAAGCCGGGCCCACAGCACCCAGGGCGCGATTCCACCCGGAGCTTCCGGCCAGCCGTGCAGGGCGAGGTGGAGATTGGCGGGGAAGACTGCCGCCAGCAACCATAACAAGCCCCATCCTGCCATACGCCGGAAGCGGGGGATCAGGACCCCCAGTCCACCCGCCACTTCGGCGGCCCCGGCTGTTTTCTGGAGGACTTCCGGCCATGGCACCCACGGCGGCATCATGGATTGATACAAAGCCGGGTCCCGGAAGTGGTTCAGCCCGGCCGCGATGAAAAATACTCCGAGCAGTAAACGGCCTGAGCCACGCAATTTCATGTTTGAGTCTACGGTCTTCCGTCCGGTGCCGCGCCATATCTTTTATTTTTCCGGGGGCACTTCATTCTTCCGCTGCGTCCACAACAACACCGGCTGCCCTCCTGCGGGGATGCCCTGTTTTTCCTTGGGTAAAGCCACTGCCGTGCTGCCGTTGGCGGCCATGGGCATCCGCTCTGCTTTTATCAAACCCCCGGTGCCCTGCGGCAGGGTCACATCACCCCCGCCCGTGGCCCGCCACACCGCCAGAATCACGGGCGCATCCGGCTCCCCCGACACGAACTCGTAAATAAATCCTTCTGTCAGGGAAGCCTGCAGGATCCGGCTGAAGCGGTAGTCCTGAAGGTGCTCCAGCATCCACGCCACGGCATGATAGGCGGGCTTGGGCTGATAGTTGCGGGTCAGACCGGAAGCCGCATGAAAGCTGTGTTTGTCCTCATCATTGAAGAAAAAAACAAAAGCTTTTTCCACCCCCATGCCGGCAAACAGGAAAAAGGAACGCACCAGATACATGGCCTGTTCCCCGTCGGTGGAATCGATGAATTTCGCATCATCGCCCTCCTTCGGCGGGTCCTGGCTGCTGGCATCCCACCCGAACTCCGACACCCACACCGGCTTGCCCGGCGCGTTTTGATCGCGCCAGTCCAACAATTCCTGGACATGGGAAAGATAGGGCACGGCTGGATTCTCCGGCCAGGTGCGCCGCCATGTCGGCCACTGGTCCTGGATCGCATAACGATGGATCCGCAACACATCGTAGGACGCCCCCATGTCCTTGAACAGATCGGTGCCTTTCCAATACCGCTCGCTCTTGCCGACCTCCACATTGCAGGTGGCGATCTTCAACCGGGGATTCCCCGCCCGGATGCCGCGGGCCATGGCTTCGAATACGGTTTTAAAGGCCGCATCCTCATAGAGACCCGGCTCATTGCCAATTTCCACGACTTCGACAAAAGGCCATTTCCCGCCGGGCCCGAAGTTTTCCGCGAAACCCTTTCCATAGGCCTCGGCATCCTTCACGGGATCCTTCCAGACTTCGCCGAGTTCATCGATATTCAGACAGACGGAGATCTTCAGCCCATGTTCCCGCCATGAGCCATAGACTTTCTCCCATGAGACCCGGTTCTTGGCAAAAGGCCACTCCGGCAACACACTGGTATCCTTGTCCAGATCCCAGCCGGCCGGATGATAGTCCCGCACCCAGCCGCAGACTGGTTTGTAGAGTTCAGGCTTGAAGGCCACGGTATGACCGCAGAGCCCGACAAAGTCGCGGAACAAAGGCGCTTCCCCGGCGCGGAGGGAAGCTGTGAAGGCAGCCAGCAGGAAAATCAGCGGGAGGAATTTCATGCCGCTCCGTCTAACAGCCCTGTGCCATCCTGGCAACCCTATGAAGCCCGTAAGGCAACTCCCGGGTCCCTCTGCCCGCAGCCGAAACAGGAGCCTGGCCTCATGGCCTCCCATTGCACTTCCGGGCGAGCGGTATCATGCTGCCGGTCATGGAATCGGTCCCATTCTACTTTGATAGCGTCCACGGAGGTTTCAGCAGTTGTGCCGGGATCCTCCATTTTAACGGGTCGAACCTGCGCTGCGAATACCGCGTCGACGTGGGGGGACTGGGCCTGAAAACAGGATCGAAGGAAGCTTCCGTCCAGTTGGATGAAATTGAGTCCATCGATTTTAAACGCGGCTGGTTCCGGGCCAAGGCCGTGATCCGGCCGAAAAGTCTTAAATTGCTGGACCGCTTTCCTGCCTCCGGCGATGATTCGATCTATTTATACTTCCGACGGAAAGACCGCAAAGTGGCGGAATATCTGATTTCGGAATTCAGGCTCAAGCTGTCCCAGAGCCGGTTGGATTTTTAAGACCTGGGCCAGCCCCGGCTCCCTCCACCACCCGCCCGATGGCCTGTTAGGTTTTCCGCTTCACCCACCGGTTCACCGGTTTCTCCAGCGGCGGCAGGCCCATGACTTCCCGGTAAGTCTTGAAATGCACCTTGCAGACGCGGGGCAGGAAATCCGCCCCGCGGGCGGCCACAATCTGGTGGGCCACCGGCTTGACCACGGTGGCACCGCGCGGCAAAACAATGCCCAGCCGGGCCGAGGCTTCAGCCATCCAGTCGATGAACCGCTCCCTGGCGAGGATGGACGCCGCCGCCACCGCCACGTCACTCTCGCCCTTGGTCCGCTGGTCCAGTTGGATCTTTTTCCCCCCGGCTCCCAGAGCTTTCTTCAACACACTTTCATGGGCAAACTGGTCGCTCAATGCCCGCGGGCAGTCCGGCCGTTGTTTTAGAAGCTGCTCAATCACCGTGCTGTGCCCCCAGGCGAGCAGCCGGTTCAAATTTCCCGCCTCGCCATACAGATGGTTATACCGCTCCGGCCCCATGCTGACAATTTCCCAGGCCACTCCGGGTGTGGCGCGGATCACTTCCGCCAACGAGCGGATCCTCGCGTCCGACCCGATCGCTTTGCTGTCCTGCACCCCCGCAGCGATCAGCTCCCGGGCAATCGCGGCATCCGTATAGACCCCGGCAATCACCAGCGGTCCGAAAAAATCCCCCTTCCCACTCTCATCAATCCCAAAATGCGGCGCAAACATTTCCGCCTGCGTCACCTCTTCGTATCCCAGCTCTGCCGTTCCCAGCACCTCAGGCTCCAGAATGAACTCCACGAAGTCCTGCAACCCTTTCCCCTGCACCACCACCTTGGGGCCCTTCTCATACACTACCACATTCACTCCGGCTTTTTTGGCGGCAAAAATCGACCACTCCTTCTTTTCAAACGACCAACCCCGTTCCTCCAGAATCGCACGCAATTTCCGCACCTGCTCCAGCGTCAGGGGTTTGGTATAGGTATTTACAGCCGCCATCGCCCATGCTGGCACAGACCCCTGCCCGTGCGAGGGAAAATGCCAGGGGCCCGGCATGGCACCATCGGTGCTGCTGCCTTCATCAGGCTCCGGGCCACGCCCTCACCGGTCATGCTGCCTCCCCACCGCCGGGACCTCCGCAAAATCCTCCCGGCAAACTTTTCCGCAAATTCACTTTGCAACACAAAGCACTTTGTGCCACAAAGTGACAACGGGATTTTTCCCCCCGGTCCCCGATTTGCCCACCATGTTATCCAAGAATTTCCGTCAGGCAGTGCGGGCCCTTCCGGTGCTTTGTCAGGGCCGGGTGGAGCATCTGCGGGACTGGCTGGAACAGCCGACGGGAGCGCGGCTGGCGGCTTGTGCGGCGGCCATCCTGCTGGGAGGGGCGGCGTATGGCTTCACCCTTGGTTTGTGGCGGGCTCCGCTGATGGGCGGTTTTGTGGCGATCAAACTTCCCTTCCTGATCGTCCTGACCCTGCTGACCAATGGTCTGATCAACGGCATGTTCGCCCAGGTGCTTGGCAGCGGCCTGAGTTTCCGGCAGACGTTGATGGCGCTGATGATGAGTTTTGCCACCTTCGCCCTCATTACGGGAGCGCTCAGTCCTATCGCTCTGGCGGCGGTATGGAATGCGCCGGCCCCGGGTGAACCCGGCGGAAGCACCGCCTACCGGACCATTCTTCTAACGCACGTGGTGATCATCGCCTTTTCGGGCATCACGGCGCATCAGCGGTTCTTTCCGGTCCTCCGCGCCGTCTCCGCCACTCCCTCCGCAGCCGGGTTGGTGTTCACCACATGGCTGGCGGGAAATCTCCTCGTCGGGGCGCAGCTTTCCTGGAATCTGCGGCCCTTCTTTGGCCAGCCGGGCCGGCCGGTGCAGTTCCTCCGGAGCGACTGGAACCATAGCAGTTTCTACGAATCCGTCTGGCACAATCTGACCTTTCTCCTGTCTCACTAACACACCACCGATCCGGAATGCTCCATTATGAACGAAGACCCAGCCCGTCCACCCCTGCCTCCCCCCGGGGAGCCAACCGCCGCCCCTGCCCCCAGTCAGACGCCGGCCGAAGATCCGGTCCCGCGTGGCTTTTTCGTCTCGCCCATGGCGGGCGGACCCGGCTTGGGACCAGCCATGGAAGCCCTGCTGAAACATCCCGGCTCGGCGATCCATGAATTCACCGATGGCACGCGCGCCGGTCCGCTCAGCCGCAGTCTCTTGTGGATTGTGCTCGCAGGTCTCGCCCTTTTTGGAATCGCAGCGGTGGATTTTACCCACGGCATCCAGTGGTGGGCGACTCCGCTTAAACTGATCGGCGGCCTGTTTCTGGCCGCTCTGCTCTGTCTGCCCAGCCTCTACATCTTTTCCTGCCTGAGCGGCCTTGAGATCCGCTTTAAGACCTCGTTGGGACTTCTGCTCTCGGCACTGGCATTGAGCGGCCTGCTTCTCGCCGGCTTCACCCCCGTCGTCTGGGTCTTCAGTCAGAGTTCCGACTCGCTGCCCTTCATGGGTGCCGTGATGATTCTGGTCTGGTCGATTTCGCTCTTCTTCGGACTCAAGTTGCTCTCTGCTTCCGCAGCCGCTTTGGGGATGAAGCAGAAGTTGCACCTCCGGCTGTGGATGGGAATCTTCATCCTCGTCACCTTTCAGATGAGTTGCGCCCTGCGTCCCCTGCTCGGCCATGCAGATACGTTCCTGCCCACCGGGAAAAAATTCTTCATGCAACACTGGGCAGAACAATTGGGCCGGCAACCATGAGGCCACGGGGTAGTTAGGGCGCTTTTTCCTGTCCGCTGACCCGTCCCCTTCCGCAGGAGGCCATGGACCAGATCAGAATCCTTCCCCCAGCCGTGTTCCTACTCCAGCCAACGCAACCACATCGTTTGGGGCCGGTGATCCGATCCCAGATCCGGACCGATGAGGCGGGACTCCACATAAAGCGGAGGGGACGCCAGGGAAAGGTCAATCGGAATGCCAAACAGCGAACGGGCCCGCCAGGTAGGGTTCCACAAACCGGGGGCGGCCTGCAGCCGGGTTCCGGCGGTGAGCTGGCGGAAGCCATGGGACCATGGCGTGGCATTCAGATCGCCTGTCAACAGTGCCGGAAGCCCGGCGGTTTCAAGGTAGCGTGACAAGGCCTGGAGTTGCCGGTCCCGCGATGCGGAATACTCCTTGCCCATGGGTGGCACCGGATGGGTGCCCACAAACATCCATGGACGGCCTGCGGTTTCAAAGCGGGCCTCCACTGAATCCGTCAGGGCCAGATTCGTTTCCTGTTTGAGGCCTGGCGCCCGGGGTTCGAGGATCTTCAGCCGCGCCGGGGGCAGGCGGCTGTAAAGGGCGAGGCCAAAGTTGTCGCTGGCGGGCTGGATCAGGTGATGGGGATGGGACGTGATGAGCGGTTGCAGGGCCTTGGCCCAAACGGAATCCACTTCCATCAGAAATATAAGATCGGCATCCGACTGCTGCAGCCATTGCAGCACGGCAGCATGGTTTTGATTGGTGGTCAGGACATTGAAGCTGACCACCTTGACCGCAAAGCCACTGGCCGGTCTTCCTGGCGCCGCCGGTCCGGCCGCACGGGCGAGGAGCCAACCATTCAAACCCAAAGTAAGCAGCGCGGCCCGGAGGACCCACCGCCGTCTCCGCCATCCGGCCCAGGCCATGGCCACAAGGCAGACCACGATGCCTTGCCATCTGAAATGGCTGCACAGATCCAGCAGCCAGTGCCAGCGGCCCAGCAGACCGAGCCATGACCCCGCCAGTCCTACCCAAAGGCCAGCTTCCAGCAATCCTTCCCAACGCACATGGCGGGAAATAAAACCATGGGAAGTTGGCATTGGGACTCAATCTGAACATCTGGGGAAGCGGCGACAACCCCGAACCCGAACTCTGGACTGGGGTGCCGAGCGGCCACAAGGTTCAAGGCCTCTGGTCCGCCCGGAGCCGGATAAACCATCGGATTCCCGGTGCCGGGGGGGATTCCCACACCTCGGTTAGGATCCCCGGGGCGGACACCATCCTCGACAGCAGGGTCAGGGAGGCCGTCCATCCCGATAAATCATCACCGGCCTGCGGCACCACCCTGACGTCATCCGCCGCGAGGGCTCTGGTGAAGGTGATCCGGCAGCGGCCGCCGGCGATGGAGACTTCCGGTTGCGGCTGACTAGCCGGATTGGTTGCACTGGTGCCCATGGCATATTCCAGAAAATCCGTGGAGCCGTCCCCATCGCTGTCCGCAGTGGGATGGCCTGTGAAGGCCGTAGCGTCGCTGCCGCCCGGGGTGCCGCCGGTCGTCAGGGAAGGCCGCCAGTTCGCCGGGTTCGCAGGATCCGCTGCGGCCGAAATCAGGACGAGGGATCTGCCGTCGCCGTCGGTGCCTTCCGGCCATGGGGCAGAGGGAGCATAACGGAACCGGAAAATGACGGCGCCATCAGCTGCCAGCAAAGTTAGGATTTCTCCGGCATTATCCAGTTTTCCGGTGAATTCATGGCCCGTCACCACGATGCGGGCTCCAGGAGCGAGCAGGCTGCCCGGCGGGAAAGTGTAGCTGATGCCTTCACTGAATCGGACCCCGCCCAGATCAAGGGTGCTGGAAGAATGGTTCACGAGTTCGATAAACTCCGGATCAGAACTGCTCTGCGGCGGATGATAGAAAATTTCGCTGACCTGAAGGTTCGCGGCGGAGGCGGCCACGCCCACGATATAGGCGACTTCCGTCAGGGCACTCCAGACGTTGCTGCTGCGGGCACGGGCCTTGAGGATGGTGGATTGGGTCAGGCTGAGCGGGCCTTCATAGAGCATGCCCACGGGATTGCCGGTAATGCCCTCCCGGGGATCGCTGCCGTCCGTGGTGAAATAGACGGCCCCGGCAGGCGCGGAAAGCGTCACCCTGAAAGCAGTGGGCGAGATCCCCCCATGCGGGCTGGGCACCGGAGGGACCGTGAGCGGATACAGACCCGCAGCCTGGAGCCGGCGCACTGTGGCATAGGAGTTGGCCGTTTGGTGCAGGCTGGGGATCCAGGTATCCCGGGTCAACTGAATGGTCGGCAGCCAGTCGGCTTCGCGGGTGTAAAACGGTTTCAGCGGAATCCCCGGCCGGCTTTCGCCGGTGTTGCCATAAGGCGTTTCTTCTGCGGTGTCGCCCCACCGGGCGCTTTCGGCCACAATGGCGTAGTCAATCCCGGCGGCGAGACTGCTCCAGCGGGTCTGGGCGGGAGCCACGTCCAAGGCTCCCCCATGGTGCAGATGACGGTGGGCGCGGTCGGCAAAGAGCAGGCGGAATTCCGCGTTGTCGCGCAGCTTGTTGAGAAGCCGGCCCGGGGTGCGGTCGGTGGTGGTATTGGGAGCGTTGGCACTGACGCGGTCAATGCCATGGTTGTTCAGGGCAATCTCCTGGTCCCAGACCCCCCACTGGAAGCGGGTATCCCCACCGGTTTTCCGACGCCACGCATAACCGTTATGGTGCGGCCAGTCCTCGGCTTCCCCGAACTGGTGCAGCAGATAGTAATCCGCAAAAGCCACCGGATCCAGCCACTGCTGGATGGCGGCATAAGCGGCCGGGGCGGCCAGCCCGGCATTGGCGGCCGCAAACAGGCTCTTCCATGCACTGGCTGGGGACGGGTCGGAATCCACAAAATCCGGAATCACCTCCCAGTCCGCCGCCGTCCCGCCCCGGTGGGAGGCAACAAACTCTTCATCCACCCGTTCGGAAACGTTATACATTCCCCAATAAAGTCCGTTGATATAGAGATGGCAGAAACGGCTGTCGGTGGCCAGATACCCCATGTTTTCATGGGTCCGCTTCATCCAGACATCCCGCAGATAGGTGGCATCATCCGGCCGGTAGCGGCCCGGGTCCCAGCTGACGAGGCACCAGGCGTCAGTGAAACAGGCCCGGAGCACCAGCTTGTTGAATTGCTTTACCGGCGAGCCCGGGAAAAGCGGATACTCCAGCCTGGGGCTGCCGAGGGCTCCCTTGAAGGTGAGGCGGAAGGAGTGCTTTTGCACGCGGAACGGACGGCGGCTGCTGTTGCCGTGGATTTCCACCTGACAATTCTCAGCAAAAGGGGCTTCCACACTGCGCGGGTCCATGAACTCGATGGCGGCGGCCCGCTCCCAGGCACTGCCGGTGCTTTTGGGATTCTGATAGATGCCGTTGGGGCCAAGGAAGTCGCCCGGTGGCAGGGTGAGCGACAGCGACGGCAGGGCATTCAGGGCCTGCAAAGTGGAATAACCAGGCTGGGTCTGGTTCACCACCTCAGGGTCCATTTCGTAGTCCGCCGGCACAAGGCCGCCCGGCACTTCGGAATCGGTGCCCCAGCCGGTGGGCCAGCCCGGAGGATTTGCCGGCTGCAGAGCCGTCTGTTCAGGAAAAATATAGGAACTTGTGACCACGGATGACGGCAGATACGACGGCAGAAAAGCGGCCGCGCGGAGGGTGGTGCTTTTCGCGGTCATCAGGGGCCCGGAGTAGACCATTCCGGTCGTTGCCGTGGGCAGGGAACCGTCCACCGTATAACGGATTTCTGCCCCAGGGGTGGCGCAGGTTAGGGCGGTGCTGAAAGGGGCATAATAAAACCCGCGGTCCACGCTGAAGTGCGGTTCATGAACCCATCCGGCGAATCCGGGGGCATTGGCCGCACCTGGCGTCGGAGTGGCAAAAAACAAGGGCGCGGTCATGGTGTCACCGAGGCCATCGAGCTGGAAATCCATCAAAAAATCGCTGTCGTCCGGAGCGGCATTGAGGCCATGGACCGCCAGCAGGTTGGACCCGGGCCGCAGGAGCCCGGGCGTGAGGGGAATGAGCATCTCCTCCATGGCCATTGCTTCGGCGGCCGTGCGGGAAACCGTGGCCACACTATTCCACAAGGCATTGGCCGGAACATGGCGGCGGGCGATTTCCTGTCCGTTGAGCCAGGCGATGAAGCCATCGTCATACCGCACCTTGAGCCTGAACTGCCGGACCGGCGCCGGGTCCGCCACGCTGAAGGGGGCCCGCAGGTAGACTCCGGCGGAGTCCGGACGCATGACGGAGGACAGATTCGTTTGAATCAGACCGCCAAAACCCAACGGAACGATCTGCAGGGCGTTGAGAAAAACCCCAAAGGTCGAGCTGGCGGCATCCCGCCGGCCGCTGATCACAAGGCTGCCGGTGGAGGTGGTGACCGCCCCGAAGCTGAACTGGGCCGCCGTATCCGTGGTGGGCAGACTGGAACCGTTGAACATGAAATTTTCCTTGACCAGGTTTCCGTTGGCATACCAGTCCGAGACGCGGTTGCCGGCACTGGAATTGTCGTAACTCCACACCCTCACTTCGCAGGGCTGATCCGGGGGCAGGCCGGTGATCGTTACCTCCAGTCCGGTGGTGCCGCTTTGGTCCCGGGAAAACACAAAATCACGCAGCAGCCGATGAGTAGTTAGAGCACCCCCGTCGGTGGGCGCATTGCGGTATCGGTCATCGTAGGGATCGGTGCCGGTGTTGGCCAGAGTGACCTGACAGGATCCGACCGTGCGGGAAAGGGGGCCGGTCTGGGTGGCTGCGTTGCCTCCGGCATTGCCGATCACAAAGGAGGTAAAGCCCGGCTGGGTGGTGCCGGCATTGTCATTGTCCCGGTCATTGAAATCGAGGCTGAGCAGGGGAAGACCGCTTCCGCCATGGGCATCGTATCCGGCCGGCATGAGCCCGGAAGCCCACCCGGTGTGGTCAAAGTCCGGCAGGGTCCATGCGGTGCCGGCGGCTCCACCGGCGGGAATCAAGTAGCTCATTTCCGCCCCTGGGCCCAGCAGGGGGATGGTGGCACTTTGAAGCACCATGGCAACGGACAGGTTTCGCCGGAGTTCCGGAAAGGAGGGGACAAAACCCGAAACCACCATGCCTGCATCATTGATCAGAGCAAGGTATTCCCCCCCGGGCTTCAATTGGAAATTCGTATGAAGCGGGCGGCCTGACATGGCGCGGTCCTTGCCTGAAGCAAACACCACCAGATAACCCTGCGCTGCCACTGATACTGCGGGAAAGGCCCATTTGTCAGGGAGGAGAGGATCATCCGTAAGGTGCCAACCCGCCAGCGGCACCGCGACCGCAGCCGGATTGCGCAGTTCGATCCATCCGGGTGTCTGGCCATCCTCATCCCGCAGCCCCCCGGCATTGTCGGCCAGGATTTCGGATATCTCCAAAGCCGTGCTGGTGCCGGTGCCGGTGCACAGCAGCAGCATCACCAACGAAAAAATCCGTAATGTAAAACTCACCCGCCGAGTTTGTGGCAAATGCAGTCGGAAAGGGAAACAAATTTGTCACTCCCTCCACGCCGGGAACCGGGCTCATCCGTTACGCAAACGCGGAGTCAGCGCGATAGCCATAGAGTTTACGCAGTTCCGCAGTGACGTCGGGATTCTCCACCGTGGGCAATCTGCCGGTCTCCTGATCCTTCAAGGGGGACGCAGTTAGGAAGCTCAGAGAAAAATCAGTGCCGTCTGTCCTGGAGGATCGCGGCATTCCTTGGCCGTCGTGGCTCCAGACATCGAACTTGGGTCCTGATCCCGCGCCGGTCTAAATTTTGGCAGCGGCATAGCCCGGCTTGATCTTGCCGTAGATCAGTTGAATCCGGTCGTCGAAGTGGGCGAAGGCACTCTTCATGGCGTTGACCGTGATCTTTTCCAGATCCTTCACGTCCAGGCCGAATTCCTCGACGGCAATGCCGAATTCCTTGGTCATGGAGGTATCGCTCATGAGACGGTCGTCCGTGTTGATGGTAACCCGGAATCCCCGTTCAAAATAGATCCGGAAAGGATGTTCCGACATGCTGCGCACCGCCCCGGTGTGGACATTGGACGAAAGGCACATTTCGAGGGGAATGCGGCGGTCGAGGATATATTGGGCCAGCGTGCCCAATTTGACAATTTTGCCATCCACGATGGTCATGTCATCTGTCAGGCGGGTCGCATGGCCAAGACGGTGTGCGCCGCAGAGCTGGAGAGCCTGCCAAATGCTGGCCACACCAAAAGCCTCCCCGGCGTGAAGCGTGGAATAAAAGTTGGCGCGTTGAATCGCTTCAAAAGCGGCCACGTGCTTTTTTGGTGGGTAGCCCGCTTCTTCTCCCGCCAGATCAAAGCCCACCACGCCCCGGTGCCGGAAGGATATGGCCAACTCGGCCCACTCAAGGGAATCGGTCAGGTGCCGCATCCCGCAAAGGATCAGGCCCCACGCCACCCCATATTTTTCCTGACCCCGGTTGAAGCCATCAATCGCCGCCTGCACCACCGCCTCCGGGGTGAGTCCACGCTCCAGGTGGAAGCACGGGGCAAAGCGGCACTCCGCATACACCACGCCGTCATGATACATATCCTCGATGAACTCAAAGGCGACCCGTTCAATCGCATTGCGGGTTTGCATCACCCCACAGGTGTGGACAAATCCTTCAAGATATTCCGGCAGGGAACCCCGTTGGGCCCCGCGGTGGAACCATGCCGCCAGTTCTTCCGGATGGGTGAAAGGCAAGCCGGTATAACCATTTTCCACCGCCAGATCAATCACCGTCTGCGGCCGCAGCCCGCCGTCAAGGTGTTCATGAAGCAGCACTTTGGGCAGGGAACGGAGGAAATCCTGGGATAGCATGCGGCATCCTATGCGGAAAGCGCGCCTGCCGCAAGTTACGGTGTCGCGACGCTGGGAGCGCCGTCCGTGCCGGCGGCCCCGGTTGCCCTGGCATACTCAACATCAAGGCTGGGGCAAATGCCATGAAAAGCCGCCGGGACGGGCGGCGCTTCCAGCGGAGGCCGCTGCTAGAGAACCTGACGGATCGCTGCCATCAGGTCACCATAGTCGTCGTAAGCCGGAAACTGCGGAAACTGCGCGCGGATGTTATCGGGAGCGTGGAAAAGAAATCCGGCATCCGCCTGCCCGAGCATGGTGGTATCGTTGAAGGAATCGCCCGCCGCGATCACTTTGTAATTCAGTCCCTGAAACGCCTTCACGGCTTCCTGCTTCTGATTGGGCTGGCGCAATTGGTAGTCCGTGATCCTGCCGTCCTTTACGATCAGGTTATGACAAAGAATCACCGGCCAGCCGAGTTGTTGCATGAGGGGCCTGGCGAATTCGCCGAAGGTGTCGGAGAGGATCACCACCTGCGTCAGTCCCCGCAATTCATCCAGAAAATCCTTCGCGCCCGGCAAGGGCTCCAAGGTGGCGATCACCTCCTGGATCAGCGCAAGGGTAAGCCCATGCCGGTCCAGCAAGTCCAGCCGGTAACGCATCAGCACGTCATAATCCGGCTCGTCGCGGGTGGTGCGGCGCAGGGCGTCGATCCCGGTGCGTTCGGCCACGGCAATCCAGATTTCGGGAACGAGGACTCCTTCCAGATCGAGCGCGACGATGCATTGTTTCATGAGGGTCCCTGACACGCCCCCGCGGGCTTGTCCAGCGGGGGTGGCGGCAAGTTGTTCACCGGATTCTGCACCGGTTGTGCACGGCTTATTCCCCGGTTATCCGCAAACCGCTAGCACATTTTCCGGTTTGCGCTTTACCGGGCGGCGGGCCTGCCGCATGAAGTCACTCCCATGTCCGAGCCCCAGCCCTCTCCTTCCGGAACCGCCCCTTCCCTGCAAGGAAAAGGGTGGCGGAACAAGTCCGAAGCCCCGGCCTGGAATGATCCCACCCGCCCCTTGCCCAGCGCCCATGATATGGAGCGCGGGGTGCTGAGCTGCATGATGCAGGCTCCGGAATATGCGGTGGGTGCCGCCATGGAAGTGCTGACCGAGGACCATTTTCACGTCCCGGCGCATCAGACGCTCTACGGGCTGCTCGTGCAACAAAACGACAGCGGCAAACCGATTGATCCTGTCTCCATCCAGCAAATCCTGATGGACCGCAAGCTGATGGACAGCGTCGGCGGCCCGGCGGCGGTGGCGGAAATCTACACCTTTGCCCCGACCCCGGCTCATGTGGCCCACTATGCAACCCAGGTCCGGGAAAAAGCCACCCTGCGGCGCGTCATCACCAGCTGCAGCGAGTGCATCAACCGGGCTTTTGAGGACCAGGAAAATGTCGGCCCCCTGCTGGATGAGGTCGAAGCCCGTATCCTTGGCATCCGGGAGGATGAAGTCGGCAAAAAAGGCATGCTGACCATGAAGGAGCATGTCTTCAAGGCCATCGATGATCTTGAAGCCAAGGCGGCAAATCCCAATGCCATCAACGGCGTCGCCACCGGATTCAAAGTGCTGGATGAGATGACGGGCGGCATGCATGCCGGAGAAATGATCATCATCGCAGCCCGCCCCTCGATGGGGAAAACCTCCTTCGCCATGAACATCGTGGAAAATGTGGCCGTGGACCAAAACCGTCCCTGTGCGGTTTTCAGTCTGGAAATGACCTCCGAGAGTCTGGTGCAGCGTCTAATCTGCTCGCGCGCCAAAATCAACATGCGCTCCCTGATGAGCGGGCAGTTTCTGAACCAGGGTTCCTTCCAGATGATGACCCGCGCCGCCAGTGCTTTGGCCGGAAGCAAGATCTTCATCGACGACACCCCGGCCCTGTCCATTCTCGATCTCCGCTCCAAAGCCCGGCGTCTGCACAAGATGCACAAGATCGAACTGATCATGGTGGACTATCTCCAACTCTGCCGCAGCACCAGCCGGCGTGCCCAGGACAACCGCCAGCAGGAAATCGCGGAAATCTCCAGCGGCCTCAAAGCCCTCGCCAAGGAACTCAGCCTGCCCATCATCGTGCTGGCCCAGCTGAACCGCGGCGCAGAAAACCGCACCAGCAACAAACCAAAGCTCAGTGATCTGCGCGAATCCGGCTCCATCGAACAGGACGCCGATGTGGTCGGCCTGCTCTTCCGGCCGGAATATTACGCCGAGGACGACGATGCCCGTGCTGAAGCCGCCGGAGAAGCCGAGTTCCTCATTGCCAAACAGCGCAACGGCCCCACCGGAGGGGTTCCCCTGACCTTCCGCAAGGAGTTCATGCGCTTCGAAGACCGCGAGGGCGAGGTGTCGGAAATCTGAGGCGGCGTTGGAGTCCCGCCTTCAGGCGGTGCTGCGGCCTGTGGTTTCCCCGGGGCTCCGGACCGCCTGAAGGCGGGACTCCAACACTGGTCGGCGGAATCAGTTACTTCACCGGCCAGCCGGAATAGGGAAGGGTATGCCCGGCCCCCCGCAAAAGCTCCCGGGTTTCGCCGGCCCGCACCTCGCGGACCAAGACCGAAAAGGGATCTCCATTGTAACACACTTCGCTGAACCAGGCAAAGACGGAAGCGTCGGAGATCACAAACATCGGGGCCAGTTTGCCGGCGGTGGTGGTATAGCTGAAGGTGCCGAGGATTTCGGACCGTCCGCCATTCCTTGTGTCCACCAAAGTCCCGCCGCGTTCCGTTTTATAACCCAGCACCCATGCCGTGCCGCCGTCGTTGAGGAAATGGGTGCCTTCATTTTCGATGTTCAACTGCCGCGCGAAGATGCGCTGGTTTTTCGTGGAGAGATCGTGACCGGCCACGTCCTCGAAAAAGACCGTGCCTTTTCCCCGGCTGTAGATCCGCGCCCCCATGCTGCGCAGGATCACGGTGCGGTCGGTTAGGTTTTCGATACCGCTGTTGATGTTGGCGAAATGTTCAAACGTGACAGGGCCCCTGCCGTCTTCGATCCGGAAGGCGCGGGGTGACTTGGAAAAATAATCGATCTGCCCGCCGACGCCAAGGATCCGGTTTATCCGGCCGCGCAGGATCACCGGTTTGGTCAGGGCGTAGTTTCCGGGCAGAAAAAGCGTGGCGGCCCCGGAATCGACCGCCCGCTGAATGGCGTCGGAGGCATCCTTTTCGCCGCCGGGGTCGGCCCCGAAGGCGTCGGCCACCGCCCATTTGTCAGGGGACTCGCGGGGGAACTCCGGCGTCTCCTCCACCGGCAGCCGCAGGGACGCCGCCGGGGATGGAAACACGGTCGTGGGGCTTTGGGAAAAATATTCCCTGACGTCCGGCCCCGCGCTGCCCGGTTTGTCCTCCCCGGTGACGCGGAAGGCCGCGGCGAAATCCGGCGTGGCCACATCGCCAAGGGCCCGCGCATAACCAGTCGTCTTCACATCCCGCAACATCAGGCGGCCGCCGTTGTAGTTGATCACGGCAGGCTTTTTTACCGCCTCGCCGGTGCCGGTCAGGGTGGCATCGAGAAGACACAACGTGCCGTAGCTGCGCAGGGCGGGCACGGTATTGTCACTTTTCAGCCCCCGGATGGCAATGGCCTGGCCTTCGTTGTCGAAACCGAACTCCCGCTGCCCGCGCAGGGTGAGAAATTCGAAAGTCTGACTGTTTACCGACCGCCCGGTGGCTACGCCCTTGCCAAACCCATCCACCACCACCCGCCGCACCAGCAGCGGACCATTCATATCGCGGTGCGCGAGGTCGAGCCCCACCACCCCCTGCCCGTCCTCCGAGCGGATATAACAATCCCGCACCGCTCCGTAATTGTTGCTGTAGAATTGCAGCCCGATGGCTCCGGGATTCCCCTTTCCGGTGCTGAAAGTCAGATTTTGCACATGGTTATGAAACCAGTCCGCCGACCCGAATCCTCCGCACCACATCATGCTTTGCGGCTGCTTCGGGTCGGTGAAAGTGGCGTCCTTCAGCCGGATCACCGTCTTCTCCGCTGACTCCCCCTGGATGGTGGTGAACCCCCAGTTGTTCTTTCCGTTGAATTGATTGGGCCACTTCAGGGTGGCGCTGATCATATACGTTCCGGCCGGCAGATAAATAAACCGGTGGCGTCCGGTGTGCTCGTTGATCGCCTGCTGCAGGGCGGCCGTGTCATCCGTTTTTCCGTCGCCTTTGGCCAGGTAGGGAGGCTTAGTGACATCCACCACGTTTGCATGCGTCGGGAAAAGGATGCGTTCCGGCGAAGGCAGCCAAGGGCCGACCGCTGCGGAGGCCATGTTTCCTGCCAGCAGAAAAACAAGAATTTTAATCATATGGATTTGATTCCGGCATTACGCTGCGTGCAGATGCGGAGTTTCCGAAAAAACCATCCTCCCTGCCCCGGTGCAATCCGGCAGTCCGTAAACCCATTGGCATTATTGATTTAAATAATCCACGGCCATGGCCTGCCGAATGTCAGGCAACGGATTGGTCGGAGGCCAGCAGCCACGTTCCTCAGGGCAGTTCCTCCAAATCCTGCAAATCCTTCAGCCGGCCACTGGCCCGCTTGTTCACTTTCAAGTCTTCCAGACCGATAAAGGGAACCTGCATCCGTCCCATTTTCACAAAAACCCGGCGCGGGTAGCAGTCCGTGAAATCCACTCCGGGGATGCTGTTGAAGAGTTCAATCACCGTCGGTTTCCAACCCATGCGGAGAATCTGCTTTTCCTTCGCGAAATCCTCCGGCCCCACTCCGGGATCGGCGAATCCGAAATCCTTGAGCACCTGGATAATGCGCTCCCCATTTTCCAATCCGCGCTCCACCCACAAATCCATATCAAGGGTCAATCGGGGGTGACCGTGGTGGATCACGGCCAGTCCCCCGATCATCATGAATCTAACTTCATGCTTCAGACACAACTTCAAGAACTCTTTGAAGTCGGGCGGTAGCTGCGGCTTTGCCATAAACAATATAACGGATTCTGGCTGCGGCCTCGAAACGCTCGGTCGAGGTGGCCGCGTGCCAACGCCGGCGCAGCGACGCCTCCGCCTCCGCAAAGTCCGATACCACTTCCAGTTTCCACTGGGAGCGGCGCTCGGTTCGTCTTTTTTCGGCGGCGGTCATGAAGGGAAAACTTGCCGAGGATCAGCGAAAGTCGAGAGATGAATCGCACCACCGAAAAAACCGGGCACCTTGCGATTTCAAACTTCGAAGCCGCGAGGGCGGGGTGTCGGCAATCTGATTTTTTGTTGGAGTCCCGCCTTCAGGCGGTCCGGAGCACGGGGAAAAAACCCGGGCCGCAGCACCGCCTGAAGGCGGGACTCCAACACCCGCGACGTGGTCCAGCACCCAATCTCCAAGCTCGATGGATTTTCATTCAGTCAGCCGAGTAGCCTTTGCTGATCACCACCCCGTTCTGCACACTTAAAAAAATGCCTTCGCAGTTGGGTTCGCGGACGTGCTCGGGGTTCATGAAGAAACCCAGACGCTGAGTGGTGTTTTCCATGATCGTGGGCCGGGCCCGGGGACCGCCTGCCGGATAGTGACGTTCCATCAGGGACAGGACATCAGTGGTGGTCATGCCGGTTTTGATGCCCCGGTAGAAGCGGTGATAGGCGGCGAATCGGGCTTCATAAAGCCATGGATTGATCAGCACCCCAAAGGCCGCCGCCGGAAGGGCCAGCCCGAGACTCAGAGCGAGCAGCAGGCCATTACGCACCGGGTGGCGGCTGCGGACGACGATAACCAGCAGCACAGCCACGGTGAGGCTGCCAAGGACGGCCACAATCAGAAGCCAAGGGATGGGATTTGGGACCATGGGCAGGATTCTGGAAGATTGGGGAACAAGACGGAAATGCTAACCATTCATCGCCGCCGGCGCAGCAGGAAGTGGCCTGCCGAGAGCAGCAGCAGCAGTACTCCGGAAGGTTCGGGGATCAGCGGGATTTGCTGGCTGACCGCCGCATCGCTTTGCTGGAGTCCGTGTTGCGCGTAATCGCTGGTTCGTTCAAGGACAACGGCACCGGACCACGGGCTAACGATTTGATGGGCAGCGGCGAAGGCGCTCGCGCTGGCGGGATCGGAGAGCGCGAGCCGGCCCGTTTCCGTCCGGGCATACCACCGGGCGAGGCTGTCGCTGGTTTTGACTGCGCCCTCTGGCAGAATTGCATCAGCCGCCATGGCTGTGAAGGTGCCGCCCGGTTGTTGCAGGGCTGCGACGAGCGAGGCCGTCAGATCCAGCCCCCCGTGGCGCACCGGCACCGTGGTAATGCGCGGCCGGTTGGCAAACAACGGGCTGAGGACGTTTTCTCCCGGCACCAGCGGCACGTCCATCAGGGTGAAGCGGGCGACACTCCGTTCCAACAGTTGGTCCATGAGCGGCGGCGGGGCGGCGGCCCCCGGTTGCGGGCCGTGGATCCAAATCAGGCAGGGCTGCGGTTTTCCCCGCAGCCAGGCGATGGCCGCGGCCAAGGCCGGCGTGTTGTCGCGGCCTCCGGCGAAGGAAAGCGTGACCGCGGCCGGATCTGTCAGGGTCTGCAGTTCGCTGGCGGCATCGCCGGGAAGGAAAACGGCCGACGGAACTCCGCTGGCAAAGTTGCGGAGGGAAGCTTGAATTGCTTCCTTGTGGGGGTCGAGTCCTGCCGAGGTGTCAATGACCCAGGCTACCGATCCAGGCTGGAATGGCACGGGGGGAGCATGCTGCCGCACCACCATTTTTGACTCCGGTCCGGCAAAGGGGTTTTCGCTATACACCACTGCGTCCGGCTGATGGTTCCAAGTGAAGAAAGTGCCGGGGCCAGTAAATGCCTCCGGGGCAAGGGAAGCCGTCAGGGTAGGATGGCCGTCTTCCAATGCCAACTCAGGACGAAGCGTTTCCGGCAGTGTGAGGGTGCCCCCGTCGGCCTGGATCCAGAGGGCATGGCGGGCTGCGGGAGAGAGTTCGAAGTTCTGCTCCACCATGCTGGGCAGCCAGACCCTGGCATCGGCCCCCGCCGGGACGGTGAAGGTGAGCCGTGTTTTCAGCTGTCCGTGCGCCGGCACCGGGAAGGCCTGAACCAGAATGCTGCCGGCATCCGGCTGAGTGACGAGCACCGGATCCCGCTGCTGCTGGACAGCCACAGATTGATAGGCGGCCCGGACCGTGGACAGGGCACTGTAGGCCGCCTCCTCCGGTTTTCCATTCACCCAGAGCGTAACACGGCTGACAAATCCGCCAGGCGGCAGGGCAATGCGGCATCGCGCTTCCTCCGCCTGGGAGGTGGTGTTCTCGAATGTCAGGGTCCATTCACCCCACGTCAGACCGGAGGCCTGCCCGCAGTGCCAGTCGATGCGGCCTTCGGCAAGGCTGAGGCCGTCAATGCGTCCGGCAACCTGGGTGCCGCCCCGATCCTCATCCTGACGGAAAAAGCGCTGCGGATTGAACGGGGTGAAGATCCATGGCCGGGCCTGGGCCGGTCGGGGCACCGCGCTGAATGATTGGCCGGTGACCCGGAAATACAGATCCCGGCTGGTGCTGACAAGGCGGTCCGCATCCGCACTATCGCCTTCCCCGGGCCGGCGGATCCAGTCGGCCAGCCAGGCCACCGGACCGTCATTCAACGACCGGTTCATTTGAAACCGGAAGGGCCTCGCATAACAAGCCCGGAGCAGGGCCTCGTCAGACCCCCACTTCCTGACCAGCCGGGTGGCGGCGGCTCGTTCGTTTTCCCCGGAACCGGCCGCGACGGCCCGATGCAATCCAACCCGGGTAATGATCACCGGCAGGGCCATGAGCACAATCAGAGCCGTCATGCCCCAAAAACCCTGACGTAGGCGGCGGCGGGCCAGGGGGCCATCCGCCGCCAGCCGCTTCCAGGCCGGACGGACTGCTGCCAGGGCAAAGAACGGCGACAAGGCCAGCAGTCCCACCCCGAACCAGAGCGTAGCCGGCACCGCCATAGGGGCCACCGGGAGCAGGCACAGGCTGTAATAAATCACCACCGCCGTGGCCGCGCCCATGGCCCATGGAGCCACAAGGGCCAATCGGGTCGGGGATAATCCGCGGCGGCTTTTCAAAAACAGCCAGGCCGCCAGCGGCACCAGCAACACCAGCAGGTGATGAAAGGGGTCGGGCATGGCATTGAACAACATTCCGGCACAGCCCCGGGTAATCACCTCAAAGGCAAAAACGAAGAGCGGAAACCACAAAGCGGCGAAACGAAACCACCGGTAGGTTTTCGGCTTGCCTGCCGGGGCCTCCACGGTCTCGGGCGGTTTCACCACCGGTCGTGGGGCCAGGGGCTTGCGGACAGGTGCTTCGGGCAGCGTTTCGCCCATCCTCGCCAATACCTGCCGCAGGTCTTCCACGGTCACCACCGTCACGTCGGTGCCGCCCCGCCGCTGGAGTTCCATCTCCAAATGCGATTCCAAATCCGCCCGCACTTCCAGGGCGTCCGCGCCCTCCAACAAATCCGGAACCAGCCGGGCTGCAAAATAACGTTCCAGCCCCTCGCGGGCAGAAGGAGTCCACTGAAGCGGCAGGGTGATCATGTTGGGACAGGGATGGGTTGAGGATGGGAAAGGGAAGGAGAAGGAGAAGGGGGGCCGGCCGCAGACGGCTGCAACGCCCTGACCGCAAGCACGAGCGATTCAAAATAGGGCCGCATCAGCCTCAGACGGTCGCGTCCCGCGTCCGTTAACTGATAGTATTTGCGGGCCGGACCGGAGGGCGATTCCTCCAGCCGGGTTTCCACCAGCCCCGCACTCTTCATGCGCGACAACAGGGGATAAATCGAGCCTTCTGCCACCGAAAGCCCCGGCGTGGCACTGAGCCGCTTCACCAGAGCATATCCATAGTGCTCCCCGGAGTCGAGCGCCGACAACAGGCACAACTCCAGCACGCCTTTGCGGACTTGGATGGTCCAGTTATCGAAAAAATCTTCCATTTACTGCGTGTTTAGATGGTAGCTTGTATTGCAAGATATGACAAGTCAATGACAATTTGTTGATCAACGGATTGGATTTCCCGGAGCGGCGGGGTAACGCCGGGGCTTTCATGTTGCAGGCGGGGGGAGTGGCTCCTATGATCGGCCCCGGCAGGTTTCCTGCTTCCACAACACGCTCTGAACTCCCATGTCTGTCCCATTCCTAACCCGTGCCGTGCTCCTTGCCGGAGTCACCGTGACCTTCTTCACCGCCGGCTGCTCCAAAAAGGAAAACGCCAATGAGATCGTGATCGGCGAAGTGGCCTCGTTGTCAGGAGGCACCGCTGCATGGGGCAAGGCCCAGAATGAAGGGGTGAAGATGGCGGTCGAGGAAATCAATGCCGCCGGTGGCCTGCTGGGCAAACAAGTCCGGCTCATCACGGAGGATGACCAGTCCAAAAACGGCGAGGCCGGCACGGTGACGAAAAAGCTGGTGTCCCGCGAAAAAGTGGTGGGCATCATCGGTGAAATCTCATCCAGCAAATCCCTCGAGATGGCACCCATCTGCCAGAAGGAAGGCATCCCGATGATTTCCCCGGGTTCCACCAACACCAAGGTCACCGAAGTTGGCGATTACATCTTCCGGGTGTGTTTCATCGATCCTTTTCAAGGCACCGTAATGGCGAAATTTGCCCTCTCCAAAGGCTGGAAAAACATGGCCGTCCTGACGGATGTGAAGGAGGACTACAGCGTGGGTCTCAGCCAATTCTTCAAGGAATATTACACTCAAAACGGCGGCACGGTGGCCGTTGAGCAGAGCTTCGGCAAAGGGGACAAGGACTTCAAAGCCCAACTGACGGCCATCAAGGCTGCCAATGTGGATGCGATCTTCCTGCCCGGTTATTATACTGAGATCGGCTTGATCGCGAAGCAGGCCCGCGAACTCGGCATCACGGTTCCGATGTGCGGCGGCGACGGCTGGGATGATGCCTCGCTTGTCCAGGTAGCGGGGTCGGCCGTCGATGGGTGTTATTTCTCCAACCATTTCTCAACCGAGGACAAATCGGAAGCCATCCAGAGTTTCGTGAAAAAATACGAGGCCGCCAAAGGCACCAAACCCAGCACCTTTGTGGCGCTTGGCTATGATGCCGCCATGCTGCTCTTCCACGGCATCAAAACCGCCGGGACCACCGACGGCAAGGCGGTGCGGGATGTTCTTGCCAAAACCAAGGATTTCCCGGCCATCACAGGCAAAATCACCCTTGATGAAAAACGCAATGCCACCAAAGCAGCTGTGATTCTGAGTATCCAGAACGGTGAGGTGAAGTATGTGGAAACCGTGCAGCCCTGATTCCCCGCCGGCGGGACCCGCTTCCCTCCCAGCCCCCGCCTATCCAACCCCGGCCGCCGCCCGCTTTTGGAACAGTTCACCCAACAACTGCTCAACGGACTGTTTCTCGGTTCGATCTACGCGCTGATCGCCCTGGGTTACACCATGGTCTACGGCGTCCTGCGATTCATCAATTTCGCGCATGGCGACGTGTTCATGCTGGGGGCCTTTGCCGGGATCTACCTCAACAAGTGGCTCGGGCCGTCTCTGGCCGGGCTGCCATGGGGGATCACTCTTCTTATCATCCTGCTGCTGGCCATGGCCCTGTGCGCGGTGCTTGGCATGGTAATCGAATACCTCGCTTACCGGCCACTGCGCAATCGCCCGCGCCTCAATGTCCTCATCACCGCGATTGGGGTTTCGTTGCTGATTGAATACTCGGGCCAACTTATTTTCGGAGCCACCCAGCAGCCCTTTCCCCAACTCATCCCGGCGGAAAACATCGCCCTCACCGGTGGACTCGCCGTCACCAAAACCCAGGTCATCGTCCTGGTCACCGTGGTAGCCCTGCTCATTGGACTACGCTTTGTGGTGATGCGCACCCGGCTCGGCCTTGCCATGCGTGCCCTCTCGCTCAATCCCACGGCCTCCGCCCTGATGGGCGTCAACAACAGCGTGGTCATCTCCTTCACCTTCGGCCTTGGCTCGGCGCTGGCGGCAGCGGGTGGTATTCTTTATGCCTCGCTTTATCCTTCGGTGGAGCCTTTCATGGGCATCATCCCGGGCTTGAAGGCCTTCATAGCGGCGGTGCTGGGCGGCATTGGCAACATCCCGGGGGCCGCTCTCGGTGGACTGATCATCGGCGTCACGGAAACGCTGGTCGGAGGTTACAGCCAGGTCTTCGGGCTGCCTTCCGGCTACAAGGATGGCGTGGCTTTTGTTATCCTCATCCTCATTCTGCTCTTCAAACCTTCCGGTCTGCTCGGCAAAACCGAGCGTGAAAAAGTCTAGCTATTCCCGCCCGATGATCTTCTCCCGCTATCGAGCCTGGATTCTCCTGCTGGCCGCGCTGCTCCTCAGCTTCGGCGTTTCGCAGATGTCAGACAAGTTCAACTCCTACTACCTTGATATCATCCTCACCGCGGGAATCAGCATCATCCTCGCGGTCAGTCTGAATCTGGTCAACGGCCACACCGGGCAGTTCTCGCTCGGCCACGCCGGACTCATGGCGGTGGGGGCATACGGCTCCGCCGTGGTCAGCCTCCAACTCGGGCCCCAGTTGCAGAATATTTTCGGAACCGGGGGATTTGGTCAGGGTCTGGCCTTCTTCACCGCCCTGCTCACCGGAGGCATCATGGCCGCCCTCTTCGGCTGGATGATCGGTGTCCCCTCCCTCCGCCTGCGGGGGGACTATCTCGCTATCGTCACCCTTGGCTTCAATGAAATTATCCGCGTCCTGCTGCAAAATACCAAACCTGACGGCACCTTCGGCGGCGCGCTCGGCCTTGGCGGCATCCCTTTCAGCACCACTATCTTCTGGGTCTTCGGAGCCGCCGCCATCTGCATCTACACCGTCACCTCCATGGTCAATTCCACCTGGGGGCGCGGCTTCCTCGCGGTGCGTGATGACGAAGTCGCCGCCTCCTCCATGGGCATCAGCACGACCCGTTATAAAGTCACCGCCTTTGTCGTCGGTGCCTTCTTCGCGGGCATCGGAGGCGGGCTGTATGCCCATCAGAAAGGGGCGATCAATCCGGAAGGCTTCAACTTCCTGAAGTCCTTCGATGTGGTCGTCATCGTCATCCTCGGCGGCATGGGCAGCACGGTGGGTGTCATCGCCGCTGCCATCATCCTCACTCTGCTCAATGAATACCTGCGGGACTTTGAACAATACCGTATGATCATCTTTTCACTGCTGCTCATCATCATGATGCTGGTGCGTCCGCAAGGCCTGCTGCCCGCCACCCTCTTCGAAAAGAAAGGACGCACCGCATGAGCGGCGGACTGCATCTTGACGATGTCACTATCCAGTTCGGCGGGCTCAAAGCGGTCTGCGGATTGAGTTTCCATGTGCCTCCTGGCAGCCTCGTCGGATTGATCGGTCCCAATGGTACCGGCAAAACCACCGTCTTCAATCTGATCACCGGGGTTTACCGCCCCACCGCCGGAAGAATCACCTTCAACGGCATCGAATTGCCCGGCCACCAGCCGCATCAGATTGCCGCCCTGGGAATTTCCCGCACCTTTCAGAATATCCGCCTCTTCCCTTCCCTCTCCGTCTTCGACAACGTCCGCACCGCCATGCGACTGCACCTGCGGGGCGGCATGGGCCAGGCGCTCCTCCGCGGACGCGCCTGGCGGGAAGAAGAAGCCGTCATTGACACCCAGGTAATGGACCTGCTGGAAATCTTCAGCCTCGGCCACCTCCGCCACGAAAAAGCCACCTCCCTTCCCTACGGCGACCAGCGCCGTCTGGAAATCGTCCGCGCCCTCGCCACCAAACCGAAGTTGCTCCTGCTCGACGAACCCGCCGCAGGCATGAACCCCACCGAAAAAGAGGTCCTCATGAACCTCATTCAGTTCATCCGCGACAAATTTGACATCGCCATCATGCTGGTCGAGCACGACATGAAAGTGGTGATGGGTATCTGCCGGAACATCGTCGTCCTCGAATACGGCATCAAAATCGCCGAAGGTCCGCCCGCGGTGGTGCAATGCGATCCCAAAGTTCTGGAAGCGTATCTGGGGGCGGACCATAAGGTCAGTTGATGGTTGATAGGTTGATGGTTGATAGAAAATTTCCCGATAGCCGCGCCGCCTTGCCAGTTCCATCCAACAACCATCAGCTCTTTACCCATCAACCTCCCCGCCACCCATGTTCAATTTTGAAAAACTGGAAGTCTGGCAACTAGCCATCGAGTTTGCCGATCTGATCTATTCCAGCACGCGGAATTTCCCCCCGGACGAACGCTTGGGGTTGACCAATCAAATGCGGCGTTCGGCTGTCTCCATATCATCCAATATCGCGGAAGGATCCTCCCGCAATTCCCGCAAGGATTTCGCGCGTTTCGTCGAAATCGCTACAGGTTCCGTCTTCGAGGTCGTGTCCCAATCCTTCATCGCCCGCAATCAGGGGCACCTGACTGAAGCCCAGTTCCAAAATCTCTACATCGCCGCACAACAGCAGGGCAAAATGCTCAGCGGACTGCGCCGGTCTCTCCTTGAGGAAGCCTGAACCCTTCACATTCCGGGATCAGTTCGCCCCGGCTCCAGTTTCCATCTTCCCTCAAATTTCCATCAACCATCAACCCTTCAACCATCAACCCTTCCCATGCTTGAAGTGCAAAACCTGCAAGTCTCCTACGGCTCCATCCGGGCTCTGCATGGCATTTCCCTCAAAGTACCCGATGGTAAAATTGTCACTTTGATCGGGGCCAACGGAGCCGGCAAATCCACCACCTTGCGCGCCATCTCCGGCCTCATCAAGACAGCCGGGGGCAGCGTGCAGTATGACGGTGCCGAAATCACCGGCCAGGCCGCGCATAAAATTGTCAGCCAGGGCCTCTGCCAGGTTCCCGAAGGCCGCATGGTCTTCGCCAATCTGACTGTTCAGGAAAATCTCCAGATGGGGGCCTATCTGCAGCGTGACAAAAAGTGGACTGCCACCCGGACAGATTATGTCTTCACCGTCTTCCCGCGGCTCCTCGAGCGCCGGAAACAACTCGCGGGAACCTTATCCGGCGGCGAACAGCAAATGCTGGCAATCGGTCGGGCCCTCCTTGGCAATCCCCGGTTCCTCATGCTGGACGAACCGTCGCTGGGCATCGCCCCGCTCCTCACAAGGTCCATCTTTGAAAAAATTGTGGAGATCAACCGCACCCAGGGCCTGACCATACTCCTGGTCGAACAAAATGCCAACCTTGCCCTCGACGTTTCCAGCTATGGTTATGTCCTCGAAACCGGCAAAGTTATCCTCGAAGGCCCCAGCGCCGAACTGAAGGCCAACCCGCAGGTGCAGGCGGCTTACCTGGGTATCTGAGGCCACCGGCAGTCGCCCGGAGAAGAGTCCCGGCTATTCACCATAAGTTTCTTCAAGCCTTGGCTCTTGACATTCAAAATGGCAAATGGCATTTGTTTTACCATGACACTTACCTTGGATAAAATGAGTCGCTTGGTGGTTCCCAAAGCCCTACGGGACCGGTTTGCGCTCAAACCAGGTGACGAGCTGGAAGTCACTCTCGAATCTGATGGGATACGACTTCGCCCCGTGGTCGCCGTCTCGCCGCTCGCGGAAGAAAAGGGTTTTCTCCTCTGCTCCAGCGAAATTCCGCCCGCCGCTTGGGATCTCGGAGCCTTTATAGAGGGCCAACGGAATCAGCGAGGGACGGAAATCGGAGGGATCTGAACCTTGAAAGTCTGTTTCGACACCTCCACGCTCGTCGCGGCACTGCTCCAGCAGCATCCCCATCACGCCGTCGCCTTTCCCCGCCTGCAATCTGTGAAAGATGGCACCTCGCAGGGTTACCTGACCACTCATGGTTTGGCGGAACTCTTCGCTACCCTCACCGCCCTGCCGCTCAAGCCGAGACTCCAGCCGACGGATGTCCAGCGCCTCATCCAGCAGTCCATCCTGACGCATTTCACGCTGATCCCCCTCGGGACCTCAGAATACCACGAGGCCATGCGACTTACTGTCGGGCAGAACCTCTCCAGCGGAGCCATCTACGACGCATTGCATGTCGCCGGGGCCCGCAGTGCAGGGTGCACCAGACTCTACACGCTGAATCTAAGACACTTCCGCGCTCTTGCACCGGGTGATCCGATGATATCCTCACCATAAGTTGGATCCGCTATCTGCCTACCCCTGGTGTTGGTTATTCTTCAGAGAGGCTGCTGCCCCGGGCTCAGAAAAGGACGTGATTTCATTCTCTTCCAGGGTCCATTGCTGAAGGGTGCTGGTTTTGCCTTTGTTCATGGCCCGGAAAAAGACTGGATCGGTCCGCTTGGTGAAGCGGCGCTCATGGACGCCAGTAGAATCACAGGCATCCAGCAGGGCATGGCCTTTATACAGCCGGTGTTTGCCAAGGATCCGCACCGCTCCTGGAATGCCATCGGCGGGGGGACGGCGGTCCAGCACCAGATAGCTGAGCGGCAGGGAGCGGAGATCGATGCCCATGATGCGGCCGAACTGCACCCAGTCCCGGTCGGTGTAGACTTCGTTAGGGGGCACTGCAAAGAAATGACACCAGTCGTTTTCATGCCCCGCTTCCAGCAGGCCACAGCGGTTCCGGTGCAGGCAGGGGGCAATGGGATGAAAAGTTTCCCGCAGGGTTTCGCGTGCTTTCACCAATTGGGCGCTGGCGACACTGGTGCCCGGCTCCACCCAGACCACGGCAGTTGCGCGGCCGGCCAGTTTCAACAGTTCAGTCAGGGTCTTTTCCGGCAGTTCCGTCACCACGTGGCTGAGCAACAGAGTGAACGGACCTTCCGGTTCAGCAGCAGACACCGGAAGGTCAGGAAATTCCCGCCGGATGGCCGCACTGGCAAAACTAACTGCCCGCCGGGATCGGTCATGCAGGCCGACCGAGTTGAGTCCCGCTCCGGGATAGGCCGCCAGAAATTCCCGCACCGCCACTCCGGTGCCACAGCCCCAGTCATACACCGCCCCAGGCGGGGGAGTCCAGCCGACGCCCGCCAGGTCACGGAAAACATGATGCCACTTCCAGGCGATGCGCCGGGCAAACGTGGCATCATACCCCGCCAGCAATTCCTCCGAGACCCAATAATCCCCCTGCCCGGCCGTGCCTTCGAGGTAGGTTTTCCGCAGTTCATCCAAGCTGGCCCAGTCGTATTCCATAGGCCGCAGCCTGCGGGGAATTCACCCAATGGCAAGGGCGGGACGGCTCAGGCCCGGCATGAGTTGGCTGCCGTTTGCAGATTGGAAGTAAAGTTCCAATTCACATGGATTATACAAACTTTTGCCGGATATGGATCAAACAATATTTGAATCGTCAGCGGCAGGCCTGCGGTCGGGAGATCCGCCTTGAAGCACTCGCGCGGGGCCCCGTAGCCTCCCGGCAACAGGCCGATGATGGTGGCCGCAACGGTGCCCAGCCCGGATTATGGTCCATCCCCAAGCAAGATGAATCAGCAGTGTTTGGGATTCACGGGAAAAATAGGAAAGCCTCCGCAGCCGTTGTCAGGTGCGCTCACGGAGTTCCCGCCGCTTCGCGTTGGATCCGCTGGATGACCGCGCGGAGCCACCACTGGCGGTTTTCCGGCGCTCCGATTTCCTGCAGTGCCTTGGTAAGGGCGGGAAGTGCTCCGGAGCCCTGGTTGACGAGGATTTGGACCGCCTCCTCGCACCGTTCGATATCCGGCGAACCCAGGAGTTGGATCCACTGGCGGATTTTATCCGAAGCGAGAACATCGATTTTCACCTCCCATTTCAGGATGGGGGCAAGGAGGGTAAACTCCTCATCGACCAGCTCCAACTCGATCTGATGGGTGCCTGGCAGCAATCCCGGAATGTCCAGAAGCGGGCTGCGTGTCATCTTCGACCATGGCTCCCCACCATGCCGCCAGCGGTGCCATCCTTGCGCTTGCGCCTGATCCGGCAGTTTGATCGAAACCATTCCTCCCTCGGATTGTTCCACCATCGCTGACCGCATTGGGCCGCGTGAAAGGGCAGCCACAAATTGATAGGTTACAACCGGCCCCCACTGGGAATCCACGATAAACGCATTCCCCACCGGATCAATGAGGACATCGGCGAAGAAGCTGTCGGGCATTAAGAGAGGCTTTTCTCCATCCATGACGGGCACCACCCGGCCTTCGCGCCATTTGTGGAGATGGCGGTCACTTGTGATAATCCACGCCGCTCCGGTGCGGTCCCATAGGGAAGTCCGGATTTTGTCCAGCCCTGGGACAGCCCGGGGAGGGGGAATGGACATATGGCGCTCCGTTGCAGGCAGAACCGTTTCCGCCGGAACGGTCCGCCATGAATTTTCCTGACCGAGGGCATAATACTTTTCATCCACCTGCACGGAAACATCACCGCCAAGGGTGAAGGACAAAGGATCGCTAACAGTAGCAGACTGGCCCGCCGCCTGCAGCACGGTAGTGGTGTGCCACCTGCCCCTGCGCAGCACTTCGATCCGGCCGTCCAAATGAATCAGCGCCTTGGTGCCATTCCGGTGGGAGACCGGGGCAGGCATCACGAACGAGCCCGCGAGGCAGTCACCGGGCACCAACCTGACAGCGACCGCTTCCCGCAGCGTTTGAAACACCTGCCACTGGCCGGTGGCGAAATCGAATACGCAGGTGGTGCCGCCGTTGTCGGGCCACAACCACGCCTGTCCGCTGGTGTCGGCCACGAACTTGTCGGATTGCCCATTGCTCCCTAGCACCGCTTCCGGCACCGCCCGCTCTTGCCACATATATCCGTCCCACTCGGAAAACTTTTTCCCGTCCACCCAAAAAGCCCAAATGTGGCCGCGCGGATCGCGAACCATGAAGTCGGTAGTCAATATGGTGCGATGGCGGCTGCCCGGCACCCGTGCCGGCTGTTCCCGCAGCATTTCCTGCTCCCGCTCGCGGGCCATCCGTTTCAAGTCGGTCTCCGTAGGCGGCGAAGGATCCGCCAGCCTAACCAGATCACGGATCCGGCCATTCTCCGCCGCCGCCGGCTGACCATACGAAGGCACGCAGAAAACCAGCCACGCCGCTCCCGCGATGAGGCTACGAAAGGAAGCCGGTAAATTCATGGCTCTACCAGGAATACCTCACTTGATAGGTCAGCACGTGTTCCCCGTCCGGTTTCAGCGGGATGCGGAACTCGATGGTCTGGGCATCGGTTTTGAGATAGGTGTTGGAAGGTTCTCGGATTTCCCAGTTGGTCCATCGGTAGAGGTGTTCCACCACGCGGATTTCCACGTCCTCGGTCTTGTGGTTGCGCAGCGTGATTTCGAAGGATTCGTCGAACCAGCGGTTCGAGCTGTCGCTTTTGAAGGCGGTGCGTTTGCGTTCGCCCACCAGATCGAAGGCATTGCCGGTGTAGATGCGCAGGGTTTCATCCTTCGGCGTGTGGTCGATCTGGTTTTCGCCGGTGAACTGAAGCTGCCCTTCATCGTCCTGGCGGTAAAACCGCACCGTGCCCCGCGGCAAGGGCAGGCCCAGTTGGTTTCCGGCACTGTTTTTGAACTCGCGCATCACCCACACTTTCGGATTGCTCTCCGTGCCGTAGTCTTCCTGACTGCGGATATTCAGCATGGTATGATTGCCGTAGCGGTTGCGGTCGATCTTCACGCCGTCATAAACGTAAACCCGCTGGGCCTGGATCCCGGAAGCCCTGACAAATTCCACCTGCTTGGTCTCGCGGTCATGCAGAGTGGTTGGCAGGGGCAGGCTGTAGAGATGGTATTCATCGAAGGATTTTTCCGTGACCTGCGGAGCGGCTGCGGATTGCATGGCCATCAACGCCCCATTCCTGCGGGCATGACCGTCATTATCATTTTGCACCTTGGCCACATCCCCAGCCACCAACTGCACCCTGGCTTCCCGGAACGTCTTCCCGCTTTGGTTGTCCATGGTGACCCATCCGGTCAGGTCCAGGATTTCCCCTTTTTCCGGGGCCACCACGTTGTAAGCCGCCTCCCAGCTCATCCCGCCGGTCTGATAGGCCACTTCGGCGTTCACCTTGGCGGCTTTGTCGGAATGGAGCTTCCAGACCAGGGTCGGCTTGAGCACCGTATCATCGGCGAGGGCGGGGAAAAAAGGCTTGCCCGGCAGGCCGAACTGCAACTTGCCTTCCACTTCGATGATGGGCTGCATTCCTTGTCCGGAACCGGCATTCAAGGCCATCTGGTTCATGTAATAGGCCTGGCCGTAGCGCTGCATGGCAGTGCGGGAGTGTGGTGTATAACCACTGCGGATAATTTTCCCCTTCACGGTCCGCTCCGGTGTGCCCTGATGGCCGGGAACAAGGAAGTCGATTTCCTTCCCCTCGTTCAGGGAGAGCAGCAGGCCCTCGGAGATGGGATCGGCACGGTAGTTTTGTTCGACGACCCGCAACACCACCACTCCGGCGGGATCGCGCAGAATGACGGAATCCGCTTCCAGATGGGCCGTGGTCTCCGTGAAGCGGACATCATTGAGACCGCTCTGCAGGTCCAGCGTGAGCCGGTCCCGCACCGTGGCAAAGTTCTGATTGTAGATCGTCAGCGCCGGCTGGCCCTCACAAATAAGGGTGAAACCCAGCAGGACGCCGGCCGGAAGGAAGGGGGAGAATATCATTTTCATGGCGGAAAGGGTAGGCTGGCGGACAGGCGGGAGGGTAAGTTGTTGGTAAAGTCCCGCTGCCCTGCATTCGCCGGAGACAGACCCCCCATCGGACGGTTTGTTGGAACTGATTCAAATAAAACGATACGGTCTTCCCGGCAATTCTGAAATTCCTTGCATCCGCCCGGCGGGCAGGTTAGGACACCCCTATGCCCTCCGACACCCCGGCCCCCCTTGCTCTGGTTCCGGTAGCCCGGTTCCAAAGCGTGGAGGAGGCCAATGCATTCTCCGCGATTGCTGCGGATTGCGGGGTGGACACCCGGCTGTTGGATGCGCGGCGGTCCACCACCGGTTTCGATGGCACCCTCGGAGGGACGATGCATCCGATGGGATTTTCGGTGTATGTCAGGGCGGAGGATGTTCCCAAATTGCGGGATCATCTCGAATCTGTCATGGAGCCAGACCCTCTCGATCCGCTGCATACGGCCGGGCGGGCGGAACTGTCCGCCATCGCGGAGGGCCCCATCCACGGGAACCTTTGCGAACAGGTCATCGCCCGCAAAATCCTGGCCACCCTGCCGCCGGAAGAGCCCCGGGGGGGCCCGCATGACCAGCTGACGGATTCGCATCTCGCCGCCGACCGCGTGCGGGCCCGCTGGCTTGCTGCAGCCGGCCTCGGCTTCACCGCCATTTACCTGACAATTCTGTTGAACGGCATCCTCCTGAGGACAAATCCGGATTCGGAATACGCCTCCTACTTCTTCAGCGCCGGGGTGATGGCGGCGGCCTGGACCGACCACGACCCGATTGCCGGCATGATCCGGCCTTTTCTCCTCACCCTCGTCCCCATGGGCACCGGAGCGGCGCTTTTCCTTTCAAGGAGACGCCTGCGCAACGGCACCAGCCGGCACATGTTTCCCCCCTTTTGGCGCCTGATGGGTCAGGTGCTGTTCTGGCTGCCGGTGGGCCTCCTGGCAATTTTTCTGCTGGCGGTGCGGAACTAACTGCTTCCGGATGAGGATCAGGATTAGGATCAGCCTTCCTTGACCCGGATGCGGCGGTATTCCATCTGGCCGCGGTCGCCTTCGAGGCCGATGGGGCCGGTGGCGGGGACCTTCATCCCTTCCACAAGAACCTCGCCGTTGCAGGTCGCGCGGGCGGTGTCCCCGGTGATCACCACTTCCAGCTCATTCCAGTCCTGGGGTTTGTATTTCATCAGGTTTTTGAAAGGGCCGGCGAGGAGATAGTCGCGGCATTGGAGTTGGGGCTCACGGAGGAAGACACCGCTGTCGGCATCCGGAGTGGCACGGAACTCGAGGCGCAAGGTGAAATCTTCGGGGAACTGCCGCACTGTCCAGAGCTGCGCGAGTCTGCTGCCTTCCGGGGGCGTCGTAACGATGAGGCGTCCATTTTTAGCTAGATAACGCTGGTCGCTGCTCCGGACCTTGCCATCGAAGGGCTGCCCCCCCTTGAATGTCCAGCCCGTGAGGTCCCTCCCATTGAAGAGCGGCGTGAACCCGGCTTCCGGCTGGAAAGGATCAGGTTCGGTTTCAGTTAGCCCGAGGGTGGCCAGGACCGGGCGCAGCGCGGCCGCCCATTTGCGGTAGCCAGCTTGGTTAGGGTGAAGCAGGTCCGGGAATTCCGCAGGCCGGGCATCCCCGGCGGCATCGGCAAAGGGTTTCCAGGTTTCCACCAGGGTGACCTGCGGCTGGTCCCTGACGAGGCCGGCGAGCAACCCATTGAGTTCCTTGATCTGTTCTGCGGACCGGGATTTGCTGGCTGAGCTGGGGAACACCTTGCACAGCACCACCGGCAGGTCGGCGCGGTGGGCCTGGAGCGCCGCGAGCAGGAGTTTGAGGTTGCCGGCAATGACCGGGGGAGCGGCTTTTTCCTCGAGGTCATTGGTGCCGGCCAGCAGGACCACGGCCGAAGGATTCAGGGCGATAACATCCTGTTGCAGGCGGACCAGCATGCCACGGGTGGTGTCGCCGGAAATGCCCCGGTTGGCGGCCTTCATGGTGCCAAAAGACTTGCCGAAATCATCTCCCCAGCCCTGGGTGATCGAGTCGCCGAGGAACACCACGGCTCCCTGGTCCCTGGCCACCTTTCCGGCCCAGTCGATGCGGCGCTGCTCCCATAGCTGGCGGAACCAGTCGGCCCGGCGGATGGGACCGGACCCAGGAAGCCCTTCGTCCGTAGCCGGAATGGTCAAGGCGGCGCGGTCCTGAGCTGCCAAAGGCAGGGGAACCGCAGTCAGGAAGAGGAGGAGAACAGAGCAATATCGGGGCAGCATAGGCCGCCGTTATGCCATAGGCCACCCCGTTTGCCAAGGACTTCAGCGGCCGCCTCCAAAGAGGTTATGCCAAGCATTATTCCATCCGGAATCACGGGATTGTTTTGCGGGGGGAAATCAGGCTAAATAGGCAAACCCACCGCTGTCTCCCCTTACCGCTGGACCCAGTGCCCTTCTGCATGAAACGAAGCCTTCTCCTCTTTCCCCTCGGTTTGTTGGCCGGCGGTGCCGCCGTCTGGTTCTGGCATCTGTCATTCACAGAGCGATCCCATGCGGCAAGGCTGCTGGAACGCGATGCTCAAATCGCCCACCTGGAAGGCGAACTCGCCGGAGCCCGCACCACGGCGGAAGCATGGAGGAATACCATGGAACTTTCGGGAGTTGATCCGGATCCCGTGAGGGAAAATGTGTTGGATATCCAGCGCATTCTGAATGACGCCCGGCCCCTCATGAAGTCCCTCGCGCTGATGTTTGGCGACCGACGCAAGGAAATGTCCGGCCGGATGATCCGCAGTATGGCCAACAAACTGGCTGAACAAATGGGTCTGACTGAACAACAGACCGAGGACATGATCGCCCATTTTGTCAAACTCGATGCCGAAAACTTCGAGAAGCTGAAATCCATGTTCGACCGGAAACTGACCATTTTCGACGTTTTCACGGTGATGAACGACATGAATCCGCAGAAAGCGATGGACTCCTACGTGAAGCAGTCCATGACGCCGGAACAGATGGCCTCATGGGAAAACCGCAAATTGGAGACCAAGGCTGAACAACTGGAGCGCACCGCCAACTGGCAACTCGACCGCATGAGCCGGTCCCTCAATCTGGACGAAACCCAAAAGGACCAGGTTTTCGATATCCTGGTCAAAACGAATCCGGAATATGATGCTTCGCTGGCGGTGACCGGGGTGACGGGAGCCGATACGGCAGGGGACCCTCCGCTCAATCAGGAAGAAGCCATCGCGGCCATCCTGCGGGAGGAACAAATGGAAGGATGGACTGCCTACAAAGCCAGGCAGGACCGGGAAAAGAACCGCATGAGTGATGCCCTCGGGGGGATTGACCCTGCCACTTTCTTCCGCAGCCTTGGGGGCTTTGGTCCGATGGGGAACTCCGGACGCCGGTGACCCCGGGCGGCCGGCTGTCCGGAGGGGGCGGGTGAATCCCGGCCCACCTAACCAACCTCGAACAGCACCAGTTCCAGGGCAAAGAATCCACGCGGTCCCTCCGCATCGACATAAACAGTTTTTGGGTCCCCGTTTCCTTCCAACTGGGTCCGGTCCAGAGCCCCCTCAAGCGTCGTGGCGAATGAGGCCGGGGCAAACGGACCGGCTGGTGCCGCAGCGCCCCGGATCCGGTAGAGTGACAAATTCCGGGTGGCAAAGGTCAGCGCCAGCCGGGTCCTGCCGCCGGCGGTGCGGGCGAAGACCATGCTTGTGAAGCCAAAGGAAAACTCCGGCAGTTCTACCTCCAGAATTCCATTCTCAAAACGGCTGGGATAACCGATCAGATTATCCCTCGCGGGCCCATTGGTCACCTCACCGTCAATGGCATAAGTGGAGCCATGGCAAGGGCACGAGGTCTGGCGGCTGATGGGGTCATAGCGGTCCACCCGGCAAGCCGCGTGCCGGCAGGTGGGATCCATCACATAGATCTGGTTGCCCGCCCCGCGGTTGATCATCAGCACGGTGGTGCCACCGTCAGGGGTCAGCATGAGGGAACCGCCTTCCTGCTGGAGCGCCGGGAAATCGGCGATCCGCAGTGGCAGAACCTGGTTCAGATCCAAAGGGGGCGTCTCCTGGGCCAACGCAGAACCGGGAACCCAGGTGCTGATGGCCCCGCAGGCCGCAGCAAGGCTACCAATGAACTTCCGGCGGGAACAGGTCTGGCAGGGATTGGGGGCACTCATCAGTCCAATCTACGGTTCAGCCGCCCTTGCTGCAACGCCTGTTTATATGAGCGCAAAATTTGCCCCGGGGCTGACCTTATACCTGCAAGTGGGTCCTGACCACTTCATCGGTCAAATCACTGATCCGTCCGTGGGAAACAACGGTGCCGCGGTCCATCGCAAAATAACAATCTCCCACGTCCCGGCAGAAGTCGACGTATTGCTCCACGAGCAGAATGGCGATTTTTTCGCTGGTTCGAAGCAGCTTGATGGTCTCGCCGATTTCCTCAATGATGCTGGGCTGGATGCCTTCGGTCGGTTCGTCAAGAATCAGGAGCTTGGGTCCCGTGAGGAGGGCCCGCCCAATTGCGAGCTGCTGCTGCTGGCCCCCGCTGAGCACCCCGCCTTTGCGGGCCAGCATGGATTTCAGAACCGGGAACAGGGTATAGATCCGTTCCTGGGCGGCCTTGACGTCCGTGATCCGGCTGCCATTGGCGACATAACCAATCCGGAGGTTCTCCTCCACCGTCATGTGAGGGAAAATATCGCGTCCCTGGGGCACATAACCAATGCCCAGCCGGGCCCGGGCATCGGGCGGCAGACCCTGCAGGGATTTTCCTTCAAGCGAGATGTTGCCGCTGCGGATGTCGCGCAGGCCGGTGATGGATTTCAGGGTAGTGGTCTTGCCCACGCCGTTGCGGCCCATCAGACAGGCTACCTCGCCCGGCGCGACCTCAAGGGACACGCCACGCAGGATGCGGGAACCGCCGATGTCGGCATGAAGGGATTCGACTTTAAGCATGTCGCTGGGAGGGGAAAGTTATTGGCAGGAAAGCCGGGCGGGCCACAGATGACACGAATTCGACAGATGGCACTGATGAGGAGGCCGCGCGGCAGAAGCAAAGATAGTTGTCTCCTGAGATTCCCTAATCCGTGATATTTGTTTCATCCGTGTCATCCGTGGGAAATGCGATTCGCAGTTAGGGTTTGCCGCGGCCCAGATAGACGCTGCGGACTTCAGGATCATTCTGCACGTCATCCACCGTGCCCTCGCAGAGCACGTGGCCCTGGTGGAGGACCGTGACCTTGGTGGCAATTTGCCGGACAAACACCATATCGTGCTCAATCACGATGATGCTGTGTTTGCCCGCCAGGCTGAGAAGAAGTTCGCCGGTTTTGTGGGTTTCCTCGTCGGTCATGCCGGCAGCCGGTTCATCCACCAGCAGAAGTTTGGCATCCTGAGCCAGGAGCATTCCGATCTCCAGCCACTGTTTCTGCCCATGAGCGAGGGAACCTGCCTGGTCATCCCGTTTGTCGAACAGCCCCACGATTTTCAGCACCTGCTCGATGCGGTCACGGTCGGTGCTGCTGAGTTTGGCGAAGAGGGTCCTGAAGACCCCGCGCTCCCCTTTTAGGCCGAGCAGGATGTTGTCAAAAACGGTGTGTTCGGTAAAAACGCTGGGAGTCTGGAACTTCCGGCCGATGCCCATGCGGTAGATTTCATATTCCTTTTTGGAAGTGATTTCCTCACCGACCCCGGTGCCAAAGACAATCTTCCCGCTGTCCGGGCGGGTGCGGCCGGTGATGAGGTCGAGGAAGGTGGATTTGCCCGCGCCATTCGGGCCGATCACGGTGCGCAATTCCCCCTCATCAAGGTAAAAATTGAGATCGTTGATGGCCTTGAAGCCGTCGAAGGATTTGTTCACGCCGTCAGCGGCGAGGATGACTGGGCTGCTCATGAAAAATGTCAGGCGGGAGTGGCGTCCGGTTCGATGGCGGGGGCCTGGCGGCGCTTCCACCAGGCCGCGACGTCCCGGATTTGTTGGGGGAATCCGGCGATGCCATTGGGGGCAAAAAGCACTGCCAGGACAAACAGACCGCCGAGAATGATATACCAATAGTCTGGATAGGCAGTGGTGGCCCACGACTTCAGGGCATTCACAAAGATGGCCCCGTAGATCGGCCCCAGCAGGGTGGCCCGGCCTCCCACCGCCACCCAGACCACGGCTTCAAGCGATTTGTCAGTGGTCATCTCGCTGGGGTTGATGATGCCGACCTGCGGCACATAAAGCGCCCCGGCCGCCCCGGCGATGATGGCGCAGAGGACAAAGATAAAGAGCTTGAAGCTGGTGGTGGCATAACCGGAAAAAAGCACCCGGTTCTCACTGTCGCGCACCGCCTTCTGGACCTTGCCGAACTTGGTGCCCAGCAGCCATTTCACGAGGGCCACCACCGCAATCAGCAAAATGACGGTGGCGATGTAGAGATTGCGCCGGACATCGGCGGCATTGAGATCGGCTCCCAGCAGGGTCTTGAAATCCGTCAGGCCATTGTTGCCGCCGAAGGTGAACTTGTTCTGGAAAAAAAGGAGTGAGGCGGCGTAGGTCAGGGCTTGCGTCAGGATCGAAAAATAGACCCCTTTGATCCGGGAACGGAAAGCCAGCCAGCCGAAGAGGAAAGCCACCGTGCCGGGCACCACAAACACCATCAGCACGGAAAACCAGAAGCTCCTGAAGGGAATCCAGTGCGCGGGCAACTCCGGAAAACCCATGAAGACCATGAAGTCAGGCAGCAGCAGGGGATTGTTCCCTGACTTGAAATACTGGCCCTGCTCGCCGATCATCAGCATGAGGTGCATGCCAAGGGCGTAGCCCCCCAGCGAGAAAAAAAGGCATTGGCCCAGACTCAGCAGCCCCGTGTAACCCCAGAGCAGATTGACGCTGACGGCCAGAATGGCATAACACAAATACTTGCCCCAGAGGTTGATGGTGTAGTCGCTGACGTGAAACAGGCTGCCGGGCGTGCCAAAGGCATTGAGGCAGGGCAGGATGACCAGCAGGAGCAGCGCTCCCAGGATCATGATGAGGTTCTCAGGCTTGCGCATGGACAAAGTGTCAGGAATGGGATGGAAATCAGCCGCCGCCGGCAAGGAATCAGCCTTCGAGACTGCGGGTCCGGGTGGGAAAGAGCCCGCCAGGCCGCCACAACAGGAAGAGGATGATGGAACTCAGGGTTATGATCTTCCCCATGGAGGGATCAGTCACGGACTGCAGGGTCTGGTCCACCGTCCCGATTCCGATGGCAGAACAGACGGTGCCGATCAGGTTGCCGACCCCGCCGACCACCACCGTCATGAAGGAGTCCACGATATAACTTTGGCCGAGGTTGGGGCCCACGTTGCCCAACTGCGAAAGAAAAGCTCCGCCCAGCCCGGCAAGTCCGCTGCCAAACCCGAAGGTCAGCATATTGACCCGCTCGGTGCGGACGCCCATGCAGGAGGCCATGAGGCGGTTCTGCATCACCGCCCGGATGAACAGGCCGAGGCTGGTTTTGGTGAGGAGCAGCCAGGTCAGCAGGACAATGGCGATGGCAAAACCAATCACAAAGACCCGGTTATATCCCAGCACCACATCATTGACCACAAAACTGCCACTCAGCCAGGAAGGTGAGGAAACCTGGACATTGTTCGGACCAAAAACGAGCCGGAAAAGTTGTTGCAGGATCAGGGAAATGCCCCAGGTCGCGAGAAGGCTTTCGAGAGGCCGCTTGTAGAGGAAGCGGATCACCCCGCGCTCCAGTCCAATGCCCACCAGCGCCGCCATGAGAAAGGAGGCGGGGATCGCCCAGACAAAATAGGATTGGTAAGCGGCTCCGGTCAGGTTCATCCCCGGAATATTCAGGCCAAGGCCAAACATGGACAACGACAGCCCGGCACCGAAAATATTCTGAATCATGTAGGTAGTATAAGCCCCTACCGCCATCATTTCCCCATGGGCCATATTGATCACGCCCATCAGACCAAAAGTGATAGCGAGCCCCAGCGCCACTACCAACAAAACCGATCCCGCACTGATTCCCCGGAATACCGTGCCGGCCATCTCCACCTTTTTGCTGTAGGCTTCAATCAGTGCCACCGATTTTTTGGCTTCTGCCTTGGCCTCATCCGACTCCTCCTCGCTGGTGGTCATCGCCCTCAACAGGTCCAGGCAGGGCAAACTGCGCATCTCTCCAAGCTTTTTCACCGCAGCAATGCAAACGGCGTCATCCTCGTCCATGAGCTGCATGACGGCGATGGCTTCCTCCAAGGCCTTGCGTACGTCTTTGTCGGTTTCCCTGGTTTGCCGCGCCACCAGCACCGGCAGATAATCGGTGTTCTGGGTCATGCCCAGCTTGCTGATGGCTGCCGTCCGCAACTTGGCATCGGGTGAAGCTACGGCAATGAGGTCCAGCGCATTCCGGATGGCCCGGCGGATTTTGGAACTGGTCTCCATTTCCTTCGGCGCCACCGGAGTGAAAGCGGCTGCGGTGTCGAGCCTGACCGCCTGACCGCCTTCCCTTGTGAACAGGATTTTCTGCCCGTCGGCAGCGGTATCCAGAAACAATTCCCCGGCCCGCCATTGGGTGAGCACCTTTGCTGCAAGGTCGGAGCCGGTTTCGGCCATGGCTTCGATGCGGTCCGTCTGCTCCTCATCTTCGTTCAGGATCGCCTCTATCAATTGCTGGCGGATCGCATCTCCCGCAGGATCCTGCGCCGCCGCCAAGGTCATGAAACCGGTCCACAGCAGGAGAGCCGGGAGGAGACAGGTCAGGAAATTCACCGGGCGCATCATTCTGGGGCCGGCAGAGAGCAGCCCGGATGCCAGAGGCCTCCATCGTTATGACTATCCCTGAAAAGTTTTCATCCTGAATCAGGAGGCATTGCAGACCGGGCGGCCTTCCGCAGGCCCTGTGCTACTGCGTGAACGGACCGGATTTGAAGCCGGCTCATTCCTGCCATTCAGAAAACGCATGCCGGCCTGTAGCGGCGGCCAAGTCCCGGTTGCACCTCCCGGGGGCCGCCCCTAAAAATCCCGCTCTCCGGGCGCGGAGGAATCGGATCATTCCTGCTCCGCTTTCCACGGGTCCGCCCCCGCTGGACCCCTCCATTCCCTTTCCATCAGAACATGAATACCGCCCTGCTCCAATCCGCCGCCAATCAAGCCCGTGGTCTTGCCATGGATGCCGTCCACAAGTGCAACTCCGGCCACCTCGGCCTGCCGCTCGGCTCGGCGGACATCGGAGCGGTTCTCTTTGGCCAGAGCCTCGTCTGCAATCCGGCCGATCCCAGGTGGCTGAACCGCGACCGTTTTATCCTCTCCGCTGGCCACGGCTCGATGTTTCTTTATTCATGGCTGCACCTCGCCGGCTACGACCTTTCGATGGAGGAGGTCGCGAACTTCCGCGTCCTCCATAGCAAAACCCCAGGCCATCCGGAGTTCCACGAAACCCCCGGGGTGGAAAGCACGACCGGCCCGCTCGGCCAGGGGATCGGCAATGCCGTGGGTTATGCCCTCTCAGGGAAGATGGCGGCCGCCAAATACAATACCGGAGCGCACACCATCATCGACCACCATGTCATCGTCCTCGCCGGGGACGGCTGTCTTCAGGAGGGCGTGGCCCGTGAATCCGTGGCTTTTGCCGCCCACAACGGACTTGATAATCTCATCCTCATTTTTGATTCCAACGACGTCACCCTCGACGCCATGGCCAAGGTGACCCAAAGCGAGGACACCCACGCCCTGTTCACTGCCCTCGGCTGGGATACCGTCACCATAGATGGCCATGACCTCACCGCCATCTTCGACGCCATCGAGACCGCCAAAAATGCCGATAACGGCAAACCGAAAATGATCATCGCCAAAACGCTGATCGCCAAAGGCATCCCGGAAGTGGCGGGCACCGCCAAGGGGCATGGTGAGGGTGGAGCCAAATTTGTCGACGCTGCCAAAAAAGGTCTCGGGCTGCCCGATGGCACCCATTTCTATGTCAGTGAGGAAGTGTCCGCTTATTTTGCAGGATTGAAAGCGGAGCGCCAAGGTTACTACGACGGTTGGATGATGACATTTAAAGCCTGGGCGGCCGCCAATCCCGCTCTTGCTGCCGAACTGAGCGCCGCCCGCAACGGGGGCCTGACGGCCGAAGACCTTCTCAAGACCATTCCGGAATATCCTCTCGATGGCAAGTCCGCCACCCGGAACTGCGGGGGCGAAATCCTCAACCACCTCGCCAAGGCCGTCCCCCATCTCATCACCGGCAGCGCCGACTTGTTTGGCTCCACCAAAAACTACCTCAAGGATGGCGGCGACTTCAGTGCCTCCAATCCGACCGGCCGCAATATCTGGTTTGGCATCCGTGAGCATGCCATGGGGGCCATCTGCAACGGCATCGCCTACGATGGCCTGTTTCTCGCCAGCGGGGCCACTTTCCTTGTCTTTGCTGACTACTGCCGCCCCAGCATCCGCCTCGCGGCTCTCGCCCAGTTGCCGGTCACTTACATCTTCACCCACGACTCCGTGGGTGTCGGCGAAGACGGCCCCACCCACCAACCCGTGGAAACCGTGAGCGGTCTGCGGCTGATCCCCAACCTTGATGTCATCCGTCCTGCCGATGTCGAGGAAACCGCTGCCGCCTTTGCCGCCGCCTTCAGCCGTGCAGATGGCCCGACCCTCCTGGCCCTGAGCCGTCAGGATCTGCCGATCCTCGGGTTCGCCTCCGCAGCCGCCCGCCGTGAAGGCACCCTGAAGGGCGGTTATGTGCTGGTTAAGGAAACCGCTCCTCTTGAAGCCATCGTCCTCGCCACCGGCTCGGAAGTGCAGTGGGCCGTGGAAGGAGCCAAAGGCAAACCCGGCGTCCGCGTGGTGTCCCTGCCCTGCTTCGAGCGCTTCGACCGTCAGGATGCCGCCTACCGCGAATCCGTGCTGCCCGCCGCCTGCACCAAACGCATCGCCATCGAAGCCGGCGTCACCTCCCTCTGGTGGAAATATGTGGGCACCGCCGGCCAGATCATCGGCATCGACCGCTTTGGCATCAGCGCTCCTGGCAATATTGTCTTCAAGGAACTCGGCATCACCTCTGAAGCCGTGGCGAAGGCGTTGGCCTGAGCCTGCCCGGGGCCCGGCACCGGCGTGACTCTTTTCCATTTGTGACCTGCCCACCGCGCCCACCGGTCACGACAGTCCGATACCAGCCGATCCTGCTTTCTTTCGGCCATCCGGCGGGCGTGGGCAGCCAAGGGGGCTAGGGCGAGTCCCACACTACGATCGTCCAGATTCACGGTCTCTGAAAAAGACCGATCAGGTAGGAATACTCGGCTTCCAAATCGTCCGCTGTCAGGACGGTGCGTGCGACTTCAGAGCGCACGAGGGTTCTGAGGCGGCGGCGCAACCGGTGAACATGGACACCCACGGCCTGCGGGGTGATCCCGAGAGCGGCGGCGAGACTTTCATAACCGGTAGCGGCGCGGCCGGTGATCACCGGTCCCCGCACACTCCAGAAAACCGCCTTTCCGGTGGGAGGTCAACCCCGCCTCCGGATCATCCCCATTCGCCGGATCGCCCGTCAGCAACTCCGATGACGGCTCGGCGCTGTGGACCGCGCAGCGCTGATCGCTGAAGGACAGGTGCGACAGGTGCTCCAGGGATTCCGCGACTGAACCACACGCCGCGTGGGGGGCTCAATACACGTCCCGGCGGTAGCGCTTGTCCTTGCGGAGCTGCTCGATGTATTCGGCCGCCTCCTCCGGGGTTTTACCACCGGCGGTTTCAACGACGGTGTGGAGGGCCTTGTCGACATCAACCGCCATGCGGCTGGCATCGCCGCAGATGTAGAAGATGGCCCCTGCCTCCAGCCACTCCCAGAGTTCCCTGGCGTGTTCGGTGATGCGGTGCTGGACGTAGATTTTTTCGGCCTGGTCGCGGCTGAAGGCGGTGGTCAATTTGGTGAGGGCACCGCTCTTGAGATAGTCATTGAATTCCTCCTCGTAGAAGAAGTCGGTTTTGGAACTGATTTCGCCGAAGAAGAGCCATGCCTTGCCTTTGGCGTTGGTGGCGTCGCGCTCCTGAAGAAAACTGCGGAAAGGGGCAATGCCGGTGCCAGGACCACAGAAGATCACCGGGGTTTCGTCATCTGCCGAAGGGAGGCGGAAGCCTTTGCCTTCCTTGATGAAGGTAGGAATCACCGTCTCATTCAGCTTGACCCGTTCGGCCATGAATGTGGAAGCGACGCCTTTGCGGTCGCGGCCGAAGGTATGATAGCGGACCGTGGCCACCGTGAGGTGCACGCTGTCAGGGTTGGCCTTCAGGCTGGAGCTGATGGAATAAAGGCGGATCAGGAGCTTTTTGCAGAGACTGACAAATTCCTGCGGCTGGAATTTGGCGTCCGGGAAGTCGATCAGGAAGTCAATCAGCTCGCGGCCGTGGAGGTGCTGCTCGAGCTGCTCCTTGCGTTCCGGCTCGAGGAGTTTGGCAATCTCCGGAGCGTTGCCGGTTTTTTCGACGATGGCGTTGAGGAACTTTTTGTCAGGAGCAGCGAGGTTGCAGGAGGAGGTGAGGGCCTCGCGGAGGGTGACCGGCTTCTTGCTCAGGTCCTCCACCGCTTCGTCTCCGGTCCAGCCCTGGACGTTCAGAATGTCCTGGACCAGATCCGGGCAATTCGTCGGCAGCACCGCGAGAGAGTCGCCCGGCTCAAAGGTCAGGCCGCTGCCATGGAGATCGATTTCGTAATGACGGGTGTCCTTGGGGGAGCCTTCCTTGGAAAGTTTGCGGGCGACCTTCATGGTGGCCATGCAGGGGTTCTTGAGATTGAAGGCGGGGGCGGTGCTCATGGGACGGGAAGTTTTCAGTTTTCAGTTTTTCAGTTTTCAGCCCGGGAAAGCTGAAAAAGGAAACGCGCCCCGTGGGACCGGATGGCGCGTGCGGAATCCGGCACCGAAGCACCGGGAGGGGTCAAAGAGCACACGCCATGCCCCGGTGCCACTGGAATTTGAGCGGTGGAGCGGGCTACCAACCTTCATTGGGTGAATCAGTCCAAAACGGATGTGCCTGCCGGTTTTCCAACCACGGCCACCTCATGGGTAATCCTCCAAAAGGGCCTTGACCATCTCCGAGGTCACCGGCTCCGCAGCAGGGGAAGCTTTGGTCACCCGCAGTCCGGTGTCCGGGTCGGTGACGTATTCCCTCACGAACCGACGGGGATGCTCCGGAGTCAGGATCACGGAGCCGCCTTGGACCTCACACAAAAGTCTGGTTCCCGGGGCCAAATGCAGTTTGCTGCGGACCAGCAGGGGCAGGACCACTTGCCCCTTGCTGGAAAGAGTCGTGGTAGTCATGCCGGAGAGTCTGGACGATCAGTCACCCTCCGTAAAGTAAGATTGCCTTACGTTGGGAGAAACACCCAGCAAATCCCCAGGTAATTTGCTTTCGGCCGCCAAAGAAAGGAATGCGCGCGTCAGGCACCTGCTGCGGGCCGGAGGCGTAGTCCTGCGGCTCCCTGACAAAGCAGCCGTCATCTGTCCCTGCTGCGGCCATGCCATGACTTTTTTCCATGCCCTGCGCACCCGCGCCCGTCCCCCGCCGGCGGCGGTTTTCCCCTGCGCCATGGCTCTCCCTGCATGAACCGGTGCGATCCATTCCCTGACGTCCTGCCTGACCCGCCGCGTGAAAATCACGCCGGGCCCGGCCCAGGCGGAGCATGGCCGCATGCCGCCGGAAATGGGATATCGGCCCACCTTCCGGCATCGAAGAGTCCTCACCAGGCTACCGCAGCAGGTTCTGCGGTCGGCCACAGCTCCGGTCCCGCCCGGATCCGGGGATGCGGCGGCGCGGCATGGCCCCCTCAGGTCATCTTTCGGCAGGAAAACGGGACGGAAGCTTTCCCCAGCGGCGGCAAGGCGCGAAGCCGCCCCTGAACCGGAACCTGCGGGAAGGCCGGCCGCGAATCGTTCAACAACCGTTAGCATCGGGGATGCGCCCGATTCTAACCATGGTCATTGGCCTTCTTGTTTGTGTTGCGTCAGTTCCAGAGCGGAAAGTCGTCAGGCGTCCCGACAATCTTGACATCATCGTCCCGCCCGAAGATGGACTTCAAATCCTCGAACAGCTTCTCTACGCGAGCACTGGTATCGATCACACGAAACCTTAAGAAACTCCACTTCCGCTCGGGATCTCGACTGATCTTCACGCAGAGTTCGGGCTTATCGGATGCGTCCGAAGCTCCATAAACACAACAGCCAAGCGAATATGGCTGGCCTCTAATCTCCACCCACCATCCCCAGTCCTCGCAGCACGTAAACGGAACCTCGTAACCCAACATCTGTAAATGTTCGGCAAGATACTCTGCGAGTGCCTTGCCGTAAGTTCCCTCGTTCACCAACTCCTCGGCTTCCTCTGGGAGAATAGGGAATTTCGATGACTGAATGTGGATGAAGGGAATTGAGGCCATTCGAGAAGGTTCTATTTTTTGACCATTAAGGTAGGAACGCCGGTTGCCCGGCGTCCCCCTCGCAGATCCCGGCGTGCGGAATTCCCGCACCGGGCTCCTCAGAGTGACGCGCATGCCGAACGCCGACAGGGTCTGGTTGGTTGATGGAGGACTTTTCCATTCTCTTCTCCTCATACAGGCAGCGGGGGGCGTTGTCGAGCGGACCTTGGCGGGGGCGTTTCGTTGATGCGCGGCGGCGGCAGCTTCCAGCTTGCCCA
>JBBQWG010000025.1:0-99564 GCA_038210825.1 Verrucomicrobiales bacterium
CCGGGCATGCCGCCGCTGCTGGATCCAGTTGGCAAAAGTCGGGTAACTGATTCCCACCGTCCGAACGAAGGCGGCACCCTTCAGGCCGCTGCGCTCAAACTCATCCAGCAGCGCCTCGCGCTGCTCCGGGCTGTAACTGACACGCCCAGTGGCATCGCGTTTCAGGATCGTCGATTTGAAGTCATCCATAAGAGCCGTAGTTTATCGCTACGGCTCCGGATAGCACGGCGTTTCCAATGGGGCTACGCTTGACGGATACGAAAATCAGAACGTTTGCCGGCCTCTATCATTCCCGAGGCATGAGCGATCCTGCCATCGCTGCTCCGCTTCGTCCATCGGTATCCCAACCACAAGCCGGCAATATCCGGCAGGCCAACGCCCGGATTCATTGAGGTCCGGGAAACCAAGTTAGAAGCGCACCGCCACCCCCACCGTGCCACCGAAGCCAGGTTCATTCGAACCGGAGCCGTGGGCGCGGTAGTCCTCATCCAGCAGATTATCGATGGAAGCGGTCACCGCAAGATGGTCATTCACGTTCCAGCCTCCCCGCAGGGTGAGCAGCGTCCAGCCGGGAGTGCCTCCCGAAGGAACCCTTTGAACATCGGCCCGTTCTCCGGAGTTCAGTTTGTCTGCTTTTGAGGCGGCCGTGCAGACCAGTTCGGTCCAGAGGCGGCGGTCGGCGGATTGCAGGCGCAGCCCCAGCGTCCCCATGAACGGCACCACCCGGCTGAGCGGCTCCCGCACGACCCGGCCATCACTGCCGGGGAATTGATCCACCTCGCCCTCGGTATAACTGGCCGCCGCAAAAACAGACCAGTTTTCATTGAAGTCCAGGGTGCCCGCCAGTTCGATCCCCTGCACATACCCTTCCCCGCCGTTGGCTTTGCTGACTTCAATCAAATCGTCCACCATGCGCCCGGTCGGCTGCCGCACGATGAGGTCATCAATGCGGGTGTGAAAGATGCTCACGCTGCCCTGTAAAGTTTCGGTGGCGGCTTTGGCTCCCATCTCGAAGTTCAGGAACTTTTCGGGACCGACCTCATTGCCGGCGATCTCGAGTTCACCGGAGCGGGCGATATCGAGCCGCGAGACATCGCTCAGATTTGGTGCCCGGAAGCCCTGGGAGACTCCCGCGAACAGGGCATATTGTTCACGGTCATCCAGATCCAGCACAAAACGGGCGCTGCCCGAAAGGTCATTCCATGAACCGGTGAGGGCAGACGCTGTTTTGGTGAGGGGATCTTCAAACTGTCCAACTTCAGCACGGGCGTAGGTATAGCGCCAGCCGAGGAACACATGGCCGCGTTCGCCAAGAGTGATTTCATCCTGGAGGTAAACCCCTAGCAGATCGTAGGTCGAATCGTTTCCGACAGGCCCCTGGATGCTGCGTTTGTCGAACCCGCCGTTGGCCTTATAGGAAAGATTGCTGCTGTCCACGCTGTCGCGGTAGTAATCCACCCCGTAGGTCAGACGGCCGACGGGGGTCTGGCTGGATAGCTGCAGATCCGCCCCCCAGGTGCCGAGTTCCGCCGCGCTGAAGGAGGAGGCTCCATTGTTGCGGAATCGGATCAGGGTTTCATCGGCCGTCTGATAGGAAAGCGTGAGGCTGGCGGTGTCAAGGAAGCCGCCGGGGTGCTGACCGTCCAGTTTCACATAGGAAAGCGTGCGGTCCTGATCAAAGGAGCGGCGCAGGTCATTGCCGATGGTGGTGCCCTGCCATGGGATGCCAAAGACCGTGGAGTGGGTGCGCCAGACATCGTCCTGACGCAATTGCTGGTGCACGGCCGTCAGCATCCAGTCCGGATCCAACCGGGCATCGAACCTCACATGGTAAGACCACTGGTCATAACCAGTCTTCGGCTGACGTCCCAGGCCGGCGGCACGGACATCCCCGAATTCCCCGTAGCTTCCATTGACATGCAGGCCCCACTGGCCACCCACCCCGGTATTGAATTCCGCATGCCCCAGGTGGCTGTCCTCGGCACTGGAAAACCGGTAGGAGCCGAGGCCTTCGAGAAAGGTCGCCCCGGCCGCGACATCCCGGAAATTGCTCGATTTTGTCAGGACATTCATTGTCCCGCCAATGGCATCGCTGCCGTAGAGCACGGATCCCTGCCCCGGCACCAATTCGATGCGGTCGGCGGAGAGCAGATCAATGGTGTTCCAGTATTGATTTGGCCCCTCGCGGAAGGTGGAATTATTGAAGCGAATGCCATCAATCATCGCCAGGGTGCGGAAGCCCGTGAATCCGCGGATTTGGGGAGATCCCTGGCCATTGGATGTTTTCTGCACACTGACGCCGGGCGTCTCGCGCAGCGCTTCCGGCAGGGTGCGGAGAAGCCGTTCGTCGATTTGATCCCTTGTCAATTCCCTCACCGTAAAGGGGGCCGCGATGGCAGCGGAAGGCAGGCGGGTTGCAGTGATGACTTTCTCAGGCAGCGGGACGACCCTGACAGCGGCCTCGTCCTCAGATGAAGACGGGCCGATATCCTGCCCGATAACGGAACAAGGCAGGCTAAACATGAAAATTCGCAGCAATGCCGGCTTGTTCATAAAATGGCTGGAAAATCAGAATCGGGAAAATCAGGATCGGAATGGTCGTGTCAGCCACTCCACCTGCGCTGAAACCGAGGGAGCGGATGAATATTAGGGATCATTAATTTTCAATTTTTGTCCCCTTCAAGCTGATTCTCCGCCTTTTCGACAGCTTTCATTGTCCGGGTCGCACCGGCGCACAGCCTTCCCGGTTGCTAGTTTCGGGTGGCCAACGCTGCCAACGCCTGGGCGTAACGCGCCTTGAGCACACTATCGGTGGATTCGTGATCGCGGGCTTTCTTCATAGCTAAGGTCACGGTATGGGAAGCATCGCCGATCATACCGAGTGCATCGATGGCAGCGGCGCGGACTTCGATGTCCGGATCGTTGAGGAGCGGCAGCAGGGATCCGGCCGTTGACGCCGCCGCAGCGCCCATGTTTCCAAGGGAAGCCGCGCACAACTTGCGCAGCCGGGGGTCGCTGGATTGCAGCTGCGCCTGCAGGGTTGGCACTGCCTGGGGACCGATCTGGGTCAGCGCGCTGGCGCAATAGGACCGGACCCGTGAATCATTTTCGGTGAGAGCCTTGAGCAACGCGGAGATGACCTCCGGGTGGTCCCTCCCTAACGCTCCCAGGGCGAGGGCCGCAGCAATGCGGTTCCATTTGTCCTTTTCGAGATGGAGCAATGAAATCAATTTTGGCAGGGCGGCAGACGAGGCCGGTGGACCAATTTTCGTCAGAGCGGCCATCACTTGCTGGCGTAATTCCGCTTCCGGATGATCGAGGAGTGCAATCAGTCCGGGAACCGCCGCCCCGCCCGCAGAGCCGGCCAGACCGGTGGACATCACCGCCATGCTTCTGACATCCGCAGATTCATGCGTCAGAAGCTTAAGTAACCCCGGCATCACCCCGGCAGCGTGGGAGGAATCAATGCTGAGGAGCACCTGCAGGACATGGGCGTGCTGGAGAACATTTTCCGTCTGAAGGGCCGTCTGCAACGCGGGCACCGCCGCCGTTCCGATTTCTCTCAGGGACAGGGTGGCGTTGTGTCTTACGGTCCATTCCGGATCCCCCAGCGCTGCGATCAGAGCGGGTACCGTGCGGTCCCGGTTCTGCGTCATTTTTCCCAGTGCGGAAGCGGCAAAATGTCTGACTGCTGTGTCCTTGTCATCGGCTAGGGCTTTCAATAGCGCGGACGTGGCCTCCCCGGCAGCTTGTCCTGCCTTCGCCAGCGCCTCAGCCGCAGTCCTCCGGCCCATGACCCCATTCTGAGGATCCAAGCGGTCGGTCAGCTTCGCAATTGTGGTCGGTTCTGCAGCGTTCAGAGCAGAGACCAGGAAGAGAAAAGCGATGAAGGGAACGGCATTCATAGCAAAAATTTCACTGGCGCATCACCGCTAACAAATAATCCTTGCGCCGCTGATCCACCGGGGAGGTGGCAATCCACTGAGTCGCCTTGGCTTCATCCTTCCTGAGCCATGCCATAGCCACGGTGTCGAAAGTGGCATCTACAACGGCAGGCTCGCCGAGCTGGTCAATCCATGCCGCCGCAGCGGCCGGGTCGCTCCCCGTCCAACGGATAAGGGACTCCTGGATGGCCTTGGCACGAACGGGACCTTCCAGCGAATCACGTGCCCACGCGGCAGCAGCGGCGGCGTCGGATTCCGCCCTTGTTTGGGCGAGACCTACCAGTCCCCGCTCACGATCATCAGGGTCGGTCAGGCCGTTCGCCCATGCCATCGCGGCCTCGAAATCCACTTTCCCCCAGTGTGAGACCACCACCTCGCTCAACCGGGGCCCATCCTTGGCCCGATGGGCGAGTTCAGCCGACCATTGCGCGGCAAATTTGCTGGAATCCGAAACGGTGAGGGATTGGCCCATCATGCGGATGACGTTCGCCCGCAGGCCATCATCCTTGAGAGTTTGCATCCATGTGTCCACCTCGCCGGGATCTTGCCTGACCCAGTGGCGTGTCAGCAATTGATGGGCTGGGTAGACGAGTTGTTCTGGCAGCATATCACACCACTGGGCGGCCGCCGCAGGATCAATTTGAGCATATTCGTCAATAAAAACCGTCGCGAACGCATACCCATCACCGTCCGTGAAACGGTCACGCGTATCCAGAATTGCTTTCATCAGCCGGCTGGCGGTGCCAGGGTCGTTTCCCGCCAGGAAGGAAGCCATCTCCCGCAATCCGCTCCGCCGCTCCTCCTCATCTGTTTGTTGCATCGTCTCCAGGAAACGCGCTTCCAGCGCGGGCAAATCGTAGTCGCGTTCCGCCCCCGGTGCTTTGTTCGCGGCCAGGGAATCAGCAGCACTGACCGGGTTGGCCCCCTCTCCATCCGGCAGGACCAGTTCATTGGCGAAGAACAGGGCTTCACTATGCAACTCTATCTCCCGCTGCAGGTCATCCGCAGTCGGATTGGGGTTGCGCAGGGACTTTTCAAGCTCCGACTCCAGCACACCTAGCTGGGTGACCGGCGGCAGCTGCGGGTCTTCCGGCCGCTGCCTCGTGAACAAAAAAACCAGGACTCCAGCCGCTACAGCCGTGAGCGGGAGAATAACGGGTTTCCTCATGGGTTTTCGGGTCATGCGGATGAAGGTGGCGATCGATAATTCAATGGGGAAGCAGTAAACCGGTCCAAACCGGCCGGGACATCCTCCCTCACTGATGGATATCTGCTAGGCGGCGGTTCGGCGGCGGTTCGTCATGGCACGCCCCCCCAGGCAGAGCAGCCCAGCCCAGACCAACAGGGCCGGCAGAAGTCCCATCGTCTCCGGTACCGTGGTCCCGCGGGTAAACACCTCGATTGAACCGGTGGTTGTAATCACACTAGTGGGAGACACCGCTATACCGTCCTCGTTCGAGACCCCATTACTGGTGATTGTGAGGGGGCTGACTCCGACCGCCAGTCCGGTGAATCCCACAGTAGCCAAAGCAAAGTCGCCGGGTTGACCGAGGACAAGCGCAGCTGAATCCACAAAGGAGATCTCCACCAGACTGATCACGCCTGCTCCGAAGGAGGATAACCCCTTATCACTGTCCCCTACGGTCCCCAAATCAAGACCGCTTCCGAAGGCAAGCGAATCAATCTGGACAATGGCAGGATTGTAAGCGATCGAAAGGTCGTAGTCGCCTATAGCCCCGGGGGGGGCAGTGACGGTGGCGCGGATTTCGAAGGTGGACGATGCGCCCAGCAACACGGCTTGTGCCACCGGTGCAAAATAGAAGGTGACGGCGGCCCCGGCTGAGGATGCGGCAGCGCCAAGCGCCGCAACAGCAAGCAGGACCTTCCAGCAGGAGCGGGCGGGCGTAAGTAAGGAGCTATTATTCATAAATAATGGTAAGTTAGGATGAACTGGGCCTTGATCAGGATGAATGGATCAGAGGCACGCCGTGCCTCCGGGATGGCAGAAGAGGACCACCAGCCGGCGGAGATCGACAATATTGAAGACTCCATCCCCATTCAGATCCCATTTTGGATCGGTGGAGCGGGGAGCCAGATAGGCGGCACGCATCAAATTGTAATCCGCCATATCGACACAACAGTTGCCATCGAAGTCGCCAATTTCGGGGCAGGAGTTCAACGTCAGGTTCTGCACTGCGGGAGAGACTTGGTTGTCCGCCTGAAGTGTCACCCTAATGGTGATATATTTCCCGGCGACGGCCGGGACAGTGACTCCGTTGGCCGCCTCGCTGAAGGGACCGGGTGCCCCAGGGCTGTTGGCTCCGGCGATTTCCACCTTCACCACGCCAGGTCCGGTGCTGGCCCAACTGACCACGCAATTCTTATTCCCCCGCAGAAGATCACTGTGTTCCTGAGTCCATGTCCCGATGAGGTTGGTTTGCAGGAAGGACGAACCGGAGAGATCGCTGTAACTGTAGGGCCGGGAGCCAATCGGAAAGACTCCCAGAGGAGCCCCATCCGATCCACGGAACTTCGAAACGTTATTGGTATCAAGATTGATCGTGAAGACGTCACCATTGGCGTCCGGGGCGATGCCGCGAGAGGCGCCGCCGGTCGCCCCTGCCTGGGGGGGGACGGACCAGACTACGGAGTGATTAGACGCCAAATACCGCGTCACGCCAGCAAAACTCGCATTAACCCGGCCATGCACGAGGATGTCTCCGTTGGAGGCCGTTGAGATGCCGTAGCTATTGGTGTTGCCGACGGCTGGAAAGCTGAAGGCCAACCCGGTCGTATCGAAAACTCCATATGGAGTACCCCGACCTAAATACACCCGCTTCCGGGAATCATCGAGCGCGATCCCATAGTTGTCCCGCCCGAATCGGGTCGTCACATAGGTCGCGGTGTTGGTGTTGAGCTGACCCATGGCGGTGCTCAGACCAGCCGACCACAGCATGCCCGCGCTATCGATCACGGCACCATACGGCGCCACGCCGGGCGTGGGCACCGGACCCGCCAGGATGGCTCCGGTCGCGCCATCCAGCTTCCAATAGTTCCCCGGTGAGTAGCCGCCTACCCAGACGTTGCCACTGGGATCAATCGCACAGGACCGGCCCAAATGCCCGGCCGTATTCGGAATCTGCCTGATCCATTTGATCCGTTCATCCCGGAACTCGGCAATCTGGGGAATGCCATCACCCGCTATGCCTCCCGCGGTCCCCGGAGGACCGCCATCATCAAGAGCGGCAAGAATCTCGGCTCCGGTGACCAGGCCGTTGTTGTTGGAATCCACGGAGGTGTCGATCACCCCGTTTCCGTTGCGGTCATCGGCACCGGCGTCGGAGGTCAGAATCTTGAGCACAGAAATCAGCTTGCCGTCAAAATGCCGGTTCACCACATATACATTTCCGCTGCCGTCTACTGAGGTGCGCGAAGGAGCGGGACCGGTAAATTCCCCGTGGGGGGCCGCAGAAAACCAAGTGCGGTAGCGCCCGACTTCCTTGTTCAGATTGGTATCGAATTTCGTCAAGGTGTCTTCGCCTGCGTTAGCCGGCCAAAGTGTCGGAAAAGTCCTGATTTGTCCTGGATCCACCAATTGCAACTGTCCATCTGCCGCGTCTGCGGCCCCGATGGTGTTAAAGAGTTGCCCCGCATTCCACTCTGCCACGGTGGTGTAGGTCTTCGGGGGACACGCGAAAGCGGGCATTACAAGCAGGCACACGATTCCGGGAACAAATCGTGACTGAAATCGAATGCGGGGAACATAAGTCCTCGAAAAGTTGGCAGTTTGGTTGGCTTTCATCATTATTGGATCGGTTGATGGCTTGATGGCAGGGCGGGAAAAATCTTTACCTCCCTACACGATCCGGAAGGTGATCCTGCCCTTGAACGGGGGACGGGAAATTTGCAGAATTCTGTTTAAAAAAGGATTAAGCATGGCCTGTGCCGATAGCTACTTCCTTACTGGCATAGTTTCGTTCAAATGGTTGATTTTTAGTAGTTTGAAGGATAAAAAATAAAATTAAATTTCAGTTTTATTGACAAAGAAACCACCACCCTCCGACTAAAGTGTAAGAAATTCCGACATATATCGGAAATGATTGATCGGCGGGATACTTCGAATAAACCGCTAGGCGATTTTGGTCTTTTCCAGGACGCCACTACTTACGTTAATTCATGGTTCCAGATTGTGTCCGGGTAATACCAACCCGAACCAAACATCTTATCTTCAGATTATTAGGCACAGACCCGCATCAGGAAAATTTATATTACTCGTATTAGGCTTCTCCAAGGATTCAGGGGTCAGAAGACTCCTCCCCATGCAATGAGGGCAATAGCATACCGATTGCGTAAAGCGGGGAGAGGAGCATCAAGTCGCCACTGCGCTGCGCAGACCCTGCGCCCCCTGCAAGGCCTGATGGATGATGTAAGATGCTCTTTTACAGCAGATTACAGCATGCCAAGATTTCTTGAATGGATTAGCTTCCCCTATAGTTTCATCCCACGTGCGCCATATCGGTGGAATAGCCGCAGTCTGTTAAATTTACCGACACCCAACCGAAAACAGGAATGGTCATTGAGGCCGCCCGGCACAGCGGTTGCAACCCGCGCCGGGATCGGGCTGAGGTTACCTGGAATACCTCTCAAATTACTTGGGATTCCGGGCGGACCGATTCTCCACGGGGTCCAACCCACCCAGACGGGTAGCCGGAGACCCCATTAGCTCAAGGCCCCGCCACAACTGCTTCCCGCGCCGGCGGTGCATCCGAGGCAATGGTTGGCGGTGAGAATGGGGTATTGGGCGATGCTTTGGGGGGTTACATCCCAAAGATAGAGGTCCTTGCCATTGCGCTGCTGCATCTTGAGCATCTGGTTGAAGTCGCAATCAAAGACCTCGCCCGCCATGCCGATGTTGATGGTGCTGCGGCACATCAGGCCATCGACTGTGTCGGGGTTGAAGCTGTTCGCCAACAGGTCCATGTAGGCATCCCAATGTCCGTGCTCACGGAGAACTGTGGCAAACCGGGCGATCGGCAGATTCGTGATGGTGAAGAGCCGCGTGAACACAATGCCGTAGCGCTTTGCCAGTTCCTCTTTGTAGTCGGCTTCGAGTTCCGCCTGGTTTGGCGGCAGCTTCGGGCCGATGGGGTTATAGACCAGAGTCAAAGGCAGTCTGGTGCCGTAGCCGACGGCATTGAGCTTGTGCAGGGCGCGGATGCTTTTGGCAAAGACGCCGTCACCGCGCTGCCCATCCACATTTTCCTCCAAATAACATGGCAGCGAGGCCACGACCTCCACCTGATGTTTCGCCAGGTATTCCGGCAGGTAGGCGTGTGACTTTGTCCCGATGATGGTGAGGTTGTTGCGGTCAATCACATGCGCGCCCACGCTGCGGGCCGTTTCGACAAAGTAATTAAAGAAGTCGCTCAACTCCGGCGCCCCGCCGGTAATGTCCACGGTAGCCGGTTTATGCTGCAGGATCCATGCTCCCACGCGACGCGCCGTGGCTTCGTCCATCATCTCCGTGCGGTGCGGTCCAGCATCCACATGGCAATGCGTGCAGGTTTGATTGCACTTGCGTCCTACATTGATTTGCAGGGTTTGGAACCCACCACGCTGAAGGGAGACGTTGTGGGCATGGAGTTGGTTTTGGAAGCGGTTCATTAAGGAAGTCGTGGTCAGATCCGCATCTTTCCGAGTTCAACATGGTTCCAGTGGACCTCCGTGGCCCCGGCGGCAACGAAATCCTTGCAGGCATCGGAGTTGATGCCGGGCGAAGCCGAAGAAGAAGCAGTGCAGCAATGAAGATGAATCGTCTATCTGCAAGTGGGTCTTAACTCACTTTACCCGTCTTACAAGGGTGGCAGAGCCAACAGAGCCTGCACGACCTCCACCATCGTCGTGCCCATTACATCGGGCTGGGGCATGGCGGAGGAAAACCGTCTGCCCTCCCGTGCCACGCCGCCGGTCGTGAGCCCCGCACGATGAGCGCCTGCGGTGTCCCAGTCATGAGCGGCTACAAGCGCCAGGTGTTGCGGAGCGATCCCCATTGATTTTGCCGCATGAAGGTAAACCTCACGGGAAGGCTTCCAGTGTCGCACCTCCTCAATGGAAAGGACCTGTTCCACGAACCCGTCGAGCCCGGCCCCGGTGAGCATTTTGCGGGTCGTATCCGCGCTTCCATTTGTGAGGGTGATGATGCGGACGCGGGCCTCGCGCAAAGCATCGAAAGCCGGCTTGACGTCAGGGTGGGCCTTCAACCCGCCGAATGCTGAGAGCACTTTGTCGATGTTTTCGCGGTTTGCGTCGAGTTGATGCTCCGTCAGCAGGGCTTCGAGGCTGGCCGAAGCCACTTCGCTGAACGGTAAAAACCCGCCCATCACTTCCAAGGCCATCGCATCGCGCAGAAAGCGCGGGAACCAAACTTGGAGTGAGTCTTTTGGCAAACCAATGCTGCGGAGCACTGGGTTCAACGGTTGCGTATCGAAGAGCGTTTCGATCACATCAAAGGCAACGATCTGCGGACGCTGCCTGGGCGCATTGCGGGAAGCTGGTGCGGCCGGCTGATCTGCAGCACTCCCTGTAACGGAAACAGAACCGACCCCACCAACAGCCAATTGGGAAATCAATCTGCGTCGTGTGATGTTGCTTTTCATCAGATTGTTAAAAGTTATAAGCCGGACTCGATCAAATTGCGATAACTGGGGTGTCCCTCGAATTCGTCCACCAAAGGCAATCCGTCGTCTTTGATCATGGTTCGATAAGCCTGAGATTTTTCCTTGCCAAAGTGGTCCGCGGGACGGGCGCTACTCCCTTTTGCTGAAAATATGCCAAAGGAAAAAAGGCAACCTTAACGTTCAAGCCTGAGCGGATTAGGTGAGCATTTATGCAAAACGCCCCTTCCAGAAGCATTTCGCATTTTTTGTGCGGGGCGGCGGGGTTTCCATGGCTACTTCTTGTCGGGCCCGGCCTTATACGCGAGGCGGGAAATCCAGAGGGTGACCCCCACCGTGGCAACGAGGCCCGCGCCGAAGAGCACCCATTGCCACGGCCCCGTGTCCGTGCCGGCGGCGGCCTGTTTGCCCGCCGCTCCAAGAAACACGTAGAGGAAAGTGGCTGGCATCATGCCGATCCAACTGGCGGCGACATAAGGCCGGAAGCGGACCTTGGTGATGCCATACAGATAGTTGCTGAGATTGAACGGCAGCAATGGGCTGAGCCGCAGCAGCGCCACCATCTTCCAGCCACCCTGTCCGATGGCTTCGTCCATCGCGGCAAATTGCGGGTGGTTCTTCGCCGCCGCCTCGACCTTGTCGCGGAGGAAATAACGTGCGACAAGAAACGCGAGGGCGGCTCCCAGCGTGGAGCCGGCGGAAACGACGGCGAAGCCGCGCCACAGGCCGAACGCGAGTCCCGCGCCAATCGTCAGCAGCGAACCCGGAAAAAAAAGCACGGTGGCCAGAGCATACGTGGCGATGAAAATGACGTAACCCCACGCGCCGCGCTGGCCGATCCATGCATTGAACGCCAGCAACCAGTCTTTGACCGGCAGGAAATACCACGATGCGGCAAGGGCAGCGAGGGCGATTCCCAAGAGCACCCATATCCGATAGCGGGACCAAAAGGGGGCAGGCTCCGCTTTCATAACATGCCTCCCCGCCGCAGGCGCTGCCGGGCGGTTTCAGCAGCAGTTCGCGCCTTGCCAGCTGTCGCAGCACCGGGATACATTGATTGTAGAGTCGTAGTCATGGCCTTTGGATTCTTTTGGGTGGCCGCATTACCGCCACTCCGCCAGCCGCTGGGGCGGAATCCCCATGGCGTAGCCTGCAAGGATCATCTGATGGCGCAGGAAGGTGCGCAGGGTTCCCCCATTTTTCCAACGCCGGGAGGACGTCAGGGCAGCCTCGGGTGCCGTGACGATGTTGCCCATCGCCCGCAGTCTGCGGACGAGTTCCACGTCTTCCAGAATGGGCCAGTCGGGAAAGCCGCCGACCGCCGTGAAAAGCGAGCGTCGGAGGAAGAGTCCCTGATCGCCGTAGGGCAGGCTCCGGCGGCGGCAACGCCAAGCGACGCCTTTTTCGATCAGGGTCCTGCCTCGAACAGGCTCCCGCAGGCGGAAGGTGAAGGCACCGGCGGCGGTGGCGGGTTCCTGGAGCGTGCGACGGATGACTTCGCAGAAATTAACCGGTGGCTCGGTATCTGCATGCAGGAAAAGGATAAACTCACCGGTCGCCTCGCGGGCGGCTGCGTTCATTTGGGCGGCCCGTCCGTGTGGCGTCAGGAGATGGCGAACGCCTTGGGCCGCGGCTACTGCGACGGTGTCATCCGTGCTCCCTCCATCGGCGATGATGATTTCCCACGGAGCGGCGGCCTTCAATCCGGGCAGCAGCCTGCGGAGGTTCGCTGCTTCGTTGAGCGCCGGGATGATGACGGAAACGCGCTCTGCTGCATCGAGCACCGACAGGGCATCCGGCAGATCGTGAGGTTCATCGACATCCGGCAAGGTGGCCAGCAACGCCGGTTCGAGGCCGGCGTCCCGGGCGGCATTCACGGAGGCCGTCAGCACGCCGGAGGTGCTCCACGGGATTTTTTCAAAAATCGTAACCAGCGCAGGGTCGTCCAGACCCACCAAGTAATACCCTCCATCGGCAGCAGGTCCAAAAACGAGATGATGCAAGAGAGTGGCTGCGACCGCAGAGGAAAGGACGGCCTCGCTCAGGGATGGGCAGTCCGTGCCAATAATAATAACGAGCCCTGCTCCGGCATCGAAGGCCTGCCGTGCGGCCCGCTGGAGACGCTCGCCGAGGTCACCTGTGCCCTGGGGAGTGAATGACAAGGGTCCCAGCCATGCACGCATCGTTCCGGCATCCCCGCCCTCATGGACCACGGTGAGCCGGGCCTCTCTCCCGCCCATGCAATACGCCGAGGCCCGGCCGAGGGTGTGCCGCGTCATGCGCCGCTGCAATGCGGCGGCCCCCTCCGCCCCCACTGCGGGAATGAGCCGCGTTTTGGCATGGCCCGGCTCGGGATAGCGGGTGAATACGAGGATCGCTGGAGGGCCTGACATTACTGGGCAGAATCAGCAACGGCAGCGGCAAGTGCCACCGGTTTTTCCACCGGCACCCCGCGTAAAAACCCTGCCCGGATGGGTAGATTACCCAAACCGCCTCCGTAATGGAACCCGGGCCTGATATCGAACCCCTTCTAATTCGCTCGCAATCCCAGGAATCGCCTCCCTTGTGGTGGCTTGCGGGGAAACCACAAGATGTAGGGATCCATTAAGAAAAAACTTGTGAAAACCAGGGTTTAGCCCATGATGGTCAAAGCGCAGGCGGGTCAAGTTGTAACGCTTGGTTAATATTTAAGACATCTCAATTATGCGTCTCAAGTGCCTCGAACTCCATGGTTTTAAGTCCTTTGCCGACAAGACCAAGATCGATTTCCACTCCGGAGTGACGGGCATTGTGGGGCCGAATGGCTGCGGGAAATCGAATGTGGTGGATGGGGTGCGTTGGGCCCTGGGGGAGACCTCGGCCAAAGCCCTTCGCGGCGGCGAGATGGCAGATGTCATTTTTAATGGCACCGACAAGCGGAAGCCGCACAGCATGGCCGAGGTAAGCCTGACTTTTTCCGACTGCGAATCAAGCCTCGGAGTCGATTTCAACGAGATCTGCATCACCCGGCGGGTCTACCGGGACGGAAAAAGCGAATATGAGATGAACGGCAACACCTGCCGCCTGAAGGACATTAACAAGATGTTCATGGATACGGGGGTCGGCCGCAGCGCCTACTCAATCATGGAGCAGGGAAAGATCGACATGCTTCTGAGCGCGAAGCCGGAAGACCGCCGACAGGTGTTTGAGGAGGCGGCCGGGATCACCAAGAGCAAAGCGGAGAAAAAGGAAGCCTTGCGGAAGCTGGAATACACCGAAGCCAACCTGCTGCGGGTTACCGACGTCCTGGTGGAAATGAAACGCCAGATGGGGTCGATGCACCGCCAAGCTACCAAGGCCCGGAAGTATCAGGAACTCCACGAAGATGTCCTGGTGCTTGATTCTCACCTGAGTTACAAACGTTTTCACGAAATGGCAGCGGAAAAGGCAGAGCTGGAAAACAGCGTCGCCAGCCTGCGCACCCGCCAGTCGGAACTGGAAAACCGGATCCACGACGACGAAGTCCAAGTCGCCGCCGACCGCATGGAATTGCGCGAACTCGACCAACAACTGTCCAACCTTCGCCACCAGCTCAACGAGCGCCAGAATCAAATCCAAGCCGCCGACAGCCGGATTGGTTTTAATACCGAACGTCAGCGTGAACTGGAAAACTTGATTGCCCAGAACTCCGGCGACGTCTCCGCCAACGAGGAACGGTTGCTGAATCAGGAAGAGGAACTGAAATCAGCCGACTCGGCTCTGATTTCGATCCGGGAAAACATTGAGCGGCAAAAGGAACAGATCGACGAGCATAGCCGCATCACCGCAGCGGCCCGGGAGGAGCGGGCCCGGATTGAACGCACCCTGCGCGAAGCCCGGCAGGGCATGCACAACGCGGAAGGCATCATCATTTCCGCCCAAGCGGAAATCGCCAGCCACCAAGGTCAGGAAACGGCTGACCGCACCCGTCAGGAACATCTTCAGCGGGACGTGGACAATCTTCATGCGGAGCGTGAAGCAAAACTCGCCGAGGAAGCGGAAACCAGACGGCAACTGGAGGAATTGCAGCAGGAAATCGAGAGCCACGAACTGCTCCTGATGCAGCGTGAAAAAGACCTCCAAGCGGCTGAAATTGAACTGGAAGCGATCAATAAGCGCCTCCAGGCCAGTGCCCGTCTGCACAGCGAACGCTCAAGTCGCGCTCAGGTGCTGCGCCAACTTCTGGCTGAGGGCGAGGGCCTCGAAAAGGGCACCCAGGCGGTGCTCCGGGGATTGAACAATCCAGATTTCTTCAAAGGCGGCACCCGAGGCCTGCTCTCTGGATTTTTGGAAGTGGACCGGGAGTTTATTCCCGCAGTGGAAGCCTCTCTGGGCACCAGCCTGCACGCCGTGCTCGTTGCCAACACCATTCTGGCTGAGGAAATTATCGATGTTTTGACGAAAAATCAGTTGGGCGAAGCAGTCGTCCTGCCCGAAGACCTTCTGCGCCAAACCAGCGAGACCCAAATGCTGACTCTGCCCGAAGGAGCCGTCACGTGGGCCTTGGACAAGGTCCGGGTGCGGGATTCGGTCCGGCCTTTGGTCCACCAGCTTCTGGCGAATGTCCTGATTGTTCCGGATCTCGCCACGGCGGTCCGCCTGAAGCGGGATCACCCGGAGGTCGCTTTTGCCACCATGGCGGGCGAATTCATTTCCAGTGAAGGGGCAATGCGCGGCGGGGTGTCCAAGGACAAGGCGGGCAGCATCCTGCAGCGACAGGCGGAGTTGGTTGATTTGGATGCGGAAGTCGCCCGGTTGGAGCTGGAATTGGAATCGCTCGAAATGGAAAAATTGGCCGGCCAGGATACCCTGCGTTCCCAAAAGATCCAACTCGACGAACAGCGGGAAATCCTGCAAATGCGCCGCGTCAGTGGCAGCACGCTGACCGGGCAGTTGACCCTGATTGCCCGGGAACTGCAGCAGTTCACCAGCAAACTGGAAGGATTGGCATGGGAACAGTCGGAGCTGACCAAACGGCAGGACGCCCTTTCCCGCAAAATGGAGGAAGCAATCGCCCGCCGCGCCCGCGCCGGGGAAGAACTGGAAGGCCGGCAGGATGAATCCGCCCAATTGGAAGCCGCCATGGACTCCGCCGCCCGCAACGAGGCCGACGCCTCCGAACTGCTGGGCGAACTCCGCACCGCGCTCGCCGTTGAACAACGTGCCGAACAGGCGCTCAATGAACAGCGCGCCCCGATGGATTCGCGTCTCAGGGAACTGAGCGAAGTGATCGCCCGCCGGAAACGCGAAATCGAATCTTACCACGATCGCATTCAAACGGCTCTCGCCGAAAATGAGCGGCTTCATGAGGAATGTGCCTCGGGCCGGGCGCAATTGGAAGAATTGACCATGCTGGGCGAGACCCGGATGGATGACCGGAATGCCCTGATGGAATCGGTGACTGTTCGTGAGTCCGGACTGGCGGAAATCCGCCGGGAAATTGCCAAATATGCCGATCAGCGGGGCAACGAGGAGGTGCGCGTGGAACGCATCGGCCTGCGGATGGAAAACCTTTCTGCCTACGCTTTGGAACGATACCGGATCGATCTGAACACCTTTGAGCAGGACATCCACGCTTTGCTGACAGCGATTCAGAACCAAAAATTCCCGCGTCGCCGGGCCGACCGCCGGGCCCTGTTTGAAAAAGAGCCGGAGGCTGTGCCCGTAGTCGCCGAGCCGGAAGCCCCCGTCGAAGAGGCAGACCAGTCGGACCCGTCCGACCCGTCCGACCCGTCCGACCCGTCTGACCCGTCTGACCCGTCCGACCCGTCGAACAAGCCCCCTGCGGCAGAGGAAGAACCCGCGCCAAGTTCCGAAGACGAAATCCCCACCTTCGCGCCGGTCGCGGAATTTGCTGCTGCCGAAGAACCGACCCCGGAAGAACCCGAAATTTGCCTCGATCCCGAGATGGCCGCCCTGCTGGAGGAAGGGCCGGACTGGGAGTTTGTGGAGGTGACGGTCACCGATCTCAAGCAGCGGCTGGATGCCATGGGGCCGGTCAACCTCGATGCCATCCAGGAATACGAGGAACTCGAAGAGCGCCACAACTTCCTCCAGAATGAAAGCGACGATCTCGCCAAGGCCAAGGTGGAACTGCTGGCGGTGATCCAGCGCATCAATACCGAAACCAAAAAGCGCTTTGCGGACACCTTCTACCAGGTCCGCGACAATTTCCGCAATACGTTCAAGGAACTCTTCGGCCAGGCAGGCCAGGCAGATCTCATTCTGGTGAATGAAGAGGATCCGCTGGAGTCCGGCATTGAAGTCATTGCCAAACCTCCTGGCAAAAAACCCACCAGCATCACGCTGCTTTCCGGCGGCGAGCGCTCCATGACCGCAGTGGCCCTGCTCTTCTCCATCTACATGGTGAAACCCAGTCCGTTCTGTATTCTGGACGAACTCGACGCCCCGCTCGACGAATCCAATATTGGCCGCTTCCTCAAAATGCTCGACAAGTTCATCGAGAAAAGCCAGTTCGTGATTGTCACCCATAACAAACGCACCATGCGCCGCGCCGACGTGCTTTACGGCGTGACCATGGAGGAATTCGGCGTCAGCAAACCCGTCGGCATGAAACTCAGCGCCGAAGCCGACCGCCCCCGCGACCAATACACCGCCCCCCCCGAAGCCACTGCGGCCGAAACCGCCGAGGCCACCCCGGCATCCGACGGCAAAGGCGAAGCCGCCGCCGAACGCGCTGCCCTAACGGCTGCGGCGGCGGCGGAAGAGGAGGCCGGTTTGAGGCACGAAGCCTCTGCCGAGTCCCTGACGGAAGAAGCAGCCGACATGGTTGAAGCGGAAACGCTGCATGTCACCGGCTGAGGAGGGCGGACATTCTGTCCGCCTTTTCCGCAAACGAGGTCAACAGAATGTTGACCATCCCCGGCCGGGCCCTTCCCTAACATTTTATCCGCAGCCCCTGATCAAAAGGTCTCATGCGCCAGCATGAGGCGCATCGGCACCATGTGGGAGAGGACAAAGCCGTTGCGGGCAAAGAAGCGCTGGGACTGGTCACTGACACGGTCGGTCAGCAGGGTGATGCGTTTGAAGTCCTTTTTGTCAGCGAATTCCTTCACATAATTCACCAGCCGGGTGCCATACCCCTGCCCGCGGTGTTCCATGGCGATAATGACGTCCTCCATGAGGATGACAAAACCGCCCTCGGCGGTGCTGATGGTGAACAGGAGATTGACCATGCCGATGACCTTGTGATCGTTGCGCAGCACAAAAATGCGGCCGCGGGAGGGCTGTTCCAGAATGAGTTGCAGGCCGTGGCGCTGCTTTTCGGCATCGGGTTTGAAGTCGGCTTCAATAGCCATCAGGGACATGACCAGATCGGTCAATTCTGACAAATCCTCAATGGTAGCGGGTTCGATGCGGATGGAATCGGCGGGCATAGCTGAATGATTTTAGCAGGAAGCCCGCCGTCTGCCATCGCCAAAAACCGGTCCGCTTCAGGGAGGCCCGGTAGGAGGCCCCGGCGGTGCTACGCGGCGGAACTGGAAACGGGGATCGAACTGCCCGTGGTTGTGGAGGCGGCAGCAGGTCAGGCAGGCCGTGGAGCGTTTGAAGAGACGGACCCGGCGGACCTCCAACCGGCACCCGGGGCATTGATATAAATACTTCGCCTGCTGCCGCCGCCGGGGGCCTAATGGAAGGGTGTGGGTGGCCTTTTCGCCGGCAATGCCGAGGTCGGCACAGGCCTGCCGCCACTCCGGCCCATGGGTCTGGATGCGGCGGCGGCCCGCCCGCCAGTGGGCCAGCAGGTGGGCGGCTTCATGGCGCAGGGTGCGGTCCACCTCCGCCTGCCCCAAGGCATGGAGCCGGGGATTCAAATGAATCGCCCCCGTGCGCGGATGGGCGGTGCCGGCGGTGGTGCGCATCCCGCCATTCCAGTACACCCGGACCACCGCCGCGAGGGAATGGGCTCCCATGGCTTCCAGCCAGCTTCCGGTCAGGGCAGTGAGCCCGGGGTCCATCTCCGCCTCAGCCATGTTATCCTGACCGCTAGTGGGCTTGAGCCTGCGCCGGGACAGGTTTGGTGCGGACCTGGTGTTTGACTTCATCGAGAGCGACCACCCGGTCCGATGGCACATCCTCAGTCACAAAGACATTGGCACCCAGAGTGCTGCGGCGGCCGATGGTGATATCTCCGACGATCGTGGCATTGGCATAGATCGTGACGTGGTCTTCCAGCCGGGGGTGACGGGATTTTCCCTTGAGGCGCTGGCCAGCCGCAAGGGAGCGGGCCACCAGACCCACTCCCTGATAGAGTTTGACGTGACTGCCGATGGTTGAGGTTTCCCCAATCACCACGCCGGTGCCATGGTCGATGAAAAAGTGGGTGCCGATGACGGCCCCGGGATGGATGTCGATTCCGGTGCGGGTGTGGGCCCACTCCGTCATCATGCGTGGAATCAGCGGCAGGCCTTCGCGGTAGAGCAGATGGGCCATGCGCTGGATGGCGATGGCCTCCAAGCCGGGATAAGCCAGGATCACCTCCTCGTAGCTTCCCGCGGCGGGGTCTCCGTCGAAGGCCGCTTTGACATCGGTCACGAGGAGACGGCGCACTTCCGGAAGCTGACGCATGAATCCGCAGACCAGATGGTGGGACTTGCCGTCCAGTTCCGGCCCGCTGTTATTTTGCGAAGCCAGGCTGCGCCGGACTTCCACCTTCAAGCCGGTGATGACTTGCTGGACCCGGGTCGCCGTGCGGCAGACCAGATTCCCGGAATGAAGAGTCTCGGTCTCGTAAAAACCCGGAAACACTATTTGGAGCAGATCCGCGCAAAGGGCCGAGATGGCGCACTTGGACGGCAAATCCATCCCTTCAAGGTGATTGATGCCGCCCTCAGTCCGGTAGGACTCAACAAGGGCCTCGGTGATGGCGGTCTGGTCGCATTGCATGTCTTAGCGTAGAATTAACGCCGGAAACGGGGAGCGAAACCGGTTTTTCGCTCCTCTGCTGGACGGAACAATGGGCTCGTTTTATGGTGCCGGGTGCCTCCCTATCTTGCCGGTCTTCTCAGCCAGTTTCTCTACAAACCCGTGCTGGGTCCGCTCATCCGTGTGATCAGCGGGCTGGTGGCGATCCCTCTGTTCCGCTTTTTGCTGCGCCGGGTACTTAGGCTTCAGACTACCGATGCCGAGTTGGAACGCGATCTGGAGCATTGGTTCCGCGGGGCGATTCTGCTCATCGCAGCGACGGCCAATCTGGAAGACTACCTCTTTGGCTGGACTCCCCTCAAGGACTGGTTCACTACCCTGCTGCGTCTCCTCCTCGCAATTGGAGTGATCGAATCCATGCCCGATGAAGACCTGTTCAGGCTGGTGCACAAGGGGCCACCCAAAATCCGTCTCAAGCGGGGTTTCACCATGGAGGTGTGGTCGCAGCGATGGGCGATCCTCAAAGGCTTGGGGGTGCTGCATTTGAAGCGGTCCTCACCTGTATTTGTGATCATGTGTGTGGTTTTTGGCGGGCCCGCCGGCACCATTCACTGGACGGTCGGCTGGTGGTGTTATACCATGGCCATCATCCAGTATCTGATCATCGCCCTTGCCACGGACCGCAGCCGCGCATCCAGCCTGTTGGCGGCGATCGATGCCGGACACGCTCCGGTGCATGCCTTGAAAATGCGGGAAGCTGCCGGTGCCGGGGGGGCTTTTGCTGAACCCGATCACGGGACAGGAGATCCCAGGGAGCGGAGATCCTGAATGGCCTAACGTGAACCGGCCCGGCCCGGCCTATGCTGGAAAGGCCTATGCCCAAGGCCCGATTCCCTAACGCCTGAGTTCGCCCGCAGCCCCTTCAGGTCCTGACATCATCTCCAGGAAAATCTGTTCCAGTTCCCGTTCCCCGTGGTGACGTCGGAGATCGGCCATGGTGCCGAGGGAGATCAGCTTGCCTGCCTGGATGATGCCAATGCGGTCTGCCAGTTCCTCGGCAATATTCAACAGGTGGGTGGACATAAAGATGGTGACTCCGGCCCGGCTGCGGGCCTTCAGTTCTTCTTTGACCACCCTGACATGCACGGGATCCAGTCCGACCATGGGTTCATCGATGATGATCACCCTGGGATCGTGCAGCAGGGCGGCGGCAATCGCGAGACGTTGCCGGGTGCCGTGACTGAGGTGCTCGATTTGTTCCCGGGCATAGGGGCGGAGGGAAAACTGTTCAAACAGTTCCCCCGTCCGCCGGATGGCGAGGGCTTCATCGACCTCAAAGAGGTCCGCAATGAATTCCATGAATTCGAGGGCGGTCAGTTTGTCGTAAAACACGGCGACATCAGGCACAAAACCCAGTTGCCGCCGGGCGAGGAGAGGTTCATCCTGAACGTGGTGCCCCCCCAGCCAAGCGTCTCCGGAAGTGGGCTGAAGCAGGCCGGTGATCAGTTTGATGGTGGTGGTTTTGCCGGCCGCATTGGCCCCGAGAAACGCGAAGAACTCCCCCGGTTCGATCTCGAGATTCAGCCCCTGCAGCGCCTTGAGGCTGCCGTAGTGCATGGTGAGTTCACGGGTTCGGATCATCGTCAGCAGTAGGAAGAGCACGGAGCGTTTCCGTCAGGAAATGGAAGGAGGTCGGCGTTTCCAGCCGCACGATTTCTCCCGTATTTTCGACATAGAGCCGGAAACCCCGCCGGCCCGGCTCAGCGAGGGTCAGGACAAAACCCTGACGCGGGGTGCCGGCGAGATCAAAGGTGCCCTGCCTGGCCTCCAGCACCAGTTCGGCGGCCTGTTTTTCCGCCTGACCGCGGGCGGCGGCTACGTCCTGGGGTGAAATGCCAAAGCTGCCCAACAGGACCGCCACCATGGGATGGGATTCCAAACCTTCCGCCCCAAGGGTGCGGGAATCAAAAAGGATCATTCCGTTCTGCCCCAGCACAATCGAAGGCGGCTGATCCGGACCGGTTTGCTTCAAATTGATCCCCAAAGCATTTTTCCCCGTTGTAATGGACACATCAAAGGCCTGAACCTCGCCGTGGTGGCTGAGATCCGCCGAACTGGTAAGATCGAGGTTGAGTCCGGCCATCAGGGGATGACTCAACTGGAGGTTGCCGTTGATGCGGAGTTTGATGTTATGGCGCTGGTTCTGCCGGAGCCGGGTGGCCTGAACATTGATTTTTCCAACAATTTTCCGGTCATCATAAATATCGAGCAGCGAAGGTTCGCCCCGGGCGGCGATCAACTGGAAGACCGCGCCCGGTTCGACCCGGGTGAGACGGCTGTCCGCAGGAAACCAGATGGACTGCAGCAGCAGCACAGTCATCACAATCCAAAAGCCGGTGATGGCAAGAGTCAGGAAGCGGGCGGGCACGGAAAAGGAGCCAAGGGGTATAGAATGTCAGGTTGGATCAATGGACAACGCAGAGACTTGGGTTTTGGACCCGGCAATCCACGCAAAGTTCATCCGGCACTGCACAAAAAAGGGGCGGAGATCGCTCTCCACCCCTTTTCTGAAAGTTATACCCGGATCAACCGGCGTAGGCGGTCGGGCCAAAGAAGGCCCCGACGGAGGTGCGGCTGCCGTAAACCCGGATCTTGATGGTCGCGGTGATGTTCGGATAGTTGTTCTGGGCACCGGAAACGCGGAAGGACGTGCCGGAGCCGGGAGGGTTGCCTGTGCCGATGAGGTTCAAACCGGTATCGGGGTCGAAGCGGGGATCCTCAAAGTCACCGGTGCTGGTCACTCTGTTGTATTCGGTGACCTCAGTAGCATTGCCAAAAAAGGTCATTTCACCCTTCGCACGGAAACGCATGGTTTGTTTGCTCTTGGTGATTTTGCCGTTCCAGTAGCTGTTGGCCACTGCAGTATCGGAACCAGGACCCCCAAAGTTGTTCGTTCCCGCGATGCCGGCACCCGTGCCGTTCTGCACTCCGAACCCGTTGCCATACAAATTGCGGAACTGGGGACTGGCGTTCGGATCGTTGAGGTTGGAACCGTTGTTGGATCCATTGGTCACCCCACTGACGGTTTTGGAGTCGAAATCGACAAAACCATAACACTCGCCGTAATAGGCCATGCCCTTGTGGTAAACGATGGAATCTCCAAAGGGACTGACGTAGGCTTCATTTCCCTGGGAGAATTTAAAGATCCCGGAGCAGGCAGAACCGCGGATAGTGCCCCCGAAAATGCCTCCGTCGAAGCCATCGTAGGTGTTGTTGCTGTAAGGACCGCCAACCCAGGCAAGGGCGGTGGCTTGGGAAAAGAGACCGATGAGGGAGAGATAAGCGCCGAATTTTTTCATAGCTGACCGGAACTTGGCGGGGGCTCTCGAAACGATCAAGACAAAAAGTTTCCAAATGCGAAATTTATTTCCTTGTCCGCCCAAGCCGGTTTTTTCGTTTTCCCGGCTTCCCGGCAAGGTTCTGATTCACTCATGGCCAAATTCCTTTTGAGAGAAGCAGGGGACCGCGCTACGTAATGCCCCACTAAACTATCCATGAAAGCCAAATTCCTTCTTGCCCTGCCCTGTTCCCTCGTCTGCCTTGCTGGTGCTGCTTTTCTCGCGACCGGGCAGGAGACGCCGGTTCCGGTGGCTCCCAAACCATTAAAAGCCCTTTTGGTGATCGGCGGCTGCTGTCACGACTACGCCAAACAGAAGGACATTCTGAAGGAGGGCCTCGAAGAACGGGCCAACCTCGTGGTGGATATCGCCTACACCCCGGACAAGAGCACCAAGGCCACCTTTGAAATCTACAACAAGGAAAACTGGGCCGAGGGATATGATGTGGTGATCCATGACGAATGCTCTGCTGACATCAAGGATTTGACGGTCGTGAACCGTATCCTCGACGCCCACCGGAAGGGCACCCCGGGGGTAAATCTGCATTGCGCCATGCACTGCTACCGCACTGCCCCCAATGTCAGCAAGCCCGTAGAGCCCGGCACCAACGACGCGCTTTGGTTCGATTATCTCGGATTGCAGTCCAGCGGGCATGGCCGCCAATCACCCATCACGGTCACCTACTCGCCTCATCCGGCTACCGCAGGCCTGGAAACCTGGACCACCATTGACGAGGAACTTTATAATAATATCCGCGTTTACGACTCTTCGACCACTCTCGCCAAGGGCAAACAAGGCGACACCGAAACCGTCGTGGCCTGGGCGCACGAATACGGGGCCAATAAAACCAAAGTCTGGTCCACGACCCTGGGGCACAACAATGAAACCGTCGCGGATCCCCGTTATTTGGATTTGGTTATCCGGGGGATTCTTTGGACCACCGGAAAACTCGGCGAAAACGGACAACCCGCCCCCGGCTATGGACCGGTCAAAGTTTCCAAATAACGAAGGTTCTCACTTTTGAGAACGATATTTGTTGCATAATCCTATTTACAATAATAAGTGGGTGTGATAAGATTACCATAATCACCACTCACTTATGAAATCCACCGCTCGCTCCCAGTCCCCAGCCGGTTTTGGTTTGATCGAACTCCTGATGGTCGTCGCCGTGATTGGAATTATGGCAGCTATGGCTATCCCGGCATTCGCCGGTGTGTGGGAACGCGGAGAAACCACCAAGAACCGCCGCAATGCACAAACCTTGGTGAACACTTTTTCGGCCGCCCGCTCGGCCGGGGCCACCTTCACGGTTTACACGAAAACGGCCGTGCTGGATCTCCTGAGCGGCAACGCCGGCGCCAGCCGGGTAACAGGGCGCGGGGCCTTTGCCACCACCGAGTTCCTTGTGGCGCTCTCCCCGCAGGAACTTGGCAACGCACTGCCTTACGTGAATGCCCATGGAGAGGGTGAAAACTTTACCCTTTCCCTGAACCGACCCTGACCTGATCTGACCCTGCCGGTGCCGGGGGGAATTACGGTTCGGTTTCTGCTCCTGTTCCGGGGATCAATTTAAACCCGGATCATCAGGGATCCCCGCCACGAGAGTGTGCCATGGCCCCATCCCGCAAAGAAGCGTGCGCCACAAATCGTGCCCTTCCTTGCCGTCAAGAGCCTCAGCCCGGTGGGGGGTGAGCATCCATGAATGCCGTTTGAATTCATCCTCCAATTGTCCGGCACTCCAACCAGTATACCCCACAAAGGCCCGGATCTCCCAGCCACCCGCCTGGGCGCGCAGGGCGGCTGCAATCCCCAGCGGGGAGCGGCTTTCCACGCGACCGGCTGCCGGGTTCCAGCGCAGGGCCACCAGCATCAGTTCCCCTGGGGAAACGGGACCTCCGGAATAAACCGGCACCTTCTCCAACGGCTTTAAATCCGCCGCCTGAACAATCTCCCGCAGTTCCTGTCCCATGGGCTGATTGAGCACCAACCCCTGAGTGCCGGTCTCCGCGCCATGGGCCGTCAGGAGCAGGACGGTGCGTTCAAACACGGATCCCCGGAGCGACGGATCCGCCAGCATCAGGGCTCCCTGTAAAGTTTCCGGTTCAGACTCCATGGTGGGTTCAGAGAAATTTTGCCTTCAGATACTCCAAATGATAGCTGGCCTGGGTGGTTTCCCCGGTGGCCCGGCGCATCAGTTCCGGCGGATCCACCGACCGGCCATGGGCATGAATGCGGCGGCGGAGCCAACCCAGCAAATTTTGGTAGGATCCCGCGGCCAGTTCGGTCTCCAGCGACGGCATCTCCCGGTGGGCCGCCCGCATCAACTGCGAGGCATTCAGATTGCCCAGCGTGTAGGTGCAGAAATAGCCGAGACTGCCCATGCTCCAATGAATGTCCTGCAGACAGCCGCGCGCGTGGTCCGGAACCGTCAATCCGAGCAATTCCTTGAACCGGGCGGCCCAGGCCTCCGGCAGGTCCTTCACCGCGAGGTCCCCATTGATGAGGGCCCGCTCCAGTTCAAAACGCAGGATGATGTGCAGATCGTAGGTCACTTCGTCGGCTTCCACCCGGATGAAGGACGGCGAAACCCGCCGCGCGGCTGCGCCAACCTGTTCCGCTGAAAAGGATTTCAACCCCGGGAAATAGTGACAGGCCCGCGGATGCCAGTGCCGCCAAAACGCATCGCTGCCACCAATATGGTTTTCCCAGAGCCGGCTTTGACTTTCATGAATCCCCAGCGAGACCGCCTCCCCTGCGGGCAGGCCCCACTCCTCCGCATTGAGCCCCTGGTCATAGAGGCCATGTCCGGCCTCATGGAGGACGCCGTAGAGCGAGCTTAAAAAGTCCCCTTCGTCATAACGGGTCGTGAGCCGGGTATCCCCGGGACCAAGGCCCGTGCAGAAAGGATGGGTAGTGGTATCGATGCGGCCTGCTGCAAAATCAAAACCAACTGCTTCCGCCACTTCCCGGTTAAATGCCTGCTGGGCGGCGACAGGATAATGGCCCGCCAGCAGGTTCTCCGGCACTGCGGCGGCTTTCTCCATGGCCGGTCCCATCAGCGCGGAGAGGTCCGGCCCGAGGGTGGCAAAGAGGGCCCCGATTTCCGCACTGCGGGCTCCGGGTTCGTAAATGTCCATCAGGGCATCATACCGGCAGGTGGTCCAGCCGAAGCAGTCTGCCTTTTCCTGACAAAGCCGCACCAGCTTTTCAAGGACCGGCTGGAAGGCCGAAAAATCGGACGCCTTTCTGGCTGCAGCCCAGACGTGCATCCCCTGCGAGGTGGTGCGGGAAAATTCCTCCACCAGCGCCGACGGCAGTTTGGTCTCCCGGTCAAAGTCACGCCGCCAGCCGCGCCAGTTGAGCGCTTCCACCGATTCCTCCGGAAAGTCCATCCCCCCGATCTCCGCCAGCCAGTCCCCCACCTCCGGTGACGTGGTCAGGCGGTGCACCTGCCCTGACAAATACGACATCTGCTCCGCCCTCCACCCATTGGCCTTGGGCGGCAAACCGGTTTCCTGATCCCAGCCGAGGACACCCTCCGTCGAACGCAGCAGGGCCGCTTCCCGGAACCGGGCATGCAATTTTTGATAGGAATTGGGGTCGCTCATGGATTTCCCCCCTATTTGAGGCGGATTCCCCCGTCTGGAAACCGAAAACGCACAGGGTTTGTCGTCCTTAAGCGGCTGAGGGGCAAGCGTTGGCCACCTTGGTGCAAAGAGCTGGACCCTCGCTATAGAGGACCCGGGGAACTTGGTTCTCAACTCGGGGGAAAGCTGAAATGAATTCCAAAGCGTCGAGATCCTTTACAAACAATCCATTTCCACATCATTACAGTAAAGTTAATTATAGTTATAATTAACTAATATTCAATTGTTTATAAATTTAATAATATGAATGGCGCGCCCTCTGCTTTCCAATTCCTTGAATCAATTCCTCCTTCGCCCTGCCTTTGATTCGCAACCCATAAAAAAGTTATGACTCCAAAAAAGAATAGCACCCTTTTCTCAGCTGCCTTGGCGGCGGGAATCCTCTGCATCTGCAGTCAAGCCCACGCGGCCTTGACCTTCACCGCGATATCTCCGGATGTCACCATCACCAACGTTCCTTCGGGAGTCGGAACCAGTGCCGATCCCATCATCCTGATGGAAACGGTATCCGGAAGCGACGTCACGATTCGGATCGAAGGAGTTTCCACCTTCGGAAATCTTACCAACACTGTCCACTCTGATGCCTTTTGGCTGCGAAAGATCGTCCTGAACGATACAGGCAGCACTTGGACCTTTTTTGACCATGAACTTCAGTCCGTGCTCGGCACCGCCAGCACCAATGGCGACGGTTTGTCGTTTGGGCAGGGATCAGGCCTTACCTACACGTCCGATTCCTTCACCACCGTAAATCAGATCACGGATACCCGCGATTTTATCAATTTTTCGGGCGGCTCTGTTGCGCCAGGCGCATCCGTGACCTTTGATTACCTCATCAGCCACAATGGCAGCGCCGATCCTGTCTACCTTCGTCAACGCCCTAATTTCAATCCCACTGCCTCGGTTCCCGACTCCGGAAGTCTGCTCGCCATCTTCGGAGCCTGTATCACGGGCATGCTAACATTCAGGAAGTTCCGCAGGACTGTTTGAGCTGTCCGGGAACCTGAATTGATTCCACTTCTCAGGGCCCCCTCGCCACATTTGCTGGCAAGGGGGCTCTGTTTTTGGGAAATCTGACAACACCCAACCAAATCAGTCTTCGACTTCAACGAATACCAGCTCCCATGGCCCGAGCTGACATTTCCCAGCCACCCCATCTTCCGGGATCCTCTCCCAAAAGGCTTCGGGATCCAGCCCGGTGCGGGCGGCCGTTGCCGGGTCCAGGCGGCGCAATTTCCCCGCCACCGGCAAAGTCACCGTCTGCGGCTGCCCGGTGACATTGGCCAGGATCCAGCGCTGCCGGGTTCCGTCCTGGAGCACCACAGCCTGTACCTGCAGGGGATGGCTGAGCTGGACCCGGCGCAGTCCACCCTGACGGAAATCCGCCACCGCCCGCAGGACGAGATACATCGGAAAAACGGCACCGGGCACCGATGGAAATTCCTCAGGCAGCGGAGCGCCGCCTTCCACTTCCATCACGCCGCGCCACCCGGTGGTTTCGAACCAGGTTACGGAAGCGGCTCCGGCTTCCGCAAGGGCGCGCAGGGAGCCGACCAGCCAGCCGGCTCCGAGCAGGGAAAGCTGGCGGCGGTCCACCATGGGCGGCAATTCGTGGGCGGGACGGGGCGCGCCTTTGTGCCAGCGCCGCTTCAGGGTCACAGGCGATGCCACCATCGGCAGCGGGGCAAAAATCTGCCGCGCGCTGCGCACCAACTGGGTCTGGCCGTCGAGGTTTTCGATGACGGTGGCGTCGTCAAAGGCATGGGCCTGAGGCCGCACCGAACAGAAAATGAAATCCGCACTCTCCACGGCAGGGCGGTTGTTATTGAGCGGGAAAAAATCGATGTCGGTGCCGGCCCCAACCTGTCCGCCGAGGACCGGCCGCACCGCGTGCAGCAGCGCGGGACTTGCCACTGGCTTGCCTTCCTCCAGCACCAGCCAGCGCGCTACTGGGCCTGCCAGGCCGGCCGCTTGCCCGGCAATCGGGGCTACGCCCTCCAAACCGGTCAGGTGGAGGGCCACTTCCAGTTTCACTCCCATCCTGGCGGCTTCCTCCCGGCCCTGGTGAAGGACCTGTTTCCAATCCGCCTGGGAGGTTTTAACATCTACCCGGAGATGATCGAGTTTCAAGGCCCGCAGGCGTGCCGTTTCGGCGTCACTCATCCGGTTCCCGTGCGTAGGTGAACCCAGACCCAGGGTTGGAAATGGCAGCAGGGCATCCCCGGCCAGTTGCACCGTCACGGCCTCCTGCTCACTGTTAGGATAGGTCTCCTGCGCAGAAGCCCCCGCTTTGGGGATCAGCCGCACCGTCACCGCCTGACGCACCCGCTGTCCCTCCCGCAACCGGGCTGGCAGGGGAATGCGCTGCGGGGTGCTGTAGGTTTTAAAGCTGGCATCTGTCCAGTTCCGCTGGTCTTCCATCTCAAAGGCATCGCCTTCCAGTTCCAGCTCCACCTCCCAGGCGTCATCCACGCCATAACGCATCCGGCGGAAGTCATGCAGCCCGCGCACCGGCTGGTTCGGATCAATCAGGTCCGGAAAGGTCCGGTCCGCCACATCGCCACTGACATGTTCCACTTCACAGGGTTTTCCCTGACAAATTTCCAGAGGATGCAGGATACAGAACCCCACGCGGTTTTTGGCAAAAGCGCGCCGCGCCACGCCGTCGAACTCCCAGCGGATCACGCCCGCGGCAGTACCGGTGAGGCGGCTATCCCATGCGAAATCCACCTCGCCATCTTCATGGGAATTTTGCCATGACACCTCAAAACCTCCGTCCGCCCGGGTCACCTGCGGCTCCGTCCGGCAGGCGGCGATGGTATTCCAGCTCCCGTCGCGCACGGCGGCATAAATGCGGCGCAACACTTCGGCCGAACCCGCCCGGAAGTAGCGGAGTTCGCCTTCGACCCAATCCACCCGGAGCGGACCGGCCTGCAGGCGCAGGGGGACTTCGGGGGCATGCGGCTGACCATTGCCATGACAGGATGAAGGGAGGGAGGGATTGCTCATAATCGATGAAGCCTACATCTTCCAGCCCTCACGGTAAGGGGGATTAATGAAAGCGTTGGCGGCTTCATCATTGCTGAATTTCATGTTAGCATTGTCCCATTCAAGGCGGGTGCCACTGCGCCGGATGGCAATCATCCCGAGCAGGCCGATCTCGCTCAGGGTGCCGCCATACTCAAAATCTGATCCCGCAGGGCGGTTGGCGCGGATGGCATCCAGCCAGTCATTCTGGTGGTGGCCGCCTTTGACCCGGGGAATTTTTTTGTCAGGAAGTTTGTATTCCTGCATCCGCGCCTCCGGAATGAGGCGGCAGCCTCCACCGCCGTGCGAGCCATGCATGATTTTGCCCTCGTCCCCGATCACCACCGCCCCGGTGCCGACCACTTTGCGGTTTTCCTTCGTGAGTTCTTCCGGCTGGGGGATGCTGTAATCGCCATCATACCAGACCACCTTGACCGGTCCCCGGTCCCCTTTGGCAGGGAATTCGTAGGTGATTTTGGCCCCTTTGGGATAGTATCGGGCATGTTTTTGCGGATCGTATCCTTTGGTTTCGGCGGTAATGGCCGTTGGCATGCCAAGGTCGAGAGCCCAGAAGGAGGGGTCCAGCACGTGGCAGATCCAATCCCCGATGCAGCCGCTGCCGTAGTCGGTGAATCCCCGCCAATTGAAGGGGAGGTAGGCTGAATGGTAATCCCGCGCGGCCCGTGGGCCCTGCCACAAATCCCAGTCCAGTTCTGCCGGGATGGGCGGTTTTTCGCTTTCGTGCTTCTGCTGGTCGCGGATCACGGAGTAGACCTCGGGGAAAGCGTCACAGCCGGCGTGGACTTCGGAAACGTTTCCGATCGCGCCGGACTGGACCATCTCGCAGAAAAGGCGGATGCTGTCAGAGGAATGCCCTTGGTTGCCCACCTGCGTGATGACCTTTTGTTCGAGGGCGGCTTTTTTCATGGCCCTCACTTCGGCAATGGAATGCGCCAGCGGTTTCTCGCAATACACATGTTTGCCGTGACCAACCGCAGCGAGCGAGGCCACCGCATGGGTGTGGTCCGGAGTCGCCACCAGGACGGCATCGATATCCTTCGCCATGGCATCAAACATCTTCCGGAAATCCTTGAAGCGTTTGGCGTCAGGATATTTCTTGAAACTGTCGGCCGCCCGGCGGTCATCCACATCACAAAGTGCCACGATATCCTCCCCGCCCATCGCGGAGAGATTTCCGGCCCCCTGTCCTCCGCAGCCAATCACCGCGAGGCGGATTTTGTTGGAGGGGGTTTTCACTTCACCCTGAGCCCGGATGACATGGGCAGGAACGAATTGAAAGCCAAAGGCGGCAGCAGCGGATTTAGTAACGAAGGACCGGCGTTTCATAAATGGATGGATTGGAGGAGCAAAGGCAGAGGCAGGCAGAACTACGGGCCCGCGTGGCATTTTATCTCAAAGTGCCTCCACCTCCCGGCAATTATCCCGCCGCCCCCTCCCCGCCGCCACAAAATCCGGTTGGTGCCCAATGGCAGAAAGTCCAGAGTCCCGTCAGGAAACAGCCGGGCGAAATTCTTGCCGCCTGCGGGGCTGGACGATCCTTTGCCCACAAGGAAGTGAAACCGCCGGCCAGAAGCATTTTACCATTGGCCTGAACTGCCGGGCGTGATAAATCACGCGACCCGATGAAGCTCACCAGCCTACTCCTTGGCGATTTTGCCGATTTGTTTCAAGACTCCCGGATTTCAAACCTTGAATCATCTGCGAAAGCAGCCTCCAGCAACAACCGGACTCAGGTCGCACGGCTGGCTCAGACGGTCGAGCAGCGTATTCGGGAGGTTGAGCGCGAGAACACGATGCTAAGCCTGTTGCTTGTTCGCATCCTGAAACACCTCTCACAGAGTCAGCCGGACGAGACACAGATGATCATTGATGAGGTGGCGGCAGTTCTTCGGTCTGCCACCCCCACTTCCTCGGATGTGCTCAGGCAGATGCTTGATTTGCCAGCACAGCCACGAACCCCCATCAGCGATTACACAAAGCCCACGGTGGTTAGTCCGGCACCACCCCGGAAGCCGGTGCCTGTTGCCAGAACGAAGAAACCATGATCACAACCACCGCACGCAGGGGGGCGAAGTGCATCAGATAGCCGAGCAGCCGCGGCAGCCGCATGGCCGAGAGCCGGCAGGCTGTCTCCGCTAGGCTCCGGCTGTATCAGGTTTTTGTTCATCGGCTCACGGGTTTTGCATAGTGTGGCTTCCACTTCACTCCACCCCTGCGGGGCAGCCTGTGGGCTGGCGGTCTCCCTGCGGCCGGCACTTTCAGAGCGCCGGTCGCCCTCCACTCCTTGACTTCTGCTGGTATTTTGTTGATCATTTTCATGATATCTGGTTTTCATGCAGGTGACCTGAATCCCAATTGGACTGTGCCCATGCTGGGCGCACCCAAGCCGTGAGTGGCAACCGGCGAGAACGTCTCAAATTGGAATTCGGGCTTCCCTTCGCCGGTCCCACAACTCTAACGTGCGCCAAGAAAGCAATGCCCACAACGATACCAGATTGTGACGAGATATTCTCGAAGTTCTTCGACCGCTGGTATGACGATGATGATCGTCAGCGGAAGGGGTTCTCGCACACGAGACCGGATATGATGGCTGGGTATCGCGCAGGCTTGTCAGGATCGGACATTTGCCCTCTCCCGGAGGCATCCCGGGAGAGAGTGCTCGATCAGATTGCCAGGATGCTAAAGACGGCGCATTCCGATTGGTCTGCCTATCTTCCGGTCTCTGGAGAGATCGACATGGATTGGGTCGAGGCATTTGACAACCACTACGACACTGAACGAATTGCTGAGCTGATCAGTGCTTCAGACCCCGAAGATTTCTCGAACGAGTTTGTCGTTAAAGTTTGCCAGTTCGGAGCCGTGCTAGGGCATGTAATGCGCGAATCTGAGCCGAGATTGGAGTGGGTCGCAGAATGGCCGTATTGGGAGAGCGGTCTTTACGATCCTGTGACCGGCAATATCATTCCACCCTTTCACTGGGCCATGAAAAAATTCAGTGATTACGGCGTAGGTGATGGATGCGTCCCCAAGATTGGCTGCATGATTCAAATACTAAACAAACCCGATGAGAAGCCATAAAGATCATTCGCTTCGCTCTGTTAGTCCTGCGCCGCCGTGCCACCACATTTAACGTTCGGCTCGCCCCATGACCCGCACCGCTCGTTGGTGATGGCTTTTCTACACCCCGCTGTTGGTGACCTTTGCTGGCGTCCTCTATTACCGGTCCGATTACCGAAAGGTGTTGCTGACAGACGACTTATACTCCGAGTTGGTTCATCCTGAGTGGTCGTATCGTCTCCTGCGGGTCAAAACGAGCCTCGACAATCTCGGCTCAGGAGATCATCGCATTGTGTATCTCGCGGATGTTCGGGAGGTGAAGATTCCTCGCACCGATGCCAGGCGCTACTATGAGGAGGAGACGAAGCGTCGCCGGTTCCGAGAGTGCCATGTTGACGACTACGATTCAGCCAAGGCTAATTTCGTGTCGGAGTGGGAAGAGCTGAGTCTGGACCTTCCCCGACGGGACGATATTGTGGTCATCACCCAGCGGTTTACTTCAGACTCAACCCTCAGACGCTGACAATCCATCTCATCTCCCCGCCGTGGATGAGCTAGACGTCCGGCAAAAGAAATGCACTTTTTCATACCGTGTTTGACCGCTGTAACTCTGCTGCTGAGTGGTTGTCGCCCCACCGGGACTACAGCGCCCAATTCTCGCAACCAATTCAGTCCAGACGAAGCCATTGAGTTGGCAATTCCTGCGATTCTGGCTGCTTATCCTGGAGCTTCGGCTGATCCGAAGTTTTACCGGGCCAGCTTCGGGGAAGGGGGTTTGGACGGTCTATCCACAACTTCCAGAAGGGACGTTAGGAGGAGGCCCGATGGCTGATGTTGATGCCAGTAGCAGATCGGTGATCAGGACCTACTTCTCTGAATGACAAGCCCGTCGGCAAACCAGCCGGGTATGTCGACGCGGAGGAAGCTGCAGGTTTGATTTTGAGCTTTCCGCCAGCGCGATTCCATTTACGTTCAGTTAAGATATGGATCCCCGCGAGAAGCACTTCCGACTACGATCTGACGAGATCAAGCAGCTCATTCCTCCGATGGGAGGATGCATGGCCACCGATCGAATCCTCGTTGATCGAGCACCGGTTGGTTATATGTTCCGAGAGATACCCACAGAGTCTATCTCCTCTGGTTGGACTTTCATGGCTGGCGACGAGGATCAGGACTATGCAGACAACCCTGAAAATTGGGCGATCTATGAGGTGAACACGATCTGCAACTACGATCCTTCCATCATCCCGTATCTCGAATCCGAGTTCGGGTGTGCCTTCGGTCGAGACCTTGGCGCTGATGACTTCCGGCGCGAGCCCATGCCGACCGAACCACCGCAATGAAGATGCAGCATCGGGTCGGGATGGCAGGATTGCGCCTGCCTCAGGGGGTGGTAAGGAGCAGACGCCCGAATTTGGACGGGCTCCGCCCGATCCCGAGCAGTCCCGCGCGCGGGATGCGGGCTTCCTGGATCACACTGGTTATTGGAACAATGAGGTCATTGCGGGTGATGATGTCAGCGCCACCCGTGCTCCAAGCCCCCATGGCCAGACTCCACTGCGGCGTGGCCTCCACCCCGCGATAGCCACGCAGGCGCGTCCAGCGCAGGATCAAATGAGTGTCGGTCGTATACACGCTGCTCCAGCTCGGGCGGTCCGCCACCAGCGGGTCGCTCCCGAGAAACGCTTCGAGGGCATTGCTGCGGCCGTCCTCATCCGGATCCGCCTCCGGCGCCCACACGCCCGCCATGCCAATCCGCCCGGTCACCGATGAGCCAAAGGCCTCTCCCGCCCACGCGTTGTATTCCGGATTGTAGCTCCCAAACAGGTCGAGAGCCGGCCATGCGTCCGCATCATGCACCGTGTCCATCCAATCCTGGATCCCATTGCCGAACAATTCTGAGGTGTCGTCAGAGCTGTGCACTGAATTGGTCGCATACGCCAATCCCTGGCTGCCATCTCCGCTGATGCACAGGATGGCCTGGCTGCCCGCCATCGCACCATTGTGCTGCCACCACGTGAGCCCATGCCGGTTGGTCGGGTACCACCCAAGCCCGTACATCGATATGCGTCCATTCCCGTCCCTCTGTCCGCTCGCCAGCTGCATGGCACCGAGGCTGCTGGCACTGATGATATCGCGGTGCCGGGAATTGCCGTCAATCCGCCGCGCCAGCAGCAGCATATCCGACGGTTTGGTGACCCACGCCGTGCTGCCATCCATGCGCGCGGGCCACACGTTTTCCGGGGTTCCCCATTGGTTTCCCTGGTAATAGGCCACTTCATTGATCAGTCGGTCTGCCGCCGTGCGGCCGCCCAACGCCATTGATGTGATGCCACAGGGATCAAAGACCTGCTCCTGGGTGTATACTTCAAAAAGCTTACCCGTCAGCTTCTCGGGGACCCGCGCCGCCACTTGATAATTAAAATTGTTATATAGGTAGAATGTGCCCGGATCTCTGGTTGGATCAACGAAATCAAGCTGATATCCGATGATCAGGCCATGATTGACGCCATAGCTTGGTTGGTCTTCATACCACAGCCTCCCCTGGGAGCCCCAACCGGCGGTCATATTGAGGAGATGGCGGATGGTGATGCCCCGTTCGCGAAGGCTGTATGGGAAGAGAATGTTGCCATAGTCGAATCCAAAAAGGCCGCCTGATCCGAAAGCGGTGCTGTCGAGATTCCAGTTCGCGGCGTCCTCGAGGGCGCGCAGCACCGCCACGGAGCAGACCGGTTTGCTCACGCTGGCAATGCGCCACCGGTGCAGGGGATCGGCGAGGTCACCAGTGGCGGTATTGGCAAATCCGTAGCCACGCGCCAGGATGAGCCGACCCTCGCGCATGATGGCAAGCGAAAGCCCGGGAAGATTCCGGTCCGCCATATACGTCCGCACAAAAGTATCCAGCGTATTGAGCCGGGCCGTGGACACCCCGCCATTGCGCACCCAGGTAGCGCTATATTTCAAGTTTCCATTGAACTCATAGGGATCGATGAAGGCGAGCCGGTATCCGGCGTATTGCGCGTTCAGGTTGTGAGCGTCAATATCGGCAGTGCTCATGCCGTGATAACTCCAGCCCTCGCCCAGGCTGCTCCGCCGCCAGACACCCGAAAAACGCTCGAGCGAGCCGGATTCATAACCGTTCACCCGCCACAACGAATACCCCTGGCCGCCGAGCAGCTCAAAATCAGTCTGATACTGGGCCGGGGAACGTGAGTACCGCACTTCGGTCTCCACCACCCGCCCCTGAGCCCAGACCCCCGCATGCAACGGCGCTCCATCGATGGAAAAAGACGAGACATCGACCAAGCTGTAGCCGGCTGCCTGGTTGGTGGTGTCGGCGTTCTGGTGATTGGTGAGAGACTCGCCCAAACGAAGCCGCTGACTGCCGCCGCCATTCATCTCCCAAATGCCGTTATACCGGGGCCCTCCCCCCGCCGAAAAACCGTCCAACCACACCAGCCGGAACCCCTGAGCATGCAGCGTATTGTGCTCAATCAGAAAATCCGCAGCCGCCAACCCGTGACGCGCCGTCCACGAGGTGGTCTGCGTCGTCTTTTCGAAGATCGCCGAGAACCGCGGAGCACCCGCCACCTCGCTGCCGCACAGACGGGTCAGGCGCATGCGGTACGGTGCCCCCGTCCATAGATCGAATTCCGACTGAAATGTCGTCCCCGTCATTCCCCGCCGCTCCACCCACGGGATCGCCCCACACGGCGCTGGCCAGCACACCAACATCAGCACCAACCCACCCACCACGTCACGGAAGAATGATTTTATTTTCATCGGAATCGCGTTGATTGAGAATCAATAATTTACTCACAAGGAATATTTTCTGCAAGCCAATAGGGTCAGACAGGCTAACGTCCTTGTTGAATCGGAGCTTGATCCCGCCGGTGCCACCACCCTACGTTCGCCGAATCAACAGCGCCCTGAGCGATGAATCTCAAAGCGACTATTTCGCCCCGCTATCGAGGCCCCCTTTTGATTGCGGCCTGCTTTCAGGCAGCATTTCTTCTTCTTGGCTCACTAGCGCTGGATTTTGGGCAGCTACTCCAGTGGACGCTGTTCGCCACCATTACCTACTGGCTCTCAGCCGCATTCATCATAGCGAAACGTCCCAAGATGCCGACGAGGTGGGATCTGATCCTCCTGCGTTGGGGCTTCGTCGTGATTCTTCCTCTGACATTTTTCCTGGCTGGCCTCATTTGGTCTTGGCGGAGCCTTCCTTGATCACTTTTCAGCACGGCACCAACGTGACCACGACCACAGCACAAACAAAGGCGAGCCAGGGGCAAAGCGCCTGAATGGGGGATCGAGCTACCACAGTGCCACTATCGGTTCCTGAAGCTGTTTCATTTCGAAGGTGATTGCTGGTGTTGAAGCATCGTTTCGACATTGATCATTGTGCCTGCCAAAGATTTCATTCTATCGTCCTTGATCTGGCTGGCCCAGGCGGCGGCGGCTGCGGGATCGGTTTTAGCCAAACTTTCCACTAACACGAGGGCACCCGTATCGAAGACCGGGTGCTGCGGGTTTCCTGCCAACCACTCACTGGTGGCTTCGGGTCCCCATTGGTTTAGGATGATGCGAGTAGCTGTTTTTCGAGCTTCGATGGAGGGCATTGCCCCGATTTCATTCAGAGCAGCAGGCGGGTCTTCGCCAAGGTGGGCCAGGCCGATTTCCTCACCGGCGGAAGCCGGCAGCCAAGCCCGGTCAGCATACCGCCGGGCCAGTGCGATACTTTGATTGGAGTCGCTTCCCTGATTGATGATCTTGAGCAGGGTTTCCAGATTGCTTTGTTTGTAATTGTCAGGTGATCCGCTGGAGGCGATTTGATCAAACCAGGGAAGAGCACCGGCCAACCCCTCCTGGGCGACTTTCATGGCAGCGACCCGGCCCTGAAATCTTTGCAGATCCGGGTTTCCGGGGTTGGCCAGAATGAGTGTCTCGGCGTCACGGGGGTTCCGGTGTCCCAATCCTTCCACGATGGCACCGGTGTTCATACTCCTGCTGCTTCCCGGTTGCTGATCCACCCAGGAAAGGGCTGCCACCGCATCCAGGCTTCCCCAGCCCTGCATCACCTTGCTGACAATCGATTCCTTTCCGGCAAACTCGCTGACGATGATAGGGGCGGCGACTGCTCCATCCAGCTGCCCCCATCGGTGACAGAAGGCTTCAAACTCGCTTTCGAAATACCGCCCCTCCCTGGCTTTGACACGGAACAGCTCTTTAATAGCCATCGCATCCCCGGCCCGCATTGCGGTAAGTACGGTCTGCCATTGGGGATTCCGGATCGATGGATCGCCGAGGGAAAGTATTGCATCCAACGTGTCGATCAGCACCTGATTCACCAAGCCTGGCTGAGCCGCAGTGCGGACCGCCGCGAGATCCGAGGAGGCCGCATCCAGCCAGTGCTGACGGGAGGAGCCTGGTGGCCCGGCCCGCCTTGTGGGATTGGGCGGGCCAGCTCGCTTGGCACCACCGGTCGGGGAGGACAGGGGGGTGGCGGTATCGGGGATGGAGACCGTTTTCAAAAACCACCCGGCACCAAAGGCGAGGCACACACTCAAGCCATAGAGGCAGGTGAAGCTGGTCCGTTGCACGGCGGGAACCGAATAGCAAAAGGCCGGGCAATGCAAACACAAATCGCCGTGACCTCCCTGCCGCAGAACGGTGCACCCCCCTCGATGAAATGCCGCTGACACCGGCTTGGATGCATTCTATTTGCGCTTTCTGGCGTGGCCGGCCTGCCGGTGTGGTTCGCCTGATCCGGGCCCGGGCTGTGGCTTCTTTGGCCGATTGATCAGGAAGTGGCAAGGGGCGGATTTGAACCGCCGACCAAAGGCTTATGAGTCCTCTGCTCTACCGCTGAGCTACCCTGCCGTTTTCCGTGAGCGGAACCGGAACGCGACATACCAAACCCCATGGCGTTGTCAAAAGGAAAACCCGGGCAGATTTGCACTGCCCCCCGGTTAAGGCGAGCCCTGACGCCGCATCCACCACACGACCAAAGCGAGAGCCAGCAAAACCAGCCAAACCGTGAGCCGTCCGGGATCGGTCCTGGCCTGCCGGATCCGGGCCAGCACTGGCATGCGCGCTTCCTCCTCGTAAATTTCCGGGTAAAATTCCACCGGCTCCCAGCGCTGGGTGCCTTCAAGGCAGACTTCGGTCCGCATATTGAGTTTGCCCTGCTGCCAGAGTTCGCGCATCCGCGACAGCCAGAACGGCCCGTGGATGTTCCCATCAGCGGTCATGTAAAGATAGCGCGCGCTGGCCACCCGCCCATTCTGGCCTGACAACGGGGATTTACAATGCCGGAGCGGAGTTGTAATGGGAGATTGACACGACCGGAACCATGGTGGGCCGGTCTTCCCGATCCATCCCCATTATGCAATCCTGGCACCTTTGGACTATCATTGGCCTGCTCCTGCTCACGCTGGAAATGATGACCCCCGCTTTTTTCTTCGCGAGCTTCGGCATCGCCGCCCTGATTACTGCCCCCCTCGCCGCTTACGGTCTGGGTACTACCGCCCAACTGGGTGCCTTCGCCGCCATTTCGGTCCTGTCCATGGCCGCCGTCCGCCCGTTTTTTGTCAGATGCGTCTACCGCCGCCGGATTGCCCCCGTCAACGCCCATGCCCTGGTGGGGCAAAGCGGCCGGGTGGTGGATGCGGTGGGGCCCAGCGATGATCCGGGCCGCGTGAAAGTCGGCGGGGAGGAATGGCGGGCGGTCAGCGAATCCGGCTCCCTCCTTGCTTCCGGCACCCGGGTTGAGATTACTGCGGTGGCCTCCGCCACTCTGACCGTCCGGGTGCCTGACTGATCCATGATTCCCTGACAAGGCGGCCACGGACCCGCTGCGGACCTTATCAGATAAATTTCACCTAACCAACCTGCCATGGAATTCCTCCAGACTGTTCTCATTGTTCTCATCATTGCCATCCTTGTCTTTGCCTTCCTGGGTTTCAAGATTGTGCGGCATTCTGAAACCATGGTGATCGAGCGGCTGGGCCGGTATGACCGCACCCTGCAAAGCGGCATCAACATCATCTGGCCCATCGTGGACCGTCCCCGCACCGTGCACTGGCGCTATACAGAAAGTGCGGCCGACGGCCGGCCCATCCATATGAACCGCAGCACCGCCCGCATCGACCTGCGCGAGACCGTCTATGACTTTCCCCGGCAAAATGTCATCACCCGGGACAACGTGGCCATCCTGATCAATGCCCTCGTGTATTTCCAGATCAATGACCCCATGAAGGCAGTCTATGAAATTAACAATTTGCCGGATGCCATCGAAAAGCTGACCCAGACTACCCTGCGCAACATCATCGGTGAGCTGGATCTTGACGAATCCCTCGTGTCCCGCGACACCGTCAACAAGAAGCTGGGCCTGATCCTTGATGAAGCCACCCACAAGTGGGGGGTGAAAGTGAACCGCGTGGAATTGCAGGATATTACTCCGCCTGCAGATGTCCAGCACGCCATGGAAAAACAAATGCGGGCGGAACGCGAGCGCCGGGCCCAGATCCTCTCTGCGGAAGGATCCAAGGGAGCCGCGATTCTGGAAGCCGAAGGCATCCGCGAGGCGGAGATCCACAAGGCCGAGGGGGAAAAACAATCCAACATCCTGCGAGCGGAAGGGGAAGCCCAGGCCATCGAACGGCTCGCCGCCGCCCAGGCCAATGCCATCAGCCAGGTGGGAGCCGCCCTCCACGGCCACAGTGATCCGGCTACCTTTCTGATTGCAATGCGGTATGTCGAGACCCTGAAGGACATCAGTTCCGGGGGCCCGCAAAGCAAACTGGTTTACCTGCCCTATGAAGCTACCGGCCTGCTGGGGGCTCTGGGCGGCATCAAGGATCTCTTCCAGCACACCGATGGCACGGTGCCAGTGCCCCGGCCAGTCCCAGCTCCGGCCCCGAAAACTCCACCATTGCCTGGAATTTGAAGATGATTAGGATTTTCCTTCGCGCAAAAGGTTGCCAAGCCCCGCAATACAAACGTAATAGTAAATAATGAACTGTTTTCGCTCCGCCGCCATCGCCCTGCTGGGGAATTTCTCTCTTCTATCCACTGCCGCTGCGGAATCCATCCGGCTGGAGCCGCTTTGGCCCAAAATTGGCACGGAACGGCCCGTCACCCTGCTGCAAGCCCCCGACGGCACGGGACGGCAATTCCTCGTCCAGCAACGCGGCAAGATCCGGATTCTTCCGTCGGACCAGGCGTCGGCTGAAACCAAAACCTTCCTTGATCTGTCCGGCCGCAAGATGGAGGAAAACCAGTTTGAGGAAGGCCTGATCGGTTTTGCCTTCCACCCGGGATTCAAGGACAACGGTCTGGTTTATGTTTGTTATACCCAGCAGGACCCAAAGCGGAGCATTGTCAGCGAGTTCAAAGTGTCCGCTGCTGATCCTGACAAACTGGACCCCGCCAGCGAACGCCTGCTCCTGGAAGTGCCGCAGCCCTACTGGAACCACAATTCCGGCAACCTGCTCTTCGACAAGGAAGGCAAGCTCTTCATTGCCTTCGGCGACGGCGGGAAACGGGACGACCCGCTGCGCTTCGCCCAGAACCGCTTTGTCCTCCATGGCAAAATCATCCGGATTGACGTGGACAGCCGCACCGGCAGCCGGCCCTATGGCATCCCCTCCGACAATCCCTTCCTCAAACAGGAAGCTGTCCTGCCGGAAATTTACGCCTACGGACTGCGCAACCCATGGGGCCTGTTCATTGACGATGAAACCGGCCTGTTCTGGTGCGCCGACGTCGGTCAGGATATTTGGGAAGAGATCAATCTCATCACCAAAGGCGGCAACTACGGCTGGAGCTGGCGGGAAGGAGCCCAACCCTTTGTAATCCGTCAGGAATCGCCTCCGGACAAAGTCAAGTTTATCGATCCGATCCATCAATACGACCACAGCCAGGGGCTCAGCATTACCGGAGGTTTTGTTTACCGGGGCAAAGCCCTGCCGGATCTTGCCGGAGCCTATCTTTACGGGGACTTTGGCAACGGCCGCCTCTGGGCCCTGCGCTACGACAAGGAAACGGGGAAGGTCACGGAGAACAAGGTCATCTTTGAGGCCCCGCTGGATGCCAAGGGCCAGGCCACTTTCAAACCCACTGCGTTTGTGCCTGATCCGTCCGGCGAGCCCGTTATGCTCGACTGGAATGGGTCCATCCAGCGTTTTGTCAAACCCTGACCGCTCCGGCTTCCGCCCGGAAATCAGGGGGGATACAAGCCTGGAATGATCTGCCGTTCCCCGCCATGCTTGGCCTGGGTGCCGAGCACCCACTCTTCCATCGCGGCATTGATCCGGGCCAGCCATTCGCGGGTGCGGGACTTCCCTGACAGTTCCCATGGCAATTCAGGGCCATGGAAGCCGGTGACCTCCATGCCCCGCCGGTCCGCCAGCCAGAGCGCCCGCGGCAGGTGGAAGTCGTCGGTCACAATTACACAGCGGGTCACCCCAAAAATCTCCTGAGCCCGGATGACGGAATCGAGGGTGCGCAGGCCGGCATAATCCAGATGGATTGCCGAAACCGGGACGCCCCGTTCCACCAGCCCGTCCCGCATGTCCCGCGGTTCGTTGTAATCCATCCGGCGGTTGTCCCCGCTGACGAGGATATGTTTGACGCGGCCCGCTTTCCAGAGGGCCGCTGCCGCATCCATCCGCCCCCGCCAGTGACTGTTAATCCGGCCGGAGGCGAGGGTTTTGCTGGTGCCGAGCACGAGCGCGAGCGGCGTCGCCTGCACCGCCTCCGGCACGGTCGCCACCCTCGACCGGCTGCGCAGCACAATCCACGTATTCAAGCCCACAAGGAGAAGGACTCCGGCCAAAAGGCAGAGCCCAAACCAGCGGACGAGACGTTTGATCAGCCGTTGCATCGAAGGGGGGAAAACGCGTTGCTGTCCATTCCCCACCCGCGACGTCCTGTCAAACCCCCTATGAAAACCATCATCCGTGTGCTGCCATGGCTCCGCCGCTACCGTCTCCTCGCAGCGGGCCAGATTTCCTGCGCCATCATCGGCACCCTGATGGTTCTGGTGGCCCCCAATGCCATCAAAGCCATCTTCGATGAGGTGATTGCCAAAAACCGGCCGGAGGATCTGCTGAAATGGGTTCTCCTTGCGGCAGCCGCCGCGTTCGGCCGCGACCTCCTCACCACGGCGCGCATCCTGCTCAACAATACGCTGGAGCAGCACGTGATCTATGACATCCGCAGTGACCTTTACCGCCGACTGCAGATTCTGCCTCTGCCGTGGTTCGACACCAAACCCACCGGCGACCTCATGACCACGGTCGCCGAAGACGTGGGAGCCATGGAACGGGTCCTGATCGATGGGGTGGAGCAGGGCCTGATTGCCTCCCTGCAAATCCTGGTCGTGGGCGGCTGGATGTTCTGGCACAGCCCGGCCCTCGCTGCCGTGGCCATGATGCCCCTGCCCTTGCTTGCCGGGGGTGCGCTCTGGTATACCCTCACCGCCCGGGGCCGTTACAAGGATGTCAGGAAGGCGACCAGCGAGATGAATTCCATGCTGCATGACAACATCAGCGGCATCCGCCAGATCAAGGCCTACGGCATGGAAGAACCGGAGCATACCCGCTTCAATGCCTTCAGCCACCGGCTCCGCACCGCCACCCTGCGCGTCATGCGCGCCTGGTCCTTTTATAATCCCTCCATGAACTTCATCGGGAGCCTTGGCACGGTGTTGGTCCTCCTCTTCGGAGGCCGGGCAGTGCTGGATGGCAGCGTTAGGCCCGGGGAATTTGCCGGTTTCCTCTTTCTGATGCCGTTCTTCTACGATCCGGTAGGCCGGCTGCACTCGCTGAACCAGATTATCCAGGCCGGCCGGGCTGCGGCGGACCGGGTCTTTGATATTCTTGAAGCCACCCCGGAAACCAATGCCGAGGCCGGAGAACCCCTGCGGCTCACCCGGGGCCATGTGAAATTTGAGGATGTGAGGTTCACCTATTCAGGCAAAAATGCCACCCTCGCCGGTGTCACCCTTGAAGCCCTGCCCGGTCAGGCCATCGCCCTCGTCGGCCCTACCGGAGCCGGCAAATCCACTATCATCAATCTTCTGACGCGCTTCTACGAATGCGAAAGCGGCCATATCACCATCGACGGACAATCCATCAAAAATGTCAGCAAACCCAGCCTGCGGGAGGCTATTGGCTATGTCACCCAGGAGAGTTTTATGTTCAATGGCACCGTCCGGGAAAACCTCCTCATCGCCAAACGCGATGCCACCGATGAGGAACTCTGGTCCGTGCTCGAAGCGGCCAATGCCACGCCCTTTGTGAAACGCCTGCCTGAGCAGTTGGCCACCCAGGTGGGCGAGCGCGGGGTGCGGCTCAGCGTTGGCGAGAAACAGCGCCTCAGCATCGCCCGGGCCTTGCTGAAAAATCCGCCCATTCTTCTTCTCGATGAAGCCACTGCCAGTGTCGATACGGAAACGGAACGCCTCATCCAGCAGGCTCTCGAGCGACTCATGGTCAACCGCACCACCTTTGTCATCGCCCACCGCCTCAGCACCGTGCGGCATGCCGACCGCATCTACGTCCTGAACCTCGGGCGCATTGTTGAGCAAGGCACCCACGAAGAATTGATCCGGCAACAGGGCCTCTACGCCGGCCTCTGCCGCACCTCTCTCATGGCCACGGAAGATCCTGTGGTTGCCCTCCCCTGAAGCACCGCCGGATGGCGATACCGCTTGGCTGACTCATGGCCGGACCTGCTCTCCGTCCTGGCCGCAACGGTCCATTCCGGCTTGGTCATCCTGATTTCCATCCGGGATCGCGGAGCAAAAGGCTTTTTTCTTTCCGGACAGGAGTAGAAACCCTATGCCGGTTTCCAACCTGGGGTTTCATCCTGGGTTCATCCAGCCAACTCCATGCTCCGTTTCCCATCCATGAGTATCCCCCGTCCACTGTCGTTTGCATTTGCGGCGCTGCCTTGGGTCATGCTGCCACTTTCCCCGGGGCTGCAGGCCGCTCCCCTGAGCTGGGATCCCCTCGTGTCCGCAGGCACCACTTTGGGAGGAGCGGGCAACTTCACCAACAATGCGGGGGATTTGTTCTGGTGGAATGGCTCAGCCAATGTGGCCTGGACTGATACCGCCGGAGTGGACATCGCGGTGCTTAATTTGACCCCGGATCCCGGTAATCCGGCACCGCTGATTACGGTCGCCATTCCCAGCGGCACCACCATTGTGGCCAATGGCCTGACCTTTGCCATCGATGGCTATACCATGGCCGGACCGGGCACCTTCAACTTCCGCAACAACACCCCCACGGCCGCAGCTCCTGCCACCCTGACCGTTCCTGCCGGCCTGACCGGGCGGTTTACCCCTGCCAACAATCAGAACGGCGGCACTCTGCCCAATATCACCATCACCGGAGGCGGCACCCTTGATTGGGGCCCGGCCGCCAATGGCACCAAAATAACTATTGAGGGGAACACCCTTGTTCAATCTTTGACCGGCGGGCAACGGCTCGGCGGCGGCACCAATAATATCAACAATGGCATTTACCGGCTGCCCCTTGATGCAGGCACTTCCAATACCATTTACGACAGCGCGGTTTTTACCTCAACCGTCAGCACCGGCACCTTTGACCTGAATGGGTCCAGCGAAGTAATAGGAAACATCAACGGACAGGTGCATGTCACCAACTCCGGCAGCCTGCCGGCTACGCTGAGTTTGTCAGGCACCGGCACCCAGACCTATACTGGAGTCATTTCGGATGGTCCCCTCGCCTCCTCCGGGCTGACCCTGACCGGTTCCGTGAGTGCTTCAGGCACTGGCTTCACCTCGGTCAACAATGTGCTGGTGGAAATAATCGGCAAAGCCCAGACCTACTCCGGCGACACCACCCTCCGCCGTGGCACCCTGCGCCTCGCGTATAACCATGCTGCCGCAGCCAGCACTCCGGATGACCTGCTTTACCATGGCCTGCCGCCCTTCACGGCCGGGGCTGAAACCAGCCGCCTCATTTTTGGCGGCACCCCCCCGGGCCTCACCAGCACCGGGGCCGGCGGACGCGCCCTGCTGGATATCATTGGCGGCTCCGGGGCCACCAATAGCCAACGGTTCAATGGCACGGTATTCGAAGCCTATTCCGCCGGGGGCATCGCCTACACAGCCACCGCCGGGAGCACCTTCACAATCGATCTGGGGCCGCTCTCCCGCGGCACTGGCAGCACCCTCAACATCGGCAGCATTGCGGCCATGACCGTGAAAACGCCCACCGGCACGGCGGACCGGATTGTCACGGAGAACGGTCTGCCCTGGATCACCATTGCCACCACAGACTGGGCGTTCAAGGACAGCACCAACACCCAATTGGTGGTCCCTCCCCTCTCCAGCTATGACGATGCCACCGCGGACGGACTCCCCGCCAATGGCAACGTCAATCTGCCGGCCGGCATCAACAGCCGCCTCACGGCCGACACCACCATCAACAGCTTCCGGCTCAGTGTGAACCAACGCCGCACCTTATCCCTCGGCGGACATACCCTGACGGTTCCTTCGATTCTGTTTGGCAGTACCATCGCCATTTCCGGAATCAGCATCAACGGGGGAACCCTGACCAGCCCGGTCAACGATCTCCTTTTCATCCACCAGGTGGGCAGCACCTACCGCTATTCAGGGCTCGCAGTCTCCATCGCGGATGGAGCCAACGGCCAGATGTCCTTCACCAAAAGTGGCACCGCCGCCACTTTCCTGACCGGTCATAACACGTTTACCGGATCCCTAGTGGTGGCCCAGGGAGTCCTCATCGTCACCGGGACCAATTCGCCGGCCGACATTCTGATTCAAGGCAACACCGCCAATTCGTCCAGTGGTGCCCTCCCCGTGCAAAATACAGGGATCACCATGCTCCAGCTTGGGAATGCCAATGCCGCAGGCGACCTCGGCACGGCTCCCATTTCCATCGGGGCCCTTTCCTCATTTGCGGTCAAACGGTCGGACGACTTCACCCTGGCCAATCCGGTGGGAGGCTCGGGCCACTTCCAGCAGTCGGGCACCGGCACCACCACCCTCGCGAACCCTGCCAGCGATTACACCTGGCGCGGGGACACGACCATCTCCGGCGGAGTGCTGAATCTGGACAATGAAACTCTCGACGACGGCAAAATCCCCAATCTCGCCGCCGTCAGAATGGCCGGAGGCACCCTGCGGATGAGCGGAGGCAGCCATACCGAAGTTGTCAGCCGCCTCGATCTCAATTCCGGCGCTTCCACCATCGAACTGGCCAATGGGTCCGGTGGCCGCTTCCGCCTCAATGGCTTGAACGGCCTGGGCTCCACCACCGCTGCAGGCACCAGCGGGGCCACCCTGAACTTTGGCGACTCCGCCACCGCCGACACCGACACGGCCAATACCAACGGCATCCTTGGGGCCACCGCCCGCCTTACGGTCGGCGGGGCGGACTGGGCCAGCAGCGGCAATCCTGCTGCAGACACGCTCATTACCGCGTTCACTGGTTATCAACCGCTCGCCCTCACTGCCGGGACGGACACCAACAAATCGGTTCTTTCCGCAGCAGCATCCGCCCTGACCGGCAGCCGGACCACGCACAGTCTGAAAATCGATGCCGCCGCGGGGCCCTGCGTGCTTGATCTCGGTGCCGGCAACACCCTGAGCCTAACTTCAGGGGGCCTCCTGCTGACCGGCTCCAATCCTATCACATTCAACCAGGGCACCCTGCGATCCACGACCGCAGTTAGCCCGGACCTCCTCATCCACAATTATGCCACGCAGCCTTTCACCCTCAATTCCGCTGTCGGCTTCGGCAATACCACCACCGGCCAGAGCCATCTCACCGTGTCCGGTCCAGGCACCACGGTCCTGACCGGCAACAACAGCTACGGCGGAGTGACTTACATCAATGGAGGCACGGTTTCCATTGCCTCCGGAACCCATCTGGGCGGAAACAACGGCACCATTGAAGTGGCCGCCAGCGCGACCAATTCCACGAGCGTGACCCTGGGCAGTGCAACCCTTCCGCCAGGTTTTGGTCCGGGCAGCCGTCTGCTGGGCCAGACCGTGAACACGATCTCGGGGGCTACCGTGACCCTTGGAGGCAATGCCGCCACCGCCCTCGCCGCCGGATCCACAGCAGCATGGGCCACTGGCAATACCATCGCCCTCAACCGCGGCACCCTGCGGGCCACGGGCACCTTTTCCCTGCAGGAATCCAACGCCGGAGGCACCGGAGGCACCATGAGCCTGACCCGTCCCCTTGTGCTCAACGGAACCGGAGGCACTCTTGAGATTGCTGATGCCCATGAAGTTACCCTGACGGGAAACATCACCGGCCCGGGCGGCCTGCAAAAAAGCGGCACCGGCACTTTGGTCCTAGCCAATCCCAATGGAGGCAACTTCACCGCGACCGGACCGTTTGTGGTGAGTGCCGGCACGGTGCGCATGGGAGGGGGTGCCAATGGACTGCCCTTCAACAGCGACATCACCATTGCCGATGGGGCCGTGATCGATCTCAACGGCATCAGCCAGACCCTCGGCAGCCTCGCCGGCGGGGGGATCCTGACCAATCACAGCGGGACCAATGCGGTGGCTGCCATTGGGGTTAATTTCTCATCCTCGGTCTTTACCGGCCGGATCGGGAACGGCAATGGACCGGTCGCCCTGACCAAAACAGGAGCGGGCAACCTTGCCCTCACTTCCGCCAACACCCACACCGGGAACAACCTCGTGGAAGCAGGAACCCTCACCGCCCGCAACACATCCGGTTCTGCCACCGGCACCGGAAATGTCAACGTCGGTGTAGCCGGAACTCTCGCCGGAACCGGGACCATCGCCGGCTTCACTACCGTCAGCGGCCTGATCGCACCGGGCGATCCGGATGCCCCCGACACCACCGCCGCGCTTTCCTTTGAAAATGATGTTAATTGTCAGGAGACCTCTGCCCTCGTTTTTGAAATCGGAGGGAGCGCTCCGGGCACTTACGACCAGATCATCACAACGGCCGGCCTCAATCTGGCAACAGGCCAGGATATCCGGATCACCCTCAAAGGCTATACCCCGGCCGCAGGGAATGTTTTTTCCCTCGTTCAGGCGGCCAATCTGAATGCCCCGGACACGGTCTTTACCCTGCCAGCCCTGCCCGCCGGGCTGGCATGGGATACCGCCCACTTTTCCATCGACGGCACGATATCCGTCAAAGTGTCAGGCAATCTTTATACCACCTGGCTGGCCAGCCACTTCAATACGGCAGAGCTGGGAAATTCCGCCATCTCCGGCCCGGATGCGGATCCTGACGCCGACGGTCTGGCCAATGCCATTGAATTTGCCGCCGGCACCCTGCCCCGCTCCGCCAGCAGCGGCACGGCGGCGGCTCTGCCATTCCTGTCAGTCCCTCCTGGGCCAGGCGGATTGAACTATGCCACCCTGACCTTCACCGCCCGCACAGCCAACCTGCCGGGCCAGAACATCGCGGGCCAATCCAGCACCACCCTTGACTCATGGCCGGACCCCATGCCGCTGCTCAGCGCCACCCCGGACGGCAATGGCACCACCACCCTGGTTTTCCGCAGCACCACGGCCACCAACGTCCCGGGGCGGCGGTATTACCGGCTTATTTTCACCCCTATCCCCTGATGACCATTTTTCCAAAGTCCGGCCGCCTCCACTCCCTGAAAAAATCAGACTGGCACCCCCGCCAATTCTCTGGCAGGGTGCGGGTCATGAAATTTTGGGTCCTCACCGCCGGCATGACCGCAATCATGGGACTGACCTCCTGCCAAACCCAGCGCACCGTGCTGGCCGGCCCCACCGTGACGGGAGTCGACGCCCAGGGCCTGAAGGATCCCAAAGCCCAGTCTGCCAACTTCCAGGACAACAGCGGGCGCGGCATGGATCCCAGCGGTTATCAGGAAAATGCCAACGGCGGCCTCAATGCTTTGAGCGATAAAATGTTTGGCGGCAAATTGGAGGCCCAGAGCCAAAAGGAATTCAATGCCAGTAAAAGCTACCTGACCCGCGAGTATGGCGGCGGAAAAAAATTCGACACCAAAACCTGGCAGGGCGAACCCAAAGCCAAAACATGGACCGACCAATTGTTTGATACAGGCGACAACCGAGAAGGTGAAATGGCTTTCCGGGAAGCTGGCCGCGAAGCTGCCGTCAAGGACAGCCCGGATGCGGCGAAGACCGCCCGCACGGGGGACTTTGCCGGAGCTGCCAAAACCGCCCGCACCGGCAATTACCGGGCTGCCGAACGGGCCCTCGAAGCAGGCCGGGAAGCCCCTAAACTCACTTCCGCCCGGCCGGACCGCATGTCAGCCTCCGAAAAAGCCATTCACGACCGGATCGCCAACAGCAATGCCAGCGCCTCCGAGATCAACAAGTTTCTCGGCAAACCCTGAGCAGGAAGTCGGGTGGCATTCTGCGGCTCCCTCCCCGGCTTAAAAGTAAGGTGCCGGCCCCATTGCCCTGCCTGATTCATCCCGGACTACCAACCTCGATAGGAATCAGAACCGCCATGACGGCTTCCAGTCCCGGGGCAGCACGTCCTGCTTCAAGGCAGCCCGGATCAGTTCTACAGGGATCATGTTTTCACGCAGCACGGCATCGTGAAAAGCCCGCGGTTCCATCTTTCCCGGACCGGACAGTTCATGATAAAGAGCGCGGAGTTGCAGGCCGCCCAGCATGTAGGCGGCCTGATAGAGCGGACCATACGCGGTGCCGATATAACGCCTTACCTCGGCGGTGGCTCCGGTCCGTTCGTGGCCAACTTCATCAACCAGAAAGTCCACCATCCGGGCCGGGCTCATTTGTCCGAGATGGAACTTGAGACTGACCATGATCCGCGCGCAGCGGTGCATCCGCCAGAACAAGGCTCCCGCCTGCTGCTCCGGGGTGCCCAGATAACCCAAATCCCATAACAACATCTCCCAATGCAGGGCCCAGCCTTCCACGAGGAAGGGAGTCCGGAAAAGTTGGCGGTGCGGCTGATACCGGCGCGCCATGAAACCCTGAAGGTGATGTCCGGGTATCAGTTCATGCGGGGTTACAATGTGCAGAAATGCGGCATTGTTGCCCCGCATGGACATCAGTTTGTCCCCGTGGGCCATGCTTTCGTGCGCAAAGGCGACCAGCATGCGCGGCGACGAATACACCGCATACGGCAGGCTCTGCTGCTGCGCGGGTCCCAACATCCCCAGCCGCCATGTTTCCACGGCAAGGGGGGGCAGGGTTACCAGTCCTTTTTCATCTACAAAACGGATCGCCTGCTCCGCCACCTCCACGGCCAGAGCCGCCTGCCCGCCCGGAGCCGCGTGAAGGTCCTTGATTTTCGCGAGGGCCGCTTTGCCATCCTGACATCCCATGGCCACCGCCACCCGCTGCATTTCCTGCCGGCACCACTCGAATTCACGCCCGCCAATGGCAATCAGTTCCTCCGCAGAATAGGGAATCATTTCCCGCGCCAACTGTGCTGCCAGAGCCGTTTCCCCGATAGGATCGCCCACCAAAGGATCGTCCGGTTCCCCTTTCAATCCGGCTATTTCCTTCCGCAAAAAGTCCGACCATTCGGTAAGGCCGGTGGTGAGGGCTGCCTGGGGCTGCCGCACCCACCAGCCAAAATCAGGCTGGAAGCCATCGTAGAAACGGAACCATTCCGTGAGGCGGTCCCGCAAGGCGTCGGTGGCTCCGGCCACTCGGCTGGCCAGCACCGCCCCCGGGCGAAGGGCCGTGTCCGGAGGCTCTTTGGTTTTGCCCGCCTCCACCCTGAGCCGCAGCGCTTTGATGCCTTCCATGGCTTCCGCGAGAATACCGGCCGCCTCCCGGGGATCAATGTCCTGACGCTTTTCCTGCCGGGCCATCAGATCCTGCAGGGGGTGCCGGAAAGCGAGGAGCGGCTCCATCTCCGCCAGCCTCGCCCGTTTGAGGGCAAGGTCATCGGATTCTCCCTGCAGGTGATAGCGCAGGAGGTGCCAGTCCACCCGCCCTGACTGATTGAATTGGTCGTATGCCATGGCTTCCAGCAGTGCCTGCCATTGCTGCAGCAAGGCTCCCTCCCGTTCCATGGCCGCTTCTGCCCATGGCACCGCATAGGCGGCATCCACGGCCCTGCGGTCTTCGGCAAACGCGGTAATATGCCCCTCCATGGAGGCGGCCGCCGGACCCGCGATCAGTCCTGCCACTGCCGCCAGCATCCACCGGTGGAGGGCCAAGGTTCCGGTCGTCCTGTGAAATCGGTTTTCCATGGGGGCGACTGTAGCGGGAATCGGCAAAAGCGAACCGGCAAATTCGGGTCTTCGCCCGGAAATCAGCCCGTGCTCCCCCCGCCCCATGTCCGCAAAATTTGTTAGAAATCCGCATGTCCCGGCGTGCGCGCAAAGGGAATGACATCGCGGATGTTGCCCACCCCGGTGATAAACATGAGAAGTCGTTCGAAACCCATGCCGTAGCCCGCATGCGGCACGGTGCCGTATTTCCGCAGGTCGGCATACCACCAGTAGTCAGCCTCGCTCAAGCCATGGTGGGCCATGGCTGCGGCGAGCTTTTCCGGACGCTCTTCACGCTGGCTGCCGCCGATGATTTCGCCGATCCCCGGCACCAGCACGTCCATCGCGGCCACGGTCCGGCCGTCCTCATTCTGCCGCATGTAAAAGGGTTTGATTTCCTTCGGGTAGTTGTATACGATCACCGGACACTGGAAGTGTTTTTCCGTCAGCCAGCGCTCGTGTTCCGACTGCAGATTGAGCCCATATTTCACGGGATACTCAAAGATCTGCCCGCTCTTTTCCAACAATTCCACGGCTTCGGTATAACTGACCCGCTGGAACGCGCGCTCCGCGACAAATTTCAGCCGTTCATCCAGTCCCTTGTCCACATATTTGGAGAAGAATGCCAGATCCTCCGCGCAGTGTTCCAAGGCGTCGGTGATCTGATGTTTGAGCTGCGCTTCGGCCAGATCCATATTGCCTGACAAATCACAGAAGGCCTGTTCGGGTTCGATCATCCAGAATTCCGCAGCATGCCGCGAGGTATTTGAATTCTCCGCACGGAAAGTCGGACCAAACGTGTAAACCTTGCCGAGAGCGCAGGCCAAAGTCTCTGCCTCCAACTGCCCGCTCACGGTGAGGAAAGCCGGTTTGCCGAAAAAGTCCTCCTCCGGAGGGGCCGCGGCTCCCGGAGCAAGGGTGGTGACCCGGAACATCTCGCCGGCTCCCTCACAATCGCTCGCAGTGATCATCGGCGTGTGGATGTTGAAAAAACCACGCTCCTGGAAAAAAGTGTGGACCGCGTAGGCCATCCGGCTGCGCACCCGGAAGACCGCGCCAAACAGATTCGACCGGGTCCGCAGATGGGCGATTTCCCTCAGAAACTCAAGGGAATGCCCTTTTTTCTGCAATGGATAGGTTTCATCGGCCGGTCCCAGCAACTCCACCCGCACCGCCTGAATCTCCCGGGATTGCCCCGCGCCCTGGGAAGCCACCAGTTTGCCTGTCACCCTCACGCTGGCACCCGTGGTGAGCTGCGGCAGATTCTCCGAACCCGGGATGCCCGCATCGATCACCGCCTGGATGCCCCGAAGGCACGAACCGTCGTTGATCTCGATGAAGGAAAATGCCTTGGCATCGCGCCGGGTGCGGACCCAGCCGCAGACGGAGATTTCATCCATGGGACCCTGACTGGAAAGAGCGGTAAGAACCGGAGTATGCATCCCCATTCCATGGCGGAAATTTGATCTGTGACAAGGCCGGGCTTGTCGCACGGCCCGGGGCGGATCTGACATCCACATGAATGCGTTCGACAGCATCACCGCCCTAAACTCCCCGGGTGATCGCTTCGAGGCTTCCAGGATCACGGAACCAGCCCGCCCCGCTCCATCCGCAGGACGTTTCCGCAAATCGCGCCCAGTTCCCGCGAGGAATGCGAGACCATCAGCATCGGCAACTGCATTTCCGACGCCGCAGTCCGCAAATAATCAAGGGCCCGGTCCCGCAGGCGGTCATCAAGGTGGGCCATCGGTTCATCCAATAACAAGAGTTGCGGCCGGCTCATCAGCGCGCGGCCCAGCGCGACCCTGGCCTTTTCCCCGCCGGACAGCAGGGCCGTCGTCCGGGTGAGGAGGGGTGCCAGTTCCAGCAGCGTGAGAATCCTGGCAAAAAGGACCGGATCCGGCCGGGTGCCCGCCAGCAGGGCACTGCTTTCCAGATTCCGCCGCACATCCCAATGCGGAAACAGCGCCTGATCCTGCGGCACGTATCCCATGTTCCGCTGCCATGCCGGCACCCGGATCCGCTGCGCAGGGTCGGCCAGCACGGTCCCGTTCAGCACGATCCTTCCTGCCTCCGGGTGGCGCAGTCCGGCGATGGTTTCCAGCAACGAGGTTTTGCCGGAGCCCGACGGGCCGCTGATGCCGGTGATCCCGGATCCCAACACCGCGGAAAGCCGCAGCGCAAAGGCCCCCAGCGGCACGTGAATAGCAGTTAGCTCCAGTTTCATGCGGCAGGGCGATTCTTTCCCAGCAGTTCACTGACCCACAGCGCCGCGAACGCCAGCAGGGCGGCGGCTCCTATCAATTCCATGGCCCGGGTGTCCTCGCCCATCTGGATGGCCTGGTAGATCTCCAGCGAAAGCGTGCCCGTCTCGCCGGGAATATAGCCTGCCAGGATCATGGTGGCACCGAATTCCCCGATGGCCCTGGCAAAAGCGAGGATACAGCCCGCCACGACCCCGCGCCGGGCCAAGGGCAGCGTGATCGACCAAAATACCCGCAAAGGCCGCGCCCCGAGCGTCATGGCCACCTGCTCGAGCCGCCGCGGCACCTCTCCTATCGCGGTGCGCAGCGAACGCACCAACAACGGAAACGACATCACCGCGAGGGCGATCACCACGGCTTTCCACGTGAAGACGATCTCAATCCCCTGCGCCGCCAGCCAATCCCCGAACGGCCCGCGTCGGCCCAGCAATTTCAGCAGAATCAGACCAGTCGCGACCGGCGGCAGCACCAGGGGAAGCGCTGTCAGGGTTTCCACCAGAGATTTCCCCGGCCACTCCCGCCGCGCCAGCAACCATGCCAGCGCCAGGGCGGGCGGTAAAATCACGAAGGTGGCCAAGCCTGCCGCCCATGCCGAAAACCAAAGCGTTTTCAAGTCGTCGGTAGTCATGAATGCAGGAGGATTCGGTCAGGGATTCCTGGTTTTGTCCGCCGGTTCCGGCAGCACCACAAACCCGAACTTCACGAAGCTTTGGTGGGCGGCAGAGCTGTCCAGAAACATTAGATATGCCGCCGCAGAACCGGGATGGGCTGCCCCTGTGACCCGCGCCACCGGATAGACGATCCGCGGCCCGTCCGCCGCCGGGACTTCGAGCGCGATCTTTACCTTTGGCGACGCCGTCGCATCGGTCTTGTAAACGATCCCCGCCTCCGCGTTGCCGGACTCCACCGCCGCCAGCGCGGCCCTGACATTTTCCATGGAAACGATTTTCGGCTGCACCGCCGCCCACAGGCCCAGCTTTTCCAGATGCTCCCGCGCGTAAACACCCACCGGCACCGACTTCGGATCACCGGTCGCGATTTTGCGCACGCCGGGCAAGGTGAGATCCGTCAAGGTGGAAAACGTGAGGGTGCTGTCGGACGGCACCACCACCACGAGCGTATTGGAGAGCTTCGGCTTGCGGGTCGCGGCATCGATCAGTCCTTTTTTCTCCAAGCCGTCCATCTTCGCCTCGTCGGCGGAGAAAAAGACATCCACCGGCGCACCTTCCCCGATCTGCCTCGCCAGCAGGCTGGAGGCTCCGAGATTCAGGCGCACTTTGGTGCCGGATTCCTTTGCAAAGGCCGCATTCACCTCCTTCAGCACATCCGCCAGACTGGCGGCGGCTGAGACCCGGAGTTCGTCCGCGCGCACTGCACCAGTCAGGGTGATGAGGGCAGCGAGGGTGGCGGAAATAGGAGATAACAGGAAGGCCTTCATGTCGGAATGGGATGGTGGAACTGCTTTGCCTCTCCGTTCAACCGGAGGCTCGTCCATGCGGGATGCTCCCGTGGGACTCTCCCCGCCACCCTATTGCAGGGCTCCGACGAACTCCAAGGTTGGATATCCGATCCTTGAAGGCGGCCCAGGGGGACATCAGGGCAGGCAAATTGCCTTGGGCCAGGGAGCAAGTGTGGCGGATTGCCACCAGGGTGTCGGACCGCCCGGTTGGATTTCCCGTTCAAGGACCCGGCGGAACGGAATTTACCGGTCCGGCAGGGTTCCTGCAAAAGGCATTTGATGCGGGACCGCCAAGACTCCCTCCCCGGCATCCCTAACTAATGAATCCCTTCCCCATGAAACCATTCTCCTCCTTCCCCGCGATTGTTGTGCTCACCTTCACCGGAATGGCATCCCTTCCGGCACAGAACGATCCCCCCAGTGCAGTGCCGCCTCCAGCCCCGGCCCAAATTGCCGAACCCGACAACACCACCACCACGGTCACCGAGGAGCGCACAACCGTCGCGGTTTTCCCGGACCCCACCCTGGATAAATTGGAAGGCAAAGTGGTGCGCATTGATGGGGAGAAAAAACAATTGCTGCTGCGCACTAAAAACGGCAAGGAACCAATTCCCTACAACGTCAACCTGTCCACCAAATATGTGGACCTGGATGGGCGCCCGGTGGATCCGGCGCTGATCATTGCGGAAGTGCCGGTGGAAGTGCGTTATGTGGAGAATGGCTCCGAGCTGATTGCCTCCACCGTGATCGTGCAGCGCTACCAGGCCCCCCTGCCCGGAGGCGGGGTGACTTTGACCACCCGCGAAACTCTCAAGGCCGGGGGCAAGGTGATCGAAGAATCGCTCCGGACCACAGAGTCCACCACTACCACTGGAGAAGCCGTCAAACCTACCGCCACGAGCGGCACCGGCATCCTTGGCACCATGGAAAAAGGCGTCCTGACCGTCACAGGTGATGCCGCCAGCGCTCCTCAACGCTATCAATATTCTGAAAAAACCCAATGGGTCAATGCCATTGGCGAACCACTTCCCCCGGCCGCAGTCAAACCGGGATATGCCGTGAAGGTGACCTTCAGCCAACGTGGTGAGGCGCTCTTCGCCGAACGCATCGTGGTGCTGCCCCCGGATACCGTGCCTGCCCCGGCTGCGGCTCCTGGAGCCGCGCCCACCCCGGTACCGCAGAATCCGGCCCGGAACTAACTTTCTGCCTGCGGTGGCCGGCCCCCAACCCCCCTTCCCCCCAGGGGCCGGCACCGCATGGCGGATTTCATGCGGAGGGAAAGGACGTTTTCCGGGGGCAAGGCGGATTTTTGTCCCTTGGGACCCCATACCCAGCCGAAAACCAAACCTCAGACCCCAAGTCCAGACAGGCATGAAAACCGGTAGCGCTCCCGGACGTATTGCTTTGATCCCCTCCTCATGTTTTACCTCCCCCGATTTTTGATTTCCGGCATCGCTGGTGCGGCTCTTTCCACTCAGGCCGCCGATGCGCCGTGGCCGCTCTGGCGGGGGGATGCCGCCATGACCGGAATTTCGCAGGAAACCCTGTCCTTTCCACTGAAGCAGGTCTGGAAGTTTCAAGCCGCCAAACCCATCAAGGCCACCGCTGTGGCCGATCAGGAACGCGCCTACCTCGGGGACGGCAAAGGAGTCTTTTTCGCCCTCAAGCTAACCGATGGCAGCAAGGCATGGGAGTTTGCCACCAAGGATGCCATCGAAGGATCGGCGCTTTTGTCAGGGAAAGACGTGATCTTTGGCAGCGCGGACGGCACCGTGTATTGCCTTGAAGCGGCTACCGGAACGCTGCGCTGGAAGTTTGAAACCGAAGCCGAGATCCGCGGCGGGGCCAATCTATTTATCAGGGAGGGTCAGGATGCACTGGTCCTGATCGGATCCTATGACAACCGCCTCTATGCACTCAATGCCAGAGACGGCAGCAAGGTGTGGACAGTCGAGACGGGAAATTATGTCAATGGCACCGCCTCCCTGATCGACGGCATGACGGCCTTTGGCGGCTGTGATGGCTTTCTTTATTTTGTGAATGCGGCCGATGGCGCAGAGAAAGGAAAAGTGGAAGTAAATAATCCGATCGCCAGTACCGTAGCCTCGCGCAATGGCATTGCTGTGGTGGGGCATTATGGCAATGAAATCGTGGCCGTGGAAACCGGATCGCTGAAACCAAAGTGGACTTATCAGGACCGCGAATTTCCGTTTTTCTCGTCTCCTGCCATTTCGCCGGAAGGACTGGTTTTCGCGGGAGACCGCGGCAAAAGATTCCACTGCATCGACCTTCAGAGCGGCGAGGCCAAGTGGACCTTCCGCGCCCAGGGACGGATTGACAGTTCGCCGGTGGTCACCGGGCCGCATGTGGTGTTTGGCAGCGACGATGGCAAAATCTATGCCTTGACCACCACTGACGGCAAGGAGGCATGGAGCTACGAGATCGGCCAGCCGGTGCAGAGCAGTCCCTGCATCGCGGCAGGGCGCTTGATCATGGGCGCGGACGACGGCATCGTGTATGCTTTCGCCTCCGGCACTGCCCCCTGACCCCTATCCAACTCATGAGCACCGAACTTCCCATCGCTCCGGCCCCGGCTGAAGATGCCACCGAAGCGGGCAACTATTTTGTTTCGAATTATCCACCCTTCTCCTTCTGGCAACCGGAGCAGATACCAGCCATCAGCCGGCTGCTGGACCAGCCGCCCCCCAAGGATGTGCCGGTGGGAGTCTATTTCCACATCCCCTTTTGCCGCAAACGCTGCCACTTCTGTTATTTCCGGGTCTACACCGACAAGGGACCCGACGAAATCCGCCGGTATGTGCGGGCCGGCATGAAGGAATTTGAAATGTATTCCAAACGGAATTACCTCCAGGGACGGAAACCGAAATTTGTCTACTTCGGCGGGGGCACGCCGAGCTATCTTTCCGTGCCCCAATTGGAGGAACTGACGCAGCATCTCAAGGACGGCATGTCATGGGATGAGGTGGAGGAGGTCACCTTCGAAGCCGAACCCGGCACCCTGACAGAAAAGAAACTTGACGCCATCCGCGCCATGGGCGTCACCCGGCTCAGCCTCGGCATCGAAAATTTTGACGATCACATCCTTGAAATCAACGGCCGGGCCCACCGCTCCATGGAGGTCTACCGCGCCTATGGATATGCCCGCAACATCGGGTTTCCCCAAATCAACATCGACCTCATCTCCGGCATGATTGAGGAAACCGAGGACAACTGGAAACGGTGTGTCGACAAGGCGCTCGAACTCCAGCCCGACTGCCTGACCATTTACCAGATGGAGGTTCCTTACAACACCGGCATCTACAAAACCATGCAGGCCGAAGGCAAACTCACCGCCCCGGTGGCCAACTGGTCCACCAAACGCCGCTGGGTGGACTATGCCTACAACACTTTTGAAGCGGCCGGCTACGAAGTCAGCAGCGCCTATACCATCGTCAAAAAGAAGGCCACCACCAGATTCATTTACCGCGATGGCCTCTTCGGCGGGGCCGACCTCCTCCCCCTCGGCGTTGCCAGTTTCGGCCACCTCGGCGGCATCCACCTCCAGAACCACTCTGACATCGCCGCCTATTGCGATGCCATTGAGCGCGGCGAACACGCGGTCTTCCGGGCTTACGTCACCGACCCCGATGAGCGGCTGATCCGCGAGTTCATCCTCCAGCTCAAACTCGGCAGCGCTTCACCGGCCCACTACCAGAAAAAGTTCGGCGTCAACGTCCTTGAACGCTTCCGCCCGCAGCTCGCCTGGCTCCAAAACGAGGGCTTCGCCACGGTCACGGCAGAGGAAATCACGATCCACCGCGACGGTCTCCTCCAGATCGACCGCCTGCTCCACGAGTTCTTCCTGCCCCACCACCGGCATGCGCGGTATACGTGAAGTAGCACCCTGCGTTGCTTCCGCAGGATTGGTTCGGCCTCCCCGCCGACGGTTCCCCGCCAACAAAAAAAGGGCTGATACCACGCAAACGTCTATTAAAAGATAGCATTTCCCTGAACCGGATGCGGCTTGCTGCAACAATCCGCTCCATCTCCTTCAATCCGGCCACTGCTTGCTCCGTGGTCACCGGAGCTTCCCCTTCCCCTTCCGCTACTCCAGCCGCATATTTTGATCGAGTTCCTCATCGGGATCCCGGACCTTGGGTTTGGGCTGGTCTTCGAAGGGGACGATTTTGATGTTTTCAAACTGGACGTAACCAATTTGGAGGTCCTCATTTTTGACGCGGGCCCAGCCATCGCCGGCGCTGGGGTCGAGGAGTTGGACGATGTGTCCGCGCATGAGAAAGCGGTTGGGCAGGACGTCGGTATATTTGGGGATCTGGAAGTAGAAGCCGTTCATGCCCCCCTTGAGCCGGTAGTAGCTGCCCGTTTCGGCATCGGGAGAGGGGTCGCCGAGGCGGGCTTGCGCGCGGTCTTCGGGAGTTGCCTTTTTTTGACCGGAGGACCGGCAGGCGGCGCCACCCAACAAACCGGCCGCCAGCAACAGGAGTGAACAGCAGAACTTCATGAGGGAGGAGGGATACGAGCGGGGTAAGAAACAGGGGAACCACGGGGGCCAGCAGCAAAGAGGACCAGGGGCGGGCGTTTTGCAATGGCGTCGCAGGCCCGTGATTTCCTGGATTGCCGCAGGGGGAGATGCCGTGTAGGACGGGGCGATGCAGTGGAAAAATTGGCTCCGGTTTGAAGCGGGACGGGTGGAATACCTGGCGTTCGAATGGTGGATTATGCGGGCAGTGCTGGCGTATTTTGCGGTTCAGGCCACGCCGGCGGGTTTGCCGTATGTCACCCAGCCGAATCCGGTGGGATTTGCCAAATTTTTTGACCTGACGTGGCTGGGGGATCCGGCGACCCCGGGGTGGATGCACCCGGTGCTGCTGCTGGCGGCCGGGCTGCTGGCCCTGGGATGGGCTCCGCTGCTGGGATCCTTGACCCTGCTGGTGCTGCACACTGCGGTGGGCACCTACGCCAATAGCCAGGGCGGCGGCGGGGGATCCCACCACACTACCAATTTGATAGGACTGATGCTGCTGGGGCAGGTGCTGGCATGCCTCTACCGGGATGTCAAAGCAGTGCGCCGTCAGGGCTGGCGCGGTCCGCTGGCGGTGCGGCTGGAAGACTGGGGGTGGATGAAACACCTGTTGCGGCATCCTTCCGCAGGATTCCGCCGGGGCTCGGATTCCCTGGCCGCAGCCGCGCAAACCTTCCGGTCGTTGCAGATCTGGGTCATCCTGCAGATGATGGCCATGGGGTATGTGGTCTCAGGGGTGTCAAAGCTGTGGCGCTCGGAGGGCGCGTGGCTGGCCGAGGTGCGGCGGCTGCCGCTGCAATTTGAGAAAAACCGCTTCAATGCATTCCACGATTCCCTGGTGATGCCTCCGCAGACCAACGCCGATGCCATGGCGGACTGGGTGGGCCGGCACCCGAATCTGGCGGGTGCCCTGTTTGGGGTGGGGTTGTTTTTGGAATTGTTTGCCTTTCTCGGCCTGTGGAACCGGAAGACCATGGCGGTGTTTGGCCTCGGCATCATCACCATGCATGTCATGATTTCCGACCTGATGAATCTGGGATTCTTTTATAACAAGTGGACCCTGTTGATTTTCTGGGTGAACGTCCCCTTCTGGCTCCATGCTATTGTCAACCGGAAGTCGCAGTTTGCCTGAGTCCGGTGCCCTGCCCTGCTCCATGCCTTTGTCCAATCCTTTGTCCATCCCCAGTCATGCCTGCTGCCGATCCTGCCTATCATTCCCTGCTGCGTTTGTTGCAGCGCCGCCGCTCCGTTATCGCAGACCATGGGTGGCGCGACCGCGATGCCGCAGGGCATCTGGCGGAATTGCAGGCGGTATCCGAAGCGCTGCTGGCGGAACACCAGCGGTTGCGGCCGGGGCTGCCCGCACGCCTGCAGCATTACCTGACCCAATGCAGCTACGACAAGGCAGCAGCCTGGATAGAATCCGGCGGGGTGGAATAACTCCTGTGCAGGACATGGCCGGTATTTGCCGGCAGACCGGATCCTAACGGCAGGCGCGGGATCAATCCGCGAGCACGCGGAAAAAGACCCGCTCCGGCAACGCCTCGGGCAGGACCCACTCGGTAACCGTGAGCTGGGAGGCCACGTTGCTCCATGCCGCGAGCGATTCGCTCATCTGGACGCGGTAGCCGGCCGCGCCAGTCCAGGCCGGCCAGCGCAGGGTCGGACCCCGGGGGCCGTTGACAATTTCCGCCTGAAAAAGGAAAGGCCTGGTCACGGTGCCGGGAGTGGAGAGGCGGTCCAGCGGGACCAGCTCCCAGTCTGCGGCAGTGCCGGTATTGATCCGGGGATTGATACGCTGCCAGCTTTGGCCATCGGCTTCGGCATCCGGATCGAGGCCCGGGTTCAGCCCGCCATTGTTGCCCCAGTTGACGCGGTCCACGATTTCCTCCTCCGCATTGAGGAGCAGCACATGATCGTTGGAGTTGCTCAAATTGATCACGCCGCCATCGGGGTCCCAGACGGGATCATTGGTGAGGTTGGGAACCTCCGGATGATCTCCGGCCGTGCCGGAAGCAGTTTCGTAATCCGGCAGGAAACCATACTGCACAAAGAAGAGATTCGCGTTCATGGCGATCACCTGCACCTGGCCGGAGGCGATGCTGGAACCCGGGGGAAATACCATCATGGCTTCGGTGAGGCCGGTGGCCCCGCGGGCTTCCTCGTCGCCAATTTTCCAGCCACCCAGATTGACGGTCTCCGGGCCATGATTGTAAATTTCGATCCACTCTCCGGAAACATCACTGCCAATCTCGTTGAAGAGGACTTCGCTGATGACCACGCCGGCGCGGGCGGGACTGCCCGCGAGGACCGCAACCATTAAAAAAAACTTCATACGTCCGAAGCAGCAGAATCAGATGAGGGAACGGCAGGATTGGGACATGGCTATCAACCGCACCAGCCCAAACTGGGCCGGCCATGGAAGGTTCAGGAAAGACACCGGAGGTGGAAAAGGCGGATCCTGGGGTGGCGGGGTGGCGGCCCGGACTACGGCGGGTGCCGGAGGACGGGGAGATGCGGAATTAACTCTGTCCAACTGCGGCAGTGCTTGGAGCGGGATTCTTCACGGCACTGCGATGGCAGGCGGCCCGGTCGGGAGGCACGGCGGTTCTTTCCGCTTCAACCCTTGAATTCGCGGAAGCAGGGCTTATGCGGGGCACCATGGAGGAAACGGAAGAGCCCTTGACCCAACAGGACCTGATCGACGCGCTGGGCGAGGGCGATGAGGTGCGGGCACGTGAATTGATCCCGCAACTGCATGAAGCGGACCTCGCGGCGGCTTATGAAGCTCTGAGCGGCGGACCGGCCGCAGTGCTGCTGGGTCTCATTCCGGAAGACCGGCTGGCGGATTTCCTGACGCAACTTCCCCTGACGGATGCCGAGGAAATCCTCGTTGCCCTGCCGGACGACCAATTGGCCAGGGTGCTGGATGATATTCCGGACGATATCCTCGTGGATGTGCTCCAGGAAATGCCCGCCGCCTACCGCGGTCATGCCTTCCATCTGCTGTCGGAAGCGAGGCGCAAGGCCGCGCGGGAACTTCTGCTTTTCCCGGATGATTCCGCCGGGGGCCGCATGACCACCGCCTTCGCCTCGGTCAGGGACGACATGACGATCCGGGAGGCGATTGAAGCGTTGCGGGGCATTGCCGAGGAAACCGAGATTTTGTCGCGGATTTATGTGGTGGATGGCGAAGGATTGCTGCTGGGCAAAATCCGGCTCCGGGACCTGACCTTCAACCGGCGTTCCACCCATATCTCGGAACTGAATGATCTCGACACCCGCGCCGTGCTGGCCACGGCAGACCAGGAAAAGGCCGTGCGCATGATGATGAAATATGACATGCTGGCCCTGCCGGTACTGGACGAGGACGGCCGGCTCCTGGGAGTGATCACCCACGATGATGCGCTGGACATCCAGCAGGAGGAAAACACCGAGGACATCGAACTGCAGTCCGGGATCAGCGGGGAGAACACGGATGAAACCTATCTGAATACCACGGTTTTCAACCAGGTGAGGCGCCGCATTGGCTGGATCATTTCCCTTGCGTTCATGGGGCTGATCTCGGGCACCGTGATGTATTCCTATCAAGGCCAGATCAGCGGGTTGTTTGCCCTGACTATTTATCTGCCCATGATCGTGGCGGCGGGAGGAAATACCGGGGGACAGGCCGCGACCATGGTGGTGCGGGCGATGTCCCTCGGCGAACTGGATGCCGGGGCCATCCTGCGGGTGGCATGGAAGGAACTGCGTGTGGGCTTGATCATGGGCTGCATTGTGGCCACGGCCATGGTGGGGCAGATCTTTTTCCTGCGGCCGGCCAATATCGAAATTACTCCGGCTCTGCTGGCGGGTTTTGCTGGGACGGTGGGCCTTGCCCTGATGATTCAGATTACCTCATCCACCCTCATCGGGGCCCTGCTGCCACTGGGAGCCCGTGCGATCCGGCTGGACCCTGCGGTGATTGCCTCGCCGGCGATTACTACCATCGTGGATGCCACCGGGCTGCTGATCTATCTGAATTTGGCGCAGACCCTTCTGCCCTTGTGAAAAGTGCCGGTCCCACGCCGTTGACGCTCCGGGCGGGACGGGTAGCATCGACGGATGATTCAGGATTTTTTGACAGCGGCAGAGGCGGCAGGCCCGCAGCGGATCCATCTGATCGGGGTGGCCGGATCGGGCATGAGCGGCATCGCCTCCCTGCTGCTTGATTTGGGATTCAAGGTCAGCGGGTCGGACCGGAGCACGACCACCGAAACGGAACGCCTGCAGGCGGCGGGGCTGGAGTTTTATTGCCCCCACACGGCGGAGAGCGTGGCGGGGGCCGGGGTGATTGTCTATTCCTCGGCCATCAAGGCGGGGCGCAACGTGGCCTTTGATGCCGCGATGGCGGCAGGCATCCCCCTCTTCCGCCGGGCCGAGGCCCTGGCTTCGATCATGGGGCGCAAACTGGGCATTGTGATAGCAGGGATGCACGGGAAAACCACCACCAGCGCCATGACCGCGCATGTGCTGCGCCAGGCGGGGCTGAACCCCGGGCATTATGTGGGAGCGGAAATTCCCCTGCTGGGGACCAATGCAAAGTGGGATAGTGCCGGCGATTATTTTGTGGCCGAAGGGGATGAGAGCGACGGCACCCTCGTGCTCTATCATCCCCGGCACAGCATCCTGCTCAATGTGGAGGAGGAACATCTCGACCACTACAAGGACATCCATGAGATCAACGCGGTGTATGGCCAATTGCTGGACCAGACATCGGGTGCGGTTTTTTATTGTGCGGCCGACGCCGGATCCACGGCCGTTTGTCAGGGACGGGAACGGGTTTTTGGTTATGGCTGGGATCCGGCGGATGACTTTTCGGCGCAGGATCTTGACACCACCGGGCAAAGCACGGCCTTCACGGTGTGCCGGAAAGGCGAAGATCTGGGGCGCATCATTCTGAACATCCCGGGAAGGCACAATGTGCTCAATGCTCTTGCGGTCGCCGCGCTGGCGACCCACCTCGGGGTTCCGTTTGAGCGCATCGCGGCTTCCCTGGGCACCTTCCGGGGGGCCCGCCGGCGGTTTGAAGTAAAACTGCGCTCCCCCCTTGCCACGGTGGTGGACGACTACGGACACCACCCGACCGAGATTGCGGCCACCCTGCAGACCGCCCGGCAGTATGCCCAGGGCCGGGTGGTCTGTGTGTTCCAGCCTCACCGTTATTCCCGCACCCAGTTGTTGCGGAAGGAATTTGGTCAGGCGTTTTCCCTGGCCGATGCGGTCTTCATTCTGGATATTTATCCGGCCAGCGAACTGCCCATTCCCGGGATTACCGGGGAAACGATCGTGGATGAAATCCGGGCCTGTGAAGGCGAGCGGATCAAAGTATTTTCCACCCCGGACCGGGCTACCGCGCATTTGGCCGTGGGCAACTTTTTGAAACCGGGGGATCTGGTGCTGACCCTGGGGGCGGGCAATGTGCATGAAGTGGGCACCCGCCTTGCGGCGGATCTGCAGACAGCAGAAGGCCTGCGTCAGGCGATGGGCGAACCGGAAGGAAGCGTTAAGTTATACGAGCCCATGGCCCGGCACACCACCCTGAAGCTGGGCGGTCCGGCCCAGTTCTGGCTGGAACCATCCACCATCGCAGGCCTGGCGCGGGTGGTGCATCATTGCCGCGAGCAGGGCATTCCATTCAAGGTGATCGGACGCGGCTCGAACCTGCTGGTCAGGGATGGCGGACTAAAGGGGGCGGTGATCCATCCGGATGGCGGGGAATTCGACCTCATTGAAGTGCGGGGGGACACGATCAAGGCCGGGGCCGGAGTGAAATTCAAACGTCTCGCGGCGGCGGCGAGGAATGCCGGACTGGGTGGTTTTGAATGGATGGATGGCATTCCCGGCAGCGTGGGAGGCGGGCTGCGCATGAATGCCGGGGCCATGGGCAGCGAGACCTTTGACCAGGTGGTCAGCGTGGTGCTGTTGGATGCCCACGGCCAGTGGATCGAAAAAAGCCGGGATCAACTGGATGTGCGCTACCGCAGTGTGCCGGAACTGAATGAACATGTAGCGGTTAGCGCGGTCTTCCGGGGCACCCCGGCTCCGCTGGAGGACATTGATGCCCGGCTGGCACTCAGTCTGGAAAAACGCAAAAACAGCCAACCCATTGCCGCCAGTGCGGGCTGCATCTTCAAGAATCCAGGCCCCTGCGCCGCGGGACGGCTGGTGGATGAACTGGGGCTGAAAAACGCCGCCGTCGGTCCGGCCCGGGTCTCCGGGATTCACGGCAATTTTATTGTCAACGACGGGGGAGCCACTGCCGCCGACGTGCTGGCATTGATCGGCATCATCAAGGCCAAAGCCCTGCATGACCGGGGCATCATCATGGAGACGGAAGTCCAGATCCTTGGCGAGGATGCACCCTTTTAAATTCTATTCCATGACACCTCCCCCACTGTGTCCAGGGCCCGGGGGGACCGCGGCCACACTCCCCGGCCGGTTTTCATTCCCATGGTTTCCCCGCTTCCCCTGACCGCGCTCGTCCCGTAAGTGTCGCGCAAGCCCCTTCCCTGCCAAACCCTCTGCATGTCCCTGCCCCCCTCTGAACCCCGCACGACGCTGATGTCGAAGGCGCTGACGCCGCCGGGCGGGCCGCGGCCGTCCCCCCGGGTCCAACTCCGGCGCATGGTGCGCAAACTGACGGGGAAATCCTCCTATCAACAACTGATGCCGTTGCTGATCCGGGTTTATGCCGGATTCAGCACCCTTGATGGCGAGGCCACCGAGGAGGAAATCGAAAGCAGCCTCGGCTTCATGCGGCATGACTATCCGGAAGCGATGTATTCGGAGTTGCGGGAACTCTACAGCGAAGCGCTGCGCCAGCCGCAGGACCTCCAGAGTATGGCGGCGGATCTGGCAGGCCAGTTGACCCACGAGGAAAAAGTCCTGCTGGCGGTGCAACTCTATGTGCTGATCACGCGCTCGCATTCCCCCGAGGAGGAACTGGCGGCATTTCAGTCATTCATGACCAGCATGGGAGCAGCCAGCGTCGCCCTTGGCGTGGTGGGCCAACTCCACGAAACCGGCGGGCCCGCGACACTGTCGAAACCGGCGGCCATGCTGGAATCGCTGGAACTGGGCCGCAGCCAGCCTGCGGACCTCGTGCTGGAAGATTTGTCAGCCGGCTACCGGGTGACGGTCTTCCGGTTTCAAAATCTGCTCCTGCTGAAAAACACAGGGGAACAGCCGGTGATTGCCCGCGGGCGGCAGTTGCCCCATGGTGGCTTCCTCCGGCTTTACGAAGGCCAGCGCGTGGTGCTGGGGGACGTGGTCCTCGACTATCAGGATTTGGTCTTTTATCTGAACGCCCGCAAAGGCGTGTCCTCCACCCAGCTTTACATCGGGCTCGGTCCCTCGGGCAGCCCTTTTGTGGAACGGGAACGGTCGAAAATGTCCGCGATTCTGCTCCAGTTCGGTCTGCAGGTCACGGCGACGGCATTGAAGACATCAGAAATCCGGGTCGGCGGCCGGACGCTGAAAAAAGATGAAATTGTGGTGGTCTCCCTCGCCGACCGGCTGCGCTTTCCTGACACTTCCGAGATTACCCTCGCCGACCTGCGGCGGCGCGCCCGTGAGATGGGGGGGCGCTTTGGCCTGAATTCCGGACGCACCGACTATCTGGTCTCCAACAATCCCAGTCTGCTCGGCGAGGGCGACATCATCCTCTCACCCAGCCTGCGCAGTGAGATTCTGCTCCGCCTGCGCTGCGACTACGAGGCCAAGACGGGATACCTTGAAGTGCTGAAGGCCGCCCGGAACATCACGGTGGGCCGCGTCTCCCTGCGGGAACGCGACAGCATGGTGCTGGAGGATGAAGCGGTGATCAGCCTTGGCGAAGGCCAATACCTGCGTTGCCGGTTCAGCGACCGCATCATTGAGGAGGAGCGCAACATCATCCGGGAACTGGAGATGGTGGATGTCAGCCACCGCTTTGGACGCAGCACGCCGGCGGTGGAAGGGGTCTCCCTGACCGTGCGGCGCGGGGAGATGATCTGTGTGATGGGCCCCAGTGGCAGCGGAAAGAGCAGCCTGCTGCGCATCCTGGCAGGGCATCTCGCTCCTAATCAGGGCGAAGTGCTGATGAATGGCCTGCGCCTTTATGATCATCTGCCGGCCCTCTGCCCCTTTATCAGTTATATCCCGCACGAGGATGCCTTTGATCCCTTGCTCACGGTGGAGGAGAACCTGACTGCCGCCGCCGCCATCCGCTCCCCCCACCTCCAGTCAGGGGACATTGCCCGCCGCGTCAGCGCCAAGCTGATCGAACTGGGACTGCACGAAAGGCGTGGGCGTCTCGCCGGAACCCCGGAGCAGAAACACCTCTCCAGTGGCGAGCGCAAACGGCTCAACATCGGCATGGACATGATCACCCCGGCAGATGTCTTCCTCTTCGACGAACCCACCTCCGGACTCTCCTCAAAGGACTCCGAACATATTCTGGAAATCATCCGCGGACTGGCCCACAACAAAATCGTTTTTGTCAGTATCCACCAGCCCAGTGCCCGGTTGTTTCATTTGTTCCACAAGGCCATCCTGCTCGACAACGGGGGCAAACTGGTCTATTTCGGCACTCCCCGCGGGCTGCAGGAATATTTCAAGGACGCATGGCAGGACCAGCTGGCCCGGCCGGAGGATGACGGGTCGGCCCCGCGCCCGGACTTCAACCAACCGGAGTTCATCTTTGATGTGCTGGAAACTCCGCTCCGCGATCTTAGCGGGGATGTGCTCTATGAGGAGGATGCCCGGGGCCACTCCACGCCGGCCCGGCGTTTCTCGCCGGACTTTTGGCGCGACCGCTATCAAACCCATCTGGTGCTGAGCGGAGCCCACCAGCCCGCCACGACACTGCAGCCCGGCGAGTCCAGCATTCATACCCGGCCGGCCCTGCCACCGGCCATCGACCGCACCGGGGCCCGCAACAATGGGGCCCGGCTGGGAGTCATGATCCGGCGGGCCTTTCTGAGCAAGTTCCGCAACCGGGGCAACCTTGCCACCACCCTGCTGGAAGCGCCGCTGCTGGCCACCCTGATTGCCACGGTGCTGCGGTATTCGGAAGACGGGGTCTACACCTTTGCCTCGGCCTTCCATGTTCCCACCTATCTGTTTCTTTCCCTGGTGGTGGCCATGTTTCTTGGTCTGACCAACAGCGCCGACGAGATCATCCGCGACCGCGTGCTGCTGCAGCGGGAACGGAATTACAACAAAAACGTGGCCGGATATTTGTTTGGCAAAGTGCTCTCGCTGGGGGCCTTCGCCCTCGTGCAGTGCATCATCTATCTTTGGATTGGCAACGCCATCCTCGAAGTGCGGGACATGTTCCTGCCCTATCTCGGCTGGATGTTTGCCACCAGTCTCTGCGGCGTGACCATCGGGCTGGCCATCAGCAGCCTGGTGCGCGATGCCAAGACGGCCCTGAACATCATTCCGCTGATCCTGATCCCGCAGATTATTCTGGGGGGAGCCCTCATCAAATACGAGGAGATGAACCGGAATCTGGACCTCGTCTACAGCATCCGCCGCTGGACGGGACCCGAGCCCGCCGGCGGGGAAAAACCGAGCAACCTCAAGGTGCCGCTGATCTGCGAATTCATGCCGTTGCGCTGGACCTATGAATCGCTGGTGCTCACCCAGGCCAATTACAATCCCCTGGCGGCGGCCCAGGAGGAACTCAACCTGCGCATCCGCTACATCACCTCGTTTCAGACGCTCAGCCCGGGCCAGGAAGATCAACTGAACGACGTCAAGGAAGCACTCGTCAAAGTATCAGGACTCGAGGAACGCAACGCGGAGGCGCTGCACCGGCGGATCTCCGCCATCATGAGCGCCGTGGACCGTGGAGACTATGATCCCGAAGCCCATGAGGTGCGGGAACGCGACCGCACCGTCTCCGCAGAATCGGTGTATGAGAACCAGAAGATCCGTGACCTTGTCAGCAAGGCGGAAATGGAGTACCGGGACTTACGGCGCAAGACCCCGCCCAACGTCTTTTTCGGCCACGAAAAGAGATATACCATCCGGATTTTCGGTTTCACCCTGTTGGATCTGAAAACGGACACCCTCAGTCTGAATGGCACCATGATTGTGCTGTGGATTTTCTTCCCGCTGCTGGTGCTCTGGCTGGTCCTGCGGCGTCAGCTCCGCCGGGTCTGACCGCCTTCCCGCGCCTCCCTACCCACCCATGCAGCGCACCGACGATTTTGACTATCACCTGCCGGAAGAACTGATCGCAGACCGCCCTCCGGAACGGCGGGATGGCGCGAGGATGCTGGTGATTGACCGCGCATCCGGATCCCTGCATCACCGCCAGTTCCGGGACTTCCCTGAGTATGCGGGACCGGATGATCTGGTGGTCCTGAATAATGTCAGGGTCGCGAAGGCGAGATTTTATTCCGACGACGGGCGCCTTGAACTGCTAAGGCTGGAGGTGCTGGGACCGCGGCGCTGGCACTGCATGGCCAAACCCGGCAAACGCCTTGCTCCGGGCAAGTCCCTCGTCGTGGGCGGCGTCACCGGCCACGTCACGGAGGTCCTGCCGGATGGCACCCGCCTCATTCAGTGGGAGGGGGACATTGATGAGGACCGCTGGGGACACCTGCCCCTGCCGCACTATATGAAACGGGACGACGATGCGGCCGACCACGAACGTTATCAGACGGTATTTGCCGACCGCGCCCTAACCAAGGCGATTGCGGCCCCCACCGCCGGCCTCCATTTCACCCCGGAGATGCTGTCACGCCTGCGGCATGCCTGCATTACCCTTGAAGTCGGGGCGGGGACCTTTCAGCCGGTCAAAGTGGAGCGGTTGGTGGACCATGTCATGCACACGGAACGCTACCATGTCAGTCCGGCGGCGGCAGCAGCGGTGGAAGCAGCTCCGCGCCGGATTGCGGTAGGGACCACGGTGACGCGGGTGCTGGAGCATTGTGGCAGAGTGCACGGCCGGGTCACGCCCCACGCAGGCGAAACCGCCATCTTTATCCACCCTCCATGGCAATTCCGCCGCGTGGACCGGCTCCTGACCAATTTTCATCTGCCAAAATCAACCTTGTTTATGCTGGTTTGTGCCTTTGGCGGAACCGCCCTGATGCGGCAGGCCTATACGGAAGCGGTGGCGCAGCGCTACCGGTTTTACAGTTATGGCGACTGCATGCTGATCCTGTGAGCTGCAGAAACGCCCCCTGTTCTCATTCCACCGCCACGAGGGTGACGCCCCACTGCTCACAAAGCCGGGCGGTTTCGGCCTTTTCCAATAACAAAGTGCGGCCGGCTTCGATGGCCAGCACCAGCACCCCGGCGGCCCCGGCGGTTTCGATGGTAGTGGGGCCGACCACCGGGACATCAAACCGGAAGTCCTGATTGGGTTTGCTGACCTTGACGGCGGTGGCCTTGCCTTTGCCCATGCTGCCGCCGCGTTTGAGGCACTCATTGGTGCCTTCGAAGGCTTCCACCGCCAGCACGGTGCCGCGCCGGACCACCACCGTCTGGCCGATATCCAGCCGGCTGGTTTCGCGGGCAATCTTCAGACCGAAGGCCACATCCAACAATTCTTTGGGTTTGCGCACGGGCCCGCAGAGATGTCCTGCCGCCGGGAGGTGGTCTTCCAGAAAAGTCGTCGCCGGCAGCAGGGTGATCCCATCCTTGGCCAGTTCCCCGGCAATGCCTCCAAACAAGGTTTCCGCATTCCGTTCCTTCAGTCGTGCCAACATCATGAGCAGCCTCAAATCCGGACTGAGGGCAAAAAGGTTTTTGGGGGCAATCTGCCCGCACATCACCGCGTGCCGGACCCCCTGACGTTGGAGAAACCTGCTGAGCTTTCCCAGTTGTCCGACTTTGAGCCATTCCCAGGCGTCCACGGTGGGCTCAAGGACCGGATCGGTTTCCTCCACAAAAGCCGCCACCGCTACCCGGGCCACACCAGCGCGGCGGGCCCCGGCTGCCATGGCGGCCGGATAGGTCCCGCTGCCCGCAATGATTCCCAAAGTTTCCGGCACAGTCTGCATGCTTCCGTTCAATCCTGCATTGAGGCCTCCGGCAAGAGAAAACCCGGCCGGGACGGATCGTGCCGCTCCCGGAAGATCCGCAGGGCATAACGCAGCGAGGGAAAAGCAATTTCGTCAGGATCCACGGTCAGGGGATCCAGCCAGTGCACACTGGCCACTCCATCCAGCGCCTCCGGGTTTGCGTGGCCCTGGATCCGCGCCACATAAAAGAAATCGAGCACCGGATAGGTGATGCCCTTGTAATGATAGGAGTTGGGATGGGAGCAGAGGAACTCCATGCCATCGGGGGCAAACCCGACCTCCTCCACGCATTCGCGCCGCACCCCGGCTTCGGCCGTTTCGCCTTCGTCGATAAAGCCTCCGGGCAGGGCCAGCTTGTCCCTGGCCGGGTCTTTGGCACGGCGGATGAAGAGGGCTTTTCCATCGGGCCTTACCATCAGGGCTGCGGTCGCACAGGTGGTGTTGAAATAGTAGGTGAATCCACAGGGGCCACACCACAGCGGCTGGGGTGCGTGCCCGCCTGCAAAGGCGGTGCCGCAGGAAGGGCAATAACGAAATCGCTGGGATGGCTGCATGAACACCCCACCAAGGGACGCCGGGCCCGTGGCGCAAGCGGAGGTGCAGCCCGCTGCCATTTTTTCCCTTCCCCGGAAAGCCGGATCCACGCACGATTTGCGCTTGGAACCTGCCGCCGGCGGCTCACATGCTGACACATGGCCCCCTCCCGCCACGCCACACTTGCCTGCCCTCCCCTGACATGATCCTTCCCGTCTTCTCTCCTGGCCTGGATTTGGTGGAAAATGCCCGGATTGCCACCGCCTTGGAACGCGGCGGGGAAATTTTCCTGCGCCGCACCTATACCGAAGCCGAAATCGCCTACTGCCGGCAACACCGCGATCCGGTGCCTCGATTCGCGGCCCGGTTTGCCGCCAAGGAGGCCGTGGCCAAAGCCTTTGGCACGGGCTTGGGGGCGGCGGCTGCGTTCAAGGAGATCGAAGTGGTCCACGATGCGTTAGGCGCACCGGGCATCCGTCTGCATGGGGCCGCCGCCGCGACGGCCGGTGCCCAGGGGATCACCGGACTGCAGGTGAGCCTGACCCACACGGATCACTATGCGGCCGCCATGGTCATCGCCGAACGCCGCCCTGCCTGAGGCAACGCCGCCCTGCCTGAGGCGCGGGCCACGGCGCAACAATTACTGCCCGGAGAGGTCGAGAGATTCGATTCCGTATTTGTTGCCGGCTTCCTTGAGTTTGGCGGCCGCCACCTCACCTTCCTTGCTCAGGGCTTCCATGGCGGCCTTGAAGGTTTCCATGCGGGATTTGACTCCCTCGGCGGCGGGTTCCCCTTTTTTGGTTTCGGCTTCGATATAGTCCGCCAGTTGTTCCACCGGGACCGGAAGATCCGAAAGCGTGCTCTGGACCCGCTGCATGACGCTGGTCATGCCCTGATACGCAGTGGCCAGGTCTTCCGGCAAGTTGTCGGTTGGAACGGCTGAGGCCCGGCTCACCAGTTCCTTGAGGTTGGCCAGTCCCGCTGACGCATCGTTGGTGCCCTGATGGGTTTCCATGAAGGTCTTGATTTTGGCAATCTCCACTTTGAAGGTTTCCAAGGAGGCGGCTTCTGCGGCCGGGGATGGCTCTGGGGGAGCGGGCGCGGAAGCCGGAGCAGGAACCGGAGGCTGAGCTTCTCCGGCAAGGGCGGGATTCAATTCCGGTGCCGGCGTCGTTTCCTGCGCGGCCACGGTGGGTGCAGCCGGAGGAGCGGTGGTGGCGGTTTCCTGCTTTTCACAGGCGGTTTGAAATCCAAGGCTCAAGGCCAGGAGGCACAGGCCGGATAGCCGCAGGGAGATCAGGAAAGAATATTTCATGGATCAGAAAGAGACGTTTAACCTCCCCGGGGGGCAAGGGCAATTGCAGCCGCATGGAAAGGCCATGAAATCCTGCCAACTCCCTGCCCTGCCGGCAAGGAGGGCGGCTACCCTGACAATGGTCGAGCCCTCAGGGTGCCGGGGCCGGTTCCAGCCGGCAGCCCATGGTCATCAACTTCCCGCTGATGGAATGCCCGGCGCCTTGCGGCTCACGGTAATGAAGGGGGCCCGCAGATACAGGGGTTCCGTTTCCATCGCGGCAAGACGGGCCACCGTGGACTCCGTCAAGGCCCCGGCCCGGCAGGCCAGCACATCCGCCCGGGGCCGCACCGGCCGGGCCTGACAAAATAGCGGACTGGTTGCATCCAGGGTAAAAAGCTGTCCTGGCCACCGCCCGGTCCGGGCCGCGCTGGCCGCTTCCTCCTCCACCACCGGACCCATGGCCAGCTCCCCTCCTATCACTTCTGCATACCACCACGAACCCCGCCGGGCATCGCCTGCGAGGGCATACCGTTCCAAGGCATAGGCTTCCCCCAGCGCCAGCAGGGAGGGCAACCCCACGAGCGGCACGCCGTAAGCCAGACTGATGCCCAACCCTGCGGCAATTCCCACCCTGATGCCGGAATAACTGCCCGGCCCGGTGCCCACCACTATCAGATCCGGCGGTCCAGCCTTCAGGGCCTGTTCCAGCGGGGCGAACAGGACCGAGTTGTGGGACCGTCCGCCGGTGAATTCAAAAAACTCCACCGGCCGGCCCTCTTCATACCGCGCAATGCTGCCATGATTGGTGGAAGTTTCGATGGCGAGGATAGTGTCCATGGCGGGCAGCGCGGTCGGAATAGCCTGACATGATTTGAAATCAGGTTCACCACCTCCCCTGACAGGAAAGGCCGATCCCTACTTCTCGCCTTTGGCGCGGGGTTCGGCGCGGACGCGGTCAGTTGCTCCCGCGCTGGTGACAAATGGCCCCCCTTCCAATGGCGCGGTCCCGGTGAAGGCCACATCCGGCATGTCGGACGGCAGGCCACCAAGGGGAAATTCCTTGCGCAGGGGATAATAGGGATAGCCCTCCCACATCAGGATGCGCCGCAGATCCGGGTGCCCCGTGAACTTGATCCCCATCATATCATACACCTCGCGCTCGTGCCAGTCCGCCGTCGGCCAGAGATGGCTCACGGTGGGCACGGCCGGTTCCTCCTCGGAAGTGGTGGTTTTAATCCGGAGATGGATTTTGGTGCTGAGCGAATAGAGTTCGTAGACTAACACATACCGGGGATCTTCCCCCATGTTGTCCACGCTGCTGATATCCAGCAGCAGGTCAAACGCCAGCTCCCCCTGACAATACGTCATCACCGGCACCAGCGAGGCCGGGGTCAAAGTCAGGCTGGTTTCCCCACGGAATTCCGTGACGGACAAAACAGCTCCGGGAAATTTCTCCTGGAGGGCGGCGGCGGTTTCGGCAGCGGTCATGGCAGCAGGCGGAAAATCAGTGGGGTTCAGGCAGGATTATTCCCGCAAAGCTTCCACCAGTTCCTTCTTCTGGGCGAGGAAGGATTGTTCACCCTGGATCTTGCGCTGCAGCCGCATGAAACCCTCGATCAGAGCCTCGGGACGCGGCGGACAGCCGGAAATATAAACATCCACCGGAATCAGGCGGTCGATCCCCTGCAGCACGGCATAACTGCGATACATCCCGCCACTGCTGGCGCAGGCTCCCATGGCAATGCACCACTTCGGCTCGGGCATCTGGTCCCAGATCCGCTTCACCGCGAGGGCCATCTTGTAGGTCACGGTCCCGGCCACAATCATGACATCGGCCTGACGGGGGGAAAAGCGCATCACTTCCGCTCCAAACCGGGCAATATCAAACCGGCTGGACGCCGTGGCCATCAGCTCAATCGCACAACAGGCCAAGCCCATCGGCATCGGCCAAAGCGAGTTTTTGCGCATCCAGTTCATGGCCGCATCAAGCTGGGTGAAGATGATATTTCCTTCAATCTTCGAATCGTAGGCGGCGTGGGTTAGCTCGGTGGACATGGAATTTCAGGTGGCGCGGACCACGGCAAATTAGTCCCCGCACCCCAGGCCGCAAGGGTATTGTGAAATTTTTCACAAGCTCCTCCGGGGATTTGGTTTGGAACACCGCAGAACTCAACTGGAAAGTGGTTGAAATACTTGCAAAAGCTGTTGGGTCCCGACAGGCTCCTGGCTTTGGTGCCACCACCTTGGCAATCAAACACTTCAAGTCCCAGCCCGCAGGAATTTGGATAATCATCTCAATGGATATTTGACCGGATCTGGTAGAAAAGTAGACAGTTAGTCGGTTGCCCATGAGAGCGTCCACGAAAGCACGAATGGTCAGGATCGGGATTCCAATCTTGCGATTATTGCCGTTCTATGCGGCGTTGTATGGCTTCGCCGCGCTGTTTGACTTTGGAGTGAAGACTTTTATCGTCTTCGCCCCACCGCTGCAAAAGGTGTTCTATGCTCCCGTGGTGCTTTTTGTCTGGGGCGGACTTGCCTTGGTCCCCTTCATTTTGCTGCGCAGGGCGACCGTGTTCTACATTTACGTCATACTCTTCTTTGGCTGCTTGGCGTTCATGGCTTACGACTACTTCGTTCCCTTCAGCTACGTTTCGCCTAATTTCCACGGCGATATTCAGGATGCAGGCGGCGGTTCTTCCAGGTCGGGAAACAACGACAGTATCAACTACTGGATTTCCCGCCCGACGTTTCCGCCCCATGCGGATGATTGGCTTGTGGCACTTGTCCGTGTTGCTCCATTGATTCTCGCATTTGTGTATCGACGCTTTTACCCGCTATGGACCACCAACGCCAAATGACATTGACCCTGGATATCATCGGGTGGAAGCCCGATGATAACGGACGTTGAACGATTCGCGGACAGCCTTGGCTTAAGGTCCGGTTCAGGATCCCGCAGGAGCCCCTCAGCCCTTTACATCGTAGCAGTGGATGAACTCCTGGTCGCGCAGATAGAGGCGTCCATTGACAATCACGGGGTGGACCCAGATTTTGCCCTGGGGTTTCCTTTTTTCGGTCTGCGGGGAAAGGGTGAAGCGGCTCTTTTCCTTCCACCCCGCCGGGGAGGCTTCCACAAGGGCCACTTCGCCGGTTTTTTCATCAAGGCAAACCAAGTGTCCGGCGGCATAACCCACCGCTCCCTTGCCGAGGGATTCGTTTTTCCAGACGGATTCACCGGTCATGAAATCCTGGCAGGTCCAGCCGCCCCGGTCCGAGTGACCGTAGAGTTTGTCGCCTACCAGGATGACGCCGCCGTGATGGTTGACCATAACGTTGTTTTCATAGACCAGTTCCGGGGTTTTCCCGCCGAGCTTGAGCAGTTGGCAGCCGACCGAGTAGCCTGCGGTGACATACAGGTGACCGTCCTTGTAGATGGGGGTCGGGATAACGGCGACCTTCCCGGGGAACCTTGCTTCCCAGAGCAGTTCACCCTTGTCAGGATCCACTCCGATAACCTTTTTTTCGAGAAGCTGCACCACCTGCTTTTTGCCTTCATGGGTGATGAGAATCGGCGAGGAGTATTGGGCCACGTCCTTCAGGGCGGTGCTGCGCCAGAGGACCTTGCCGGTTTTTTTGTCGAGGGCGGCCATGGTGCCATCGTTGCCGCCGGGAGTGCAGATCACCTTGTCGCCATCAATCAGAACCGATTCCGTATACCCCCAGTTTTGCAGCTTGCCGCCGAGGTCCTTGATAAGATCGACTTTCCAGACAATCTTGCCGTCCTTCACGGCCAGACAGCCCAGCACGCCATTGGCCGAAAGCGTGTAAAGGTGATCGCCATCCACCGTGGGGGTGGACCGGGGACCGTCGCCCCATTGATTTGGATACACCCGGTTGTCCAGTTCCACGGCCCACTGCTTTTCCCCGGTGGCTGCATTCAGAGCAATCACCTGTTCTCCACCATCCGCCGCGCCCATGGTGTAAAGACTGTCCCCCACCACCGAAAACCCGGCATACCCGAGGCCCCCTTCCTTGGAAACCCACTTCTGATCCGGGCCTTTGGCCGGCCAGGGATTCAGGATGGATTTGTCAGGTGAATGATCATCCCGGTTCGCCCCGCGCCATTGGGGCCAGTCGGCCGCCAACAGGGTGGATGATGCGAAGGCCAGAAACAGGAGGGGAAGAAGAGGTTTCATAGGAGAGAGTAGCGGGAAGTATCCCCAAAACGCGGGTCCGGCCAGCCCCATTTCACGCGATCTTTGCGGAAAATCGATTCCTCAGGTCTGGCCCTGACCCCTGAATTCTTTGCCCGGAACCCTTCGGAACCGTTTTCCCCCGGTTGCCCCTGGGCCGGGCGGCGTATTGGTGGATGTATGCAGGCCAAACCAGAAAGCGCCCTCGTTCTTGTCGGACACGGTTCCACGCTCAACCCCGATTCCTCCACCCCCACCATGGATCATGCGGAAACCATCCGCCAACGCGGGGTCTTCGGAGAAGTGGTATGCGCCTTCTGGAAGGAAGAACCGAACATGCCGGAAGTGCTGCGCATGGTGGATAGTCCGGAGGTCTATGTCGTGCCCAATTTCATCAGCGAAGGATATTTCACCCAGCAGGTCATCCCGCGGGAACTCGGGCTCGACGGGCGGACCACCCTGTTGCCGCCGTTGACGCCCGGTGGCCCGGAGCGCCGGGTGCACTACTGCGATCCCGTAGGCATTCATCCTTCCATGACCCGGCTCCTGCTCGCCCGGGCCCATGAGGTCGCTCCTGATGCCCCCCGGGACCAAAGCGCCCTCATCATCGTAGGCCACGGCACCGGCCTGAACGAAAATTCCACCAAGGCCATCAAGGATCAGGTGGAATTGATCCGGGCCTCGGATGCCGGATTCGCCGAAGTGTTGGATGCCTACATGGAGGAAGCCCCTCTCATCGCCGAATGGGATACCCTCACCGATTCCCCACATGTGATTGTGGTGCCGTTTTTCATCGCCGACGGCCTGCACAGTTTTCAGGATATTCCCGTGCTGCTCGGTATTGAAGAGGAAATCACTGCAGCCGCCAGCCAATTGTCGGTCTTCAAACAAAATCCGCACGCCCTGCGCGGCCGTCAGTTATATTACAGCAGCGCTATCGGCACCGAACCCATGCTCGCCGATGTCATCCTCGATCAGGTGGAGGTCTTTGATCAAAAACACGGCACCCTGCCCCTTGCGCTCTCGGGGTCCCCTCCGGCAGCCAGCCTGACAAATCGGCTCACCGCCTGGCTGGAAACCGGCGGCCGCCGGATCGGCGAGATCCTGATCCGTCCGGAATCGGGCGGCTGGCGCGTGTTCCATCACCTTGATGAAAAGGCCGCCGGCACCGCATCCCTGACGCTTTATCCGGCGGCGGCGGATGCCCGGGAGATTGCACGGAATGACGCATCCGGCCAATTCCGTCCTCTCAAATCCGCCCCCACCCTGAAATCCGGCTGGGAACTGTTCCTGTCCACTCCCCATGCGCTGCACGAGGCTTTGGACTATCTTTATCCCGCCGCCCTTGCCAACTGGTTCCGCCACGCCGACGGCCAGATTCCCCCGCGTCACCTGAAGGGCATGCTGGGCCGCCAGACCGGGATGTATCGCATTACCGGACTGCTCCGCGAAGCAGAAGCCCAGGCCCTCGTGGCCTCCATCTGCCACGACGGCAACTGCCGCCGGAAAATCCTCTGGACGTGGGACGACACCACCGGCTGGCACACCCTCCCTCCTGACAAAACGTCCTGTCCCCGCGATCCCGCCTCCGCCCTCCCGGCCCTGCCCCTGCTCTGCACCGATGCCTGCCCCCTCCTCATCGGCCCCGCCCGCCCGCTGGTGAAGGACCGCCTCAAAGCAGAAGCAGACGCCGCAGCCCCCGCGGGCACTGAAGCCTTGACGATGCCGCCTGCGGAGCCGTGACTCCAATCTGCATGCCAGCGCCTGACTCTCCGTTTTCTCCGTCTTCTCCCAATGCCCTTGCCGGTCCCGGTGCCAGCGCATGGTCGCGCCGGATTGCCCATGTCCTGGATACCTTTCTCAAAATCCCCGGCACCAGCGCGAAGATCGGACTCGATCCGATCATTGGTTTGATCCCGGGCGTGGGCGATGCCATCAGCACCTTCATGGGCAGTGTGATCCTTGCCGAGGCCCTGCGCCGCGGGGTGCCGGGTTCCCTCATGCTCCGCATCGGGGGCAATATGCTTCTCAACGCTGCCGTGGGAGCCATCCCCGTGGTGGGCGATCTCTTTTCCGCCTGGTTTAAATCCAACTCCAAAAATTACGCGATGCTCAACGCGTTCCTCGAGGGAAATCCGCATCCGCCCACGGACCCGCAGAGCAAATGGGTCCTGGCCGGGTTTGTCCTGTTTGTGGCCCTGCTGATCGGATTCACTTTCCTCGCGTTCTGGCTGCTGGTCAAACTGTGGGGGGTGGTCACCAGCGGCAGTTAGGCTTTTAACGTTAGGAAAACCACTGGAATTCTCCGTTGTGGTCAGCGGGCGTAAAAATCCGCAATGGCCTTCACCATGCCCGGGATGTCGTGGGAGGCCGGGGTGATGTGTGGCTTGAGGCCATGGCGTTTCAGGGCCGCGGTGGTAACGGGGCCGATGCTGGCGATTTTGCACTCCGGCGGGATGGGGATTTTGAGCGCCATAAAGTGGTCCACCGAGCTGCCGCTGGCAAATGTCAGGACATCGGCACCCTCCTCCCGGAAGCGCGCCTGGCCCCCCGCCACATCCTGCGTCTCGGGCACGGTGCGGTAGGCGATGGCTTCGTCAAGGATGGCCCCTTTTTCCAGCAAACTCTGCGCCACCACATCCCGGGCGGACTCGCCCCGGACCCAGAGGATGGTCTGGTTGTCGATGCTGCCCGCATGGGCGGTGAATTCCTCCACGAGAGATTCCGCCACCGACTTTTGGGGAACAAAATCCACGCTCAGCCGGTATTCTGCGATCTTTTTGGCGGTGCCGGGTCCAATAGCCACCAGCTTGGCCGGCCCCATGTCACGGGCGTCCTTGTAGAGTTTGTAAAACAGTTCAAAAAATGCCTCCACTCCGTTAGGGCTGGTGAAAATGATCCACTCGTATTTATAACAATCCTGCACCAGTTCGCCGAAAGCCATCAGGTCCACCGGCTTCTCGATACGGATGGTAGGAAGTTCGTAGGTGTCGGCACCGAGAGCCCGCAGGCCACTGCTCAGGGCTCCGGCCTGCTGGCGCGTCCGGGTCACCACGATGCGTTTGCCGAAGAGGGGGCGCCGCTCAAACCAGTTCAGTTCCGGCCGCAGCCCCACCGTGCCGCCGATCACACAAACAGCCGGTGCCTTGAATCCCTGTTGTTCCACCAACTCCGCAATCGTGCCAAGGGTGCCGGTCAGGGTCTGCTGGCGGCCGGTGGTGGCCCAGCGGATCAGGGCCACCGGGGTGTCGGCCGCGGCCCCGTTTTCCATCAGCTTGCCGGTCAGTTCCCCCATGCGGCCCACCCCCATCAGCATCACTTTCACCCCGTCAGCCTGGGCAATCTTGGCAAAGTCAAGGCTGCTCACTTCCTTGGTAGGATCCTCGTGGCCCGTAAAAATTGTCAGTTGCGTGTTGAAGTCGCGGTGGGTCACCGGGATCCCCGCATAGGCCGGTCCGGCGATGGTGGAGGAAATCCCCGGCACCACTTCAAAAGCGCAGCCGGCGGCATGGAGTTCCTGCGCTTCCTCGCCTCCGCGGCCAAATACGTAAGGGTCGCCGCCCTTGAGCCGCGTCACCACTTTCCCTTCCAGCACCTTGCGGATGAGCAACTGGTTGATCTCCTCCTGGGGCAAGGCGTGATTGGCGGCCTGTTTGCCTACATATAGCAATTCCGCCCCCGGTTTCATCCAGGCCAGCACCTGTTTGTTCACCAGATAGTCATAGGCCACCACATCGGCGGCTTCGATGCATTCCTTGGCACGCAGGGTGACCAGACCAAGATCGCCGGGGCCGGCGCCGACGAGATAACAAATTCCGGGAGTGACAGGAAGCAACATGGGGAAGGCAGTGAAGCGCGGACTGCCCCGGAAGGCAAACGGCTGGTGCAGCTTTGTGCCCCGGCGGGAAGACGTTGTTTTTTCTGCCTTGTTCCCCTGCTGGCCGGGCTGTGCCCTTCCCGGAAGGCCTGCCCTCCGGTCCGGCAGCGGAGACACAGGTGCTGGCTGACAATCTGACCCAGCCGTGCTACCACTGCGGCGCGTTTCGACATTCTCCGCCCTACCCGCCCCGTTTCCAATTTATCCTCATGAAACCTCTGTCCCCCTTGCTGGCCTGCGCCCTGCCCCTCCTCGCTGCTTTGCTCGCCGCACCAACCGCACCGGCAGACGTTCCCGCCAATCTGGTCACGGAAAACATTCCTGCCCTGCCGGCGGATCTCGTCAAAAATGCCGGGCGTTATCTCGAGTTCCGCACGGCTTCCCTGCAGAGCTGGCACCCCCAGCGGCGGGAGATGCTCATTTTCACGCGTTTTGCCGATACCCCGCAACTGCACCTTGTGCGCCAGCCCGGTGGAGCCCGCCGCCAACTCACCTTCGGACGCGAGCCCGCCCGGTCCGCCACCTTCCGCCCCGGCAAGGGGGATTGCTTCATTTTCTCCCAGGACACCGGCGGCAGTGAGTTCTATCAACTCTACCGCTATGACATGGCCGACGGCCGCACCACCCTCCTGACAGATGGCAAGTCCCGCAACACCGGGCCCCGCTGGGCCCGCGATGGCTCCCGCTTCGCCTGGACCTCAACCCGCCGCAATGGCAAGGACAATGACGTCTGGATCATGAATCCGGACCAGCCTGCCGAAGCCAAAATTCTGGCGGAACTGTCCGGCGGCGGCTGGGGAGTAAGCGACTGGTCACCCGACGGCACCAAACTCGCCCTCACTGAATACATCTCGGCCAATCTCAGCCACCTTTGGCTGCTGGATGCCGCCACCGGACAGAAGGAACGACTCACCCCGGATGACGGCCCGCCGGTATCCCGCAGTGGAGCCCGCTTTGCGGCCGATGGAAAGTCCCTCTTTTTCACCAGTGATCAGAACGGGGAATTCCAGCAACTCGGCCGCATGGATTTGACCGCCCGGAACTGGCAGCCCCTGACGGCTGACATCCCCTGGGACGTGGAAGGATTTGATCTCTCCCCTGACGGCACCCTGCTGGCCCTGGTCAGCAATGAAGCCGGCCGCAGTGTCCTGCATCTCCGCCCCGCCCGGGACGGGGTGAAGGCCCCGGAACTGCCCGCTCTCCCCCCGGCTTTGATTGGCGGACTGGAATGGCACCCTAACGGAAACGATCTTGGCTTCAGCCTCACTTCCGCCCGTTCTCCGGCAGACGCATGGTCCATCGACCTCACCACCGGCACCCTGCACCGCTGGACCGACAGTGAAACCGGCGGGCTCAATCCTGACACTTTCCCGGAACCGGAAACCCTCACCTTGAAGAGCTTCGATGGCCTGCCCGTCTCCGGTTTCCTCTACCGCCCGGACCCGGCCAAATTCCCCGGCCCACGCCCCGTCCTGATCAATATCCATGGGGGCCCCGAAGGGCAGTCCCGCCCCGGTTTCCAGGCCCGGAATAACTTTTACCTGAATGAACTCGGCATCGCCCTGCTCTACCCCAACGTCCGGGGCTCTGACGGTTATGGCAAAACCTTTCTCAGCATCGACAACGGCTTCAAACGCGAGGATTCCGTCAGGGACATCGGGGCCTTTCTCGACTGGATCGCGGCCGATGCCAAAAGTGATCCCGCGCGCGTGGCCGTGAGCGGCGGCAGCTATGGCGGCTACATGGCGCTCGCGAGCCTAATTCACTTTGGGGACCGCCTCCGCTGCGGCATCGACATCGTCGGCATCTCCAACTTCCTCACATTCCTCCAAAACACCCAGGATTACCGCCGCGACCTCCGCCGTGTCGAATACGGCGACGAACGCGATCCGGCGATGAAGGAATTCCTCGCCAAAATCAGCCCCACCACGCACGCCGCCCAGATTCGCAAGCCGCTCTTTGTGATCCAGGGCCAAAATGATCCCCGCGTCCCCGTCACCGAAGCCTCGCAAATGGTCGCGGCGGTCCGCGAGGGGGGCACCCCAGTCTGGTATCTCCTCGCCAAGGACGAAGGCCACGGTTTTGCCAAAAAACCCAACGCGGACTACCAATTCCACGCCACGATCCTCTTTCTGCAGGAGCACCTGCTGAAGTAATGTAAAAACGAGCAAAGGAATGACCGCCGGTGGGGGGCGGCGGCCACCGCTTTTCGGGGACTGAGTTCAAAATCCGGGGAGGAAGTCTACAATTTCCATACTTTACAGAGTGGCCACAACGGTGTTTGGTAAAGACTATGTCATCCAAAGTGCCAGATGGCGATCCCAGCCGCCTTGGATCCCTCCTCTCCCCCCCACCCGGTTTGAAAACCTATTCTGTGCAGCTCGTCAACGCTGAGTCCCCCCTGCGCTTTGAAGCGCAGGAGGCGGTGGTTGATCCCAAGGATGGCCTCATCAGATTCTATGGGGCCGACCAGGATCTCCTGTATCTGATTCCCGTGCCGTCGGTGAGTTACATCAAGGTGAGCGCCCCCACCCCTCCGCCTCAGAAGATTGATTTTCTGAAGTAGACCGGCCAGAGGGAGCGGCTGATCGTAGACCGGGTTTTAAATGCCGGAACCTCCCGCGACCCCAGGCACAGGATTACCCAGCTCCGAAAGCCGGGCTACGTGGAAATCCGGGTCACCCGCAATCCTCCCGCCTCCGTTTATCTCCTTCTCCAGGCACCCTCCGATAAAAGCCTTGCCCCCTTGGTTTACTCGGCTGACGTTACCATAGAAAGCGCGCTTACCCGCATGGTTCACGACTTGGACTTCTTTAGCGGCTTTAAGCAAAATGCCATGAACTCGAACCAGAAAACCCTGAACCAACGCGAACAGACCAACCAGAGTCTGAACAGTGAGCGCAGAACCGACGATGCCTTGGCCTTGAAGCGTAAACTCACCCAGGACATGGCTGACGAAATTGTGGATCGCGCCCGCGGGCAGGCCGACGAAGTCCTTGTTGCTGCCCGGCACAGAGCTGACATAAAGCTGGACTGCGAAGGGGGAGAGGGAGGCTTGACACCTGAGGTAGCCAGGGAGGCCGTAGCCCAGGAGCGGGTCGACGAAGATGTCATGGTGCAGAAGGAACGCGACTGTGCCGACGACAACCTCCGCTGGGAGCGGGATGAGCAGGCCCGCATTCTCGCAGCACTCTTGCCTCTCGAGCGGAGTAGAACTGACCGCTTCCTGCTGACGGAACGTGGACTCTCCGACGATGCCGTAGTCAATCGGGACGATCTCATGGGCATGGTGAGCCACGACCTGCAAAACCTTCTTGCCGGGATCGCGATTCACGCCAGAGTCCTGGCCAGCAAGGCTTCGGATTCGGAAGAGGGGCGAAGAACCGTGACCGGCATGGCCCGCATCGAACGTTACGTCGCCGGCATGAATCGGCTGATCGGAGATCTCGTCGATGTGACGAGCATCGATGCCGGCAAGTTCGCCGTGCAGCCCGAACCCGGCAATGTCACCGAGATGGTTTCCGAAGGCATCGCCTCTGTGGCGCAGTCTGCGGAAGAGAAGGGCCTGGCCCTCGAGTTCGCCACCGACGGGCATGTGCTGCATGGGATCTTCGACCGGGAGCGGATGCTTCAGGTCATAGCCAACCTCATTGCCAACGCGATGAAATTCACCCCCTCAGGCGGCGCGATCGACGTCAAGGTCGAACGCGTTGAGGACAAGATACTCGTATCCGTGCTCGATACCGGTGAAGGCATCGCCGAGGAGATGCGGGAAGCCATCTTCGACCGCTTCGCGCAGGTAGGCAAACTCAAACCCAAGGGTCTGGGTCTCGGCCTCTACATCTCCAAGAGTATTGTGGAGGCCCAGGGCGGCCGCATCTGGGCCGAAGGCAACCCGGCGGGCCCCGGCAGCGCTTTCTACCTTACCATCCCTGCGGATCAAAACGTGCGGGTTGTCTATGCTTCCCGCAATACAGATGGCACAAGGAACAACCCTGTTGCGGAGTGCCACTCCCGTTAGCCGGTGCCACCTCTCGACCCTGGACCACACGAAAGACCGAGGATTCAAGCAACCCCCGGGGAGGATATTGTATGAAAGCGTGTGTGTATGAAAGATATGGGCCACCCGAAGTGCTTCAGTTGAAGGAGGTCGAAAAGCCCACGCCCAGGAACAACGAAGTCCTGATAAAAACCCATGCGACCACGGTCACATCCGGCGACTGGAGGGTGCGCAGCCTCACGGTGCCTGCCGGTTTCGGGCTCATGATGCGTTTGGTGTTTGGAATCTCACGACCAAAGCAACCCATCCTGGGGTCGGAGTTGGCCGGGGTAATTGAATCGGTCGGCAAAGACGTGAGCAAATTCAAGGTCGGTGACCCGGTTTTTGCGTTCAGCGATGCCGCCATGGGTTGTCATGCGGAATACAAATGCATGGCTGAAGACGGGGCGGTGGTGCCAAAACCGTCCCGTCTGACTTTTGAAGAAGCCGCAGCACTGTCTTTTGGCGGAACAACGGCGTTGGATTTCCTCAGAAGAGGAAAACTTCAGAGCGGGGAAAGCGTGCTCATCAATGGCGCTTCCGGAGCGGTTGGCACCGCGGCGGTGCAGCTTGCCAGGCATTTCGGGGCCATTGTCACCGGGGTGTGCAGTTCCGGGAACGTGGAGCTGGTGCGGTCTCTGGGTGCCAGTCATGTCATCGACTACACCAAGGAAGATTTCACGCAGAATGGCAAAACCTATGATCTCATTGTGGATACCGCCGGCACGGCTCCGTTCTCCCGCAGCAAAACTTCCTTAAAAGAAGGAGGACGCCTTCTGTTGGTTTTGGCCGGCCTGCCAGACATGCTTCAAGCTCCATGGGTGTCGCTGACGGGCAGCAGGAAAGTCATCGCCGGGCCAGTCACCGTGCGCGTTGCAGATTTGCATTTTCTCGCGGAACTGGCTGAGGCGGGGGAATTCAAACCGGTGATTGACCGGCGCTATCCATTCGAGCAGATCGCCGAGGCCCACCGCTACGTCGACACCGGACGCAAGAAAGGAAATGTCGCGATCACTTTGGAGCATGGCGCTTGAACCCAGGATCACCGGCCATGTATGCGATCCTCTGAGGAGAGGTCATTGTCCCACATGGCGTTCGAGACGGATGCGCCAAAAGCGGCGCGCCCCTCAACCTCACGTTCCCTCGGCGTTCTCCGTGGCCTTCTGTTCAAAATTCCCCATCCATCCGTGCCATCCGTAAAATCCTGCCATCCGTGGTCTCCCCCCTGCGCGCGCCATCGGTCATATGCTCAGGCAGTCCGGAGGGAAGCATCATGGCTAGTGAAGCGGCGGATTTCGGCAAGCATGCGGGGGGAAAGCTGGCCGTCCACCATTCCCGCTACCGCATGGCCACGGTCGGTTCCGTCCACCCAGGCATATGGGATCCGGTCCGACTCGCCCACGCTTACCGTCAAGGTGCGGTTGGGGCCAGGCATCCAATCAAGCGAGATACAGCCATCCGGTTCGATCAAGCACTCCGGGAGCGGGACATCCTCCGGAAGCGAGGCGATCAACTCCTCCGCGCCCCGCAGCGCACCGGGCCGGACCGGTGCCGCACCGTAGCCGTCCCAGTTTTCTTCGAGGCATTCCCCGCCGAGCAGGGAGAGATGCGAAATGAGATCGGCCTTCGGACCGAAAAGCGCCACCGACCGGTCCCTGGTGAACCCATCGCCTTCTCCTTGCCAACCAAGTAACAGAGTCTTCATGCCGCAGACCAAACGCCATCACGATCCAATCGAATCCCAATGACTTGCGGGTTCACGCCGAACCGTGGAGCAATCTTCTCGGTAAACTTGTCTCTGAGTTGGCTGCTCGCCAGGAAGTTTGGCACAAGCTTCTCTGCCTCCAAGGCGAACTCGTCAAAACAAGTCTTCAGCCGGTTTGCAGGGACCAGCAACCGCCCTGCAAACTCGTTGGCCTCTTGCTCAGCCGTGTATTTCTTTCCTCCATAGGCTTCGGTCCAGCGTGCGAAATCAGGCAGTGAGGCGAAGTTCTCCGGCTGCGGCAAGTCCCGGTGAAGGAAGTAGTGCGCCAACTCATGGGCCAGGGAAAAACGGAGACGGTTGAGCTTCCAATCCGGCCCTCTCTCCATCAGCGCGTATTGCTCCGCATCCAGGTAGATACCGGTGAAGTCGGCGGTGATCGCAGCCTCCACCCGATACTTTGACGTGAGGTTATCAAACGGAATGGGGTTCAACCCAAGATCGATCTCGAAAAAGATGAAAACATCAATGGGGGTGCGGTCCTCCCGCAGGGACTCATACCTGGTCCGCAGTTCGTCGATCTTTTTCCAGATGTGTTCCATGCGGGGCGTGCGTTGCGTTAATGGTGATCGCGGGTGTGCAGCTTGCGGATGTCATCTGCCAGACCGGCCAGCTCAGTTTCAGTCAACTCATGGCCACGCGCCGCCCGGAAGAACGCTGGCAGTGCTTTTTGGAGAATGACGTTATCGGCGACATCCGGCGGAATCTCCCTTCGCTGTAGGGCCGCCTCGTCCATGAAGGCTAGTTTTTTGTCTCCCGTGCGGCCAAAAAAACTGGCCAACCGTTCCAGAATTCCGACGTCGCCAGGCGGCGGATTGATGCCGCGCTCCACTTTACTCCAGTTGCTTGGATCCAGCCCAACTTGTTCGCAGAAGTCCCGCAGAGTCAGGCGCTTCTGAAGGCGAAGGGATTTAACAGTTTCAGTGAACATGGTCGTTTTGGTGTGGTTGTGGTAAATTTCTACCACACTCGTCAAGTCCCTGCAATCTTAAGTTTCGGGAACTCCAGCATCGGAAATGGCAGGCGAAGGTTCGCCCCAAATGCGGGCGAGGGTGGCTTGGATGTTCGCCTGGCCTCTACCGTCCACAAAGAAGCGCCACCCTGCGTTTTCGAGCAGCGTGTTGATCCTGATGCGGGCGTCGGCTTCTTTCATGTGGCTGGATTTCGCTCCGGGTTCCCGCTTCGCATTCGGGAAGGGGCGGGCACCGGGGGATTTACTGAAGGCTTTGCCATCTGCCAAGTTATTCCTCCAACAGATTGCACCACCGCCCCGGCCCCCCTTCCCCATCCTCCTCACTGCTCCACCCGCCGCCTCCATCCCGTCCATCCCGTCCATCCCGTCCATCCCCCATCCGTGCCATCCGTAAAATCCGCCATCCGTGGCCCGTCCCCAACCCTCAACCCTCAACTCTCAACCTCCCCCACGCTCGCCAAAAGCCTCCCCTCCGCCTCTGCTCCCTGAGCCCCTTCCCCATAACTTCTTGCAAATCCTGTTGGCCATGGATAGGCTCGCCACGCCCGTGCTAAAACATTGTCCGCCAGTCACTCCCAACCTCAGCCCCCCCAAAATATGCCACCCTGCCAAATGGGTATCCCACCAGATCTGGTGGCATAATACACGTTCGCCATGATTAACAGCCGATTCAGTGACAAGAAAGTTGGGGCTGCTTATCCATTACAGCAGGGGGAACTTCTGCTGGCTCGCACTATGTTACTCGACACTGCAGGACTGGCCAGGACAGGGAGATACATTTTTCGACTTACTCACACGGGCGACTCCGAGTGGGCAGAATTTTGGTTGAGTTCCCCCATCGCATTCCGGTCCCACACAGAAAGCGTTCCATCTGATCGTTTTGACCAGCTTCGTGCGGCGATCACTGAACTTGCTAGGATTTCAGGAGGCTACGACCCGGTTGTCGATGCCAATGATGTCGGACGGTCACTTTTGTTTTGGGAGCACGACAGTCCACGAACAGTGTTTGTTTCTTATCAGGATCATCGCCACCCGACGCCTGCAGATTGCAGGGCAGCGTTTGACAGGGTATGGACACTCCTCGAAGCACCGCTGTGACGAAATCGCAGAAGACAATCGGCCACACAGGAAGGCGTTCAAGACGCTCCATCCAACCGCGGGTAACGGCCCTGTTTGAATTCGGGCTTTCATCCCCGCCGGGGATGAGCTAGACGTTAGGCCAAGAAGCAGCGCCATGATTCGATACTCCCACGTTAGTTTGCTCATCCCCTGTGATGCAGCGGGTGTGGACCTCATATCCGCGCACCTGGGATGCAGTCCTTCACGAGTCGATCACGACCCGAATGAGGAAGTTCCTGAGACGGGACTCACTCACACTTGGCGCATTGATTCGCCCCTCGGTCACTCAGATGCTGATCCAACCGGCCGACTAGATGCCCTCCTTGGCATGATGGAACCGTTTGGTGAGAGACTGCTTACTTTGGACACTGCTTATCGTCGGTTTGTGGACATCATGTATCACGTCACTCCTCAGGATCTTGGCGGCATCAGCGGGGAGTTTGATTGGTTCCGCCTTCCTGCATCACTGATCCGGCGGCTTGCCGCATTCAACATCGACGTATCATATGAGTCGTTCTGGTTTGATCACCCCGAATGGAAGCGCATTCGTCAGCCTTGGTGGCGGAAGATCTTTCGACAGAAGCAAGCTTGAGCCGGAGAACATCTGGCTCGTATGGCATGTGTCGTGTCATCGACGCCTCCCGCTTGCCGTCGCCTGATCCGAGTCGTTCCCCCCGCGACCTTCGCGCCCTTCTGTTCAAATCCTCCCTCCCTCCGTGCCATCCAAAAAATCCGCCATCCGTGGCCCGTCCACAACTCTCAACCCTCAACTCTCAAACTCCCTATGGCTCTCTAAAAGCCTCCCCTGCTGCTCCACCGCCTTCCCCTGAGCCAGCATCCGCATCTCCAGATCATGCCGCTCCGATAGCAGTTCCATCTCCCGCCGGTGCCCTTCCTCCGCCAGCCGGCATTTGATCTCCTCCGTCATCCGGGTCTCCGTATCCTTCACGTTCGGCGGCGGATTCCGCAGCTCCTCCAATTGCTGCCGCGGAGCCTTTTCGCCTTGCGCCTTCAGGTGCTGGCCGAGCTGCCGCTGCCGGTTGTTCAGGTCCGCCCACCGGCGCGCCACTTCCTTCACCACGGTTTCAATTAACGGATCCAACGCCGCCAGGGCAGGGGCTGCTGCACATGGGCCCACGTGCGCCCGATCTTCGGGAACGCCTCCGCCTCCGTCAGTTCCTGACCATCCAGCCTGGCCACCACCTCATCTGCCCTCGTCGCCTCCTACAAAACCCTGCTCGCCCTTCTCAAACTCACCACGCCGGCCCATTGCTGGCGGATCCGCTCCAACTCCATCGAAGCCACCGCCTTTCCCGGCGTCGCCCCCCATGGGCCCGCTACCTCCTCGCCCCTCTTTCCACTCCACCCCGCCCCCTCTCCTGGGCAGAACTCTTCGGAGAGCAAGCCCATCCCCCGGCCCAACTGCCCGCCGGAGCGGCGTTCACTGAGCTCAGTTAGACATTCGGACAAACTTCATAAATGAAGTCGTAGCCGTGAGCCGTCGCAAGCAACGGAAAACGCAACTCCCGCATGTGGGGTGCTGCTCTTCGAATCAAATCCTGAAACCGGATGACAACGAGAAGGTCGGTGGCAGAGCAGGCATCCTCGAAACGCTCATCGCCGAAGGCCTTGCTGGCGTAAACCTCCTGCAAGGACTCCAAACCCGTAACCGGCAAAGGGTCAATATCTTCGGACTGATAATCCGACAGCCAATCGTAATCCTCGTGGCCGCCGTACTGCTTGTAGGCAAACGGATGGCAGAACCAAAGTCCCGTATTGATGGAAAAGCCATTCATCTCGGTGTAAGCCGCCTTGGTTTCGTCGCGTGGCTGCTGACGGAAAAAGTCATCGAAATATTCCGCAGTCTCTGTCGGGGAATTCGTGATCCCGAGATTCAGAATAATGTGAAACGGTGACTGCGGAAGTGCCGCCAGCGTCTCTGTCACAATGCGCCCGCACTGGGCGAGGTCGCCCGCACGGAGAATTGGTGCCAGCTGTTCTTGAAGCCGGAATGAAATGTCGGTCATGACGTGGTGATAGGATGTAAAGCTCAGGGACGGGAGCCTGCCGCCGGGCCATGGCGAGCGGAAACCGCAGACGACACGACAGATGCCATACGGGCCGATTCATGCATCCGTTTTGTTCAGGTTTGATGTTATTCCTATTTCTGCATGCCTCTGAAGTGGTGAAATGTTTGGAACAGGCGGGCGACCTGTGCCGGATCACACGCACCCCGAAACTGATTATGGCTGACGGAGCAGTGGATCCAGCGCGGCGATACGGGATGGTCCTCTGGTGAGATGCCCTCCCGAACCTCTGTCATCGTCCGCCCCTGTAAATCCGTGTGGATCAGGTCAACGGTCAATCGCCACCCGGGATTGTCGAGCGTCTCAAGTCTCACTCCATACTGGTGCTCCCACGAATCATCGCAGTGCCTCTGATACCACACGACGAGGTCGCTGAAATCTACGGTGGTCGGCAATGCGGCTAGGTCATTTAAACTCATTCGTGGTGGCCCTTACAGGTTGCCCGAACTTGAAAGTCATCCTACACCTGCCCGAGAGCGAACTCCGACTTCAGGGGTGATGGTTGAATGGTCATGACGGGGTGAACCCGGAGCGGGTCAAGCGTTAGGATCGACGTCTTGTTTTGCTTCTTGTTTGCAGCTCCCGCCGTTCTCTTCAACGGACTCCTTCGCAATCTCAATAACTGCCTCCGAAAAATCTCTCAAATCGGAACCAAGCATTTTGGAACCACGAAACCGGAAGCAGTAAGGGGGACCCACTGGATCAATGCCTCCGGTAACCCATGAATCGGAAAGCGCGTTCAAGTTCCGACCGTGCCAGCTCGGGGACTGGCACTGAATCAAAGTCTGATCATAAAATTGATCAATCGATGAAATCTTCGCCCAGTCTATGACGACCTCAGGATAGGCCGCATCTGCCCGACCACGCTTCCACGGATCAGCCTTCGATGCACGAGACGCCATCCAACCTGGGGGAAGATCCGCCAACGCGAGAAGCGAATCGTCCAAGGCAATTACCTCCTTGAGGGCGACCAGCATTGAATCCTCCATCGACTTTTCTCCGGGATAGTGGAACTGCCATCCGTGATCATCTTCGTCGTGGTAGACGTGAGTGATCAAGTGGCCGTCCTTCATGACGTGTGAAGTGGTCACCGTCGCGCAATTCGGGGGCTGATCAAATGGCCACGAGTCGGTCATATATTTGAGCAGAACCAGAGATTCACCGACAGGACTGCGAATAAGCACTCCGCGCTGTCTCCGACAGAAGTGTAGGGGGAATATGACATTGGGGCAAAAAGAGTAAAAGGGGCTCTCGGTCTTGCCCCACCGGTGCGGCAAAACCTGCAGTTTTGCAAGATATCACTCACGGGGGAGCGAAAATCGGGTGCAGGATATCCCCGAAAATGCGCATCGGGAAGCGAGGGAGGGGCGGTTCCCGAAGGCCGATCCCCGCGCAGTTGAGAACAAATCTGAGGACGACTTCCTTTCGCGTGGTGACACTATCAATCCGGCCTCAGGCACAGCCCTCCAAAGCCTTTTCAAAGTGGTTTCGTGGTGAGTTTGGCAATCAAGCTAATTTGTGTTGCGGATCGATCTGAAATGGTCAATCGGAACGTGCTGGCCGGGGACGGACGGTGGTGAACGCGGTGTCCGTTCTGGTGGAACACTACTGTGATCCCCGGCAACCAACGTCTTATCTCCTTGCAAATCAACCGGCTCCATAGTTCAACGGATAGAACGGGGGTTTCTATCTTGGACGGGGCAGCAGGTCTGAAAGCCCCGTAAAATCAGGGATTTAGACGGATTTAGAAAACACTAGACAGGGATAGATGTTGTAACTATGGTTGTAACCATGGCCAGCATCCGCAAGCACCCCAAGTCTCCTTATTGGATCGCCTGTTTTCGCGACGCCGAGGGCAAGCGGACCAACCGGAGCACCAAGCACACGGATGCCCGTAAGGCCAAAGGCGTTGCCCTGGAATTTGAGAAGGCTGCCAGGAAAGGCAGGCTAGGGGAAATGACACAAGCCGCCGCAACCAAGGTCCTGAATGACATTGTCGAAATCTGCACCGGTGAAACTTTCAAGGTGGCATCCATTGCCGAGCATTTTGCCCAATATCTGAAGAGCCGTGAAACTCTCGGGATGGCGGCAACGACCATCAAGAGATATGAGCCAATTCTGAACGGCTTCCTGAAACATATTGGGCCGCGCAGATCCCGGGCATCCATCGGCAGCGTTACTGCCGGGGAAATTGAAAATTTCAGGGATGCTGAACTTGCCGCAGGAAAGGGAGGATCGACGGCAGATTATGCAATCAAGGTCCTGAGGGCTGTTTTAGAGGCGGCCAGGCGAAAAGGGCTCATGCTGGCCAATCCGGCGTTGGCCGTGGAACTGACCCGCTCCCCCGCCGAAGAAAGAGAGGTATTCACCCCCGAGGAATTGAGGTCACTTTTTGAACTGGCACCCAACGACGACTGGAAAGGGATGATCCTGATCGGGGCCCATTGCGGCCTGAGAATCCACGATGCCGCCACCCTGACGTGGGACCGAATAGACCTTGCTGCGGCGAAACTCAGTCATCGGGCGGGAAAGACTCAAAGGAAGACCAACAAGGACACGGTGATTGCTATGCACCCGCAGCTTGCCGACTTCCTGAAATCCCTGCCGGGAGAAAAGAAAGCAGGAATGCCTTTGTTCCCCGGCTTGGCAGGAATGAAGTCAGGAAGCGCAGGGGGGCTTTCCAACACCTTCGGCGCACTCATGGAAAAGGCAGGAGTCGTAACAACCCTTGGGGAGAAAAAGAAGGGCAAGGGGCGACAATTCAAGAGTAAGGGATTCCACGCTTTGCGGCATACCATGGTTACCCGTCTCTCTGCCGCAGAGGTTACCGCAGATGTCCGCCGCGCCATGGCCGGCCACGGGAGCGACGAAATCCACAAGAAATACGTCCACACCGACATTGCCGACCAGCGCAAAGCCGTTGCCAAGATTTCTGCTATTTGAACCATGGCTGCCGGAGCCGCGAAAATGCCACACCTTTAAAATTATGCCTGCCACCTTCCCGGACCCGGAGGACTTCGATCCATTCCCTAACACCACTTGGGAATATAGCATATATTCCCTGCCGCAGCCTGATTGGCTCAAAAACACCAAGAAACCGTTTTGGGACCACCGGGGCGGCATGACTAGGAAAATCCCTTGGGGGCTTACCATAGACATCAATGCTGGGCCTGAGCATGTTCGGAAAACATGCCCGCAAGAAGTCAGTTTTCCGGAAGGGTTGCCCTGCCTCAGCTTGGGGGAGAACGAATTTCCCCAAAAGGTAGACGGAAAAGGGTTCATATCAATTATCGGCGGCAATCCTGGCGACCCAGGGCACGACGGGACTATGAGAGCCGAATGGGAAGGCGACGGCAAACTCACAATTTCGATTAGCTTGAATCAGCGAAGGTTGGCAGCCAAAAGTATGGGGCTATCAAGTAACCCTGAGGCGCTCGCTTTGGATGTGATTGGTTGGCAGCCGTCCATGGACCCCCCAGGGAGGCTGGAAAGAGAGTTGATGGAATTCAAAAAAGCGGCCGAGGCATTCTTGGCGCAAAAATGCCTGCATGCCCTAAGGGAGGGCCGCCCCATGGAAAATCATGCCCGCACCCAGGATGATATCCGCAAAAAGCTGAGGTTGTTGCAGGATGATGTTTATGTCGGCAAGTCCCGCGATTTAAGGGAGGAGAATCTCGAGAAATATTTTGTGTTTGCCGTGGCGGCTTGTTTTGCTGCGAATGTGAGGAAAAAGATTTTGCGGCCTCCTACACGGGACGAGATCCAGTGCGAGGTATTGAAGGACCTGCAGGCGCTCCCTGGGGAGATGAACCCGGGGAGTTGGAGTTACATTTTCAATCATCTTGGGTTTGGATGGTTGTGACGCGTCAAGCGAAAAGTCTCGGAAAAACTTAAGCGGATATATGGGGGGATTTGGGCTTAAGTAACTGTTAGTCTCACTTATTGAAGGTTTGTCATTCCTTGTCATAATTGGAACATCGCAGCGGATTGTCCGCTAGCACTGTTCCACCCATGACCGCACACGAAAAACAAGCCGCCAAATCATCCGCCTGCCAAATCGACATCGTGCCGCAATGGCTCCGCCCATTGCCTGCCGCAAAATATGCGAGCATGTGCCGGGCAAGGTTATATCAGGCCATCAGCGCCGGTAAGCTTAAAAGCCATCTGGTTGGGGGCTGCCGCCTTATCCACCGTGAGGAATTGGACCGCTTCATTGCCGGTCATCCTGCTTGCTAATCCCCCGTCAGCCCCCCGGCCTGATGGCCGGGAAGCCGAGGGATATACCCAACGAATCAGAAGCGGTTCAAAGGTATCACTTGGCGGACGGGGACACAAATAAAAATGTGCCCCAAATGAAGAAAAAAACTATCCATAAAGCCGATGCCCCGCAGGAGGTTATTCCGCCCACGATGGAGGGGCGGAGGCAAGCCAGGCTGAAAAAGCTTGCTGCCGTCCATCGCAAAGCCCGCGATGAAGCCGCTAGAAATGGGGGTGGCAGATGAGCAACAAGTTGCATCACATGCCCCTTCCTGGATGGATCGAAAGTCTACTAACCAATCGTCCCGCCGCGGGCTCCGGCATCCATCCATGGCTTTTTGAATGCGCCCGGGGGCTCATCGCATGGAGGACTCCGCAGGAAACTTTCCGGATTCTCAGGGCCGAGGCTGACAAGTGCTCCCGGCATGTCCCGGATCGTGAAATTTTGGATTGCCTGAAAAATGCCCGGAACAACTGGCAGCCCCAAAGCAGTGCGGCCCGGGCAATCGCCTTGATGCAGATTGAAAAGCAGGCACCCCGGCAAAAGGCATGGCCTGAAATCGATTGGCCCGCAGTAGCCAGCATTGCAAAAACAGGTGATTCCATTGCAACTTTGCTCTCCGCTTCGCCCGCGCCGGTCACACTGGCGGCTGAGGAGATCCTCACCGAACTATGGCACGGCGACCCGCTGCTTTGCCTAGCTAAATCGCATCCTGCCGATGCAATCACCCGCCGCCGCAGTGAATGGATGGCCACGCCCGGGGGCGTCGCGCAGAACGGATTGATAGTTCCCACTCCTATGGTGGCCCGCACGGGGCAAAGGCAGGACGGCAAAGCGTCTGTCCGATGCCTGGACAATACCGGCCCCCGGTGGCATCTGGTGGTAGAATTCGATTTTAAGGCGGAGCACAACGACACCGCCTCGCCCGCCGCATCGATCCTGGCGGCAATGGCCGCAGAGGAACCGCCGCGCGCCGCGCCGGACCTATGCGCAGCCATCCTGCTGCATCTACTGGACAAGGGCGCGCCTTTGCTCTTGGCCGTCCACTCAGGCGGGAAATCTGTTCACGGCTGGTTCCCCACGCATGGGGCAACGGATGAAAGCTTAAAGCCATTCTTCGCCAGCGCCTGCCGACTCGGGGCAGACCCTGCGACATGGACCCGATGCCAACTAGTGAGGCTCCCCGGGGGCACCCGCGCAGACGGGGCTCGTCAACAAATCATTTACCGCAACCCGGCCCTTATCAACGCGGCCTAACATTGCAAGCGACATGTCCGATAGAACCATTTCCTCCCTGCCTGCCGCTTGGCAGAACTGCGCACTGGCAAAACCAGATGCCGAGCCTGCCCCGGCAAGTCCACGCCTCCTTCAATTGCTGGAATATCGCCCCGCGTTAAATGATAGTGCCCTGCCAGTTTGGGACTACCCCGACAACGACGATGGTAACGGCGCGTTTTTCCTGGCCGCGTTTGGAAATCTCATCGCATGGGTGCCCGAGGTTAAGCTATGGCGGCTTTATCACAACGGCATGTGGTTCGATGACACAACCGGGAGACTGCCGTTCTTTGCGCAACTGTTGTCCCGCCAGGAATGCCTAAGGGCCGAGCGCTTGAAAAATCAAAGGGCCGAAGAGCTGGCGGAGCAGGTGAAAAATGATGGCCAGCCCCCTAAGGGGAAACCGATGCTGACCGCCAAAGGCATCAAAAACGAATGCCGTGCTGCCTTACGGCGCGCCGAAAGGCTTGGGGATGAAAAGGTAATTGCCGCAATGCTGCTTGCTGCAAGCCGTTCCGGGCGCGTGGTGGTGCCCGCCTCTCTTTGGGATGCAAACCCGTGGATTGCGGGGACAGTAAATGGCATCCTTGATCTCAAGACCGGCGGACACCGCGCCGGGCGGCCAGAAGATCGCGTTACCAAGGCGCTTGGCTGTGAATATGCGCCCCGGGCGGAGTGCCCCGAGTGGTTGAAGTTTATTAGCAGGGTTTTGCCCGATGCCGACATCGCTGGATATGTCCAAAAACTTGCGGGCTATTCCCTGACGGGGACATGTGACGACCAGGCGTTTTACTTCCTGCACGGCTCAGGGAAAAACGGGAAGAGCATCCTGATGCAGTCGCTGGTCATGCTTTACGGCGACTACGCAGGCAAGGCGCGCAACAATTTGATAGAGGAAAACCGCAACGGGGCGGATTGTAAGCACGATCTCGCCCAACTTCCCGGAGTGCGTTTCCTTCACGGGGAGGAAACCAAGCAGGGAGGAAGATTGCGGGAAGAGACGGTGAAAAGCCTGGTGGCCGGTGATCCGGTGACCGGAGAAGCCAAATACCAATCCCCGTTCACGTTCACCCCAACCGCCAAGTTGTGGTTGATGGGGAACCACAAGCCGAGGATCGCAGGGACTGACACTGGCATCTGGCGGCGAGTAAGGTTGATCCCGTTCACCGAAACTATTTCGGAAGAAGAAGCCGTGGCCCCGACGGTGCTACTGGACCGGTTCCGCAGTGAATTACCCGGGATCTTGAACTGGTTGCTGGACGGGCTGCGCATGTGCCCCCGGGGATCAATCCCAATGCCAGCTTCCGTGGCAGCCGCCGTTAGCGAGTATAGGGCCGGCGAGGACGAACTAGGGGACTTCATCAGTGAATGCACTCAGGATGCCGCCCCAGGCTACAAGACCCCGAAGCTTGAAGTGTTCGCCCGCTATCAGATGTGGGCCGCAGAAAACGGCATCCGTCACTCCCTCACCCAGAAGCAATTGACCCGCCAACTGAAGGAGCGGGACACATGGATTATGGACCCCCGGCGCGAATGTTGGCTAGGAAAATCCATCCGATCATAAACCCCATTCTGCGCGATTGCGCGATTTACACCCCATTTTTGAGAACTCCCACACGGAAAAAGTGAAAATGAAAAGATATAATACTTTAGGGAAACGGCCCCAAAATCGCGCAATCGCGCAAATCACCCAATAGGACGCGAGACACAAACGGGCAAACCAACCTCCCCGCACCACTCCGGCGGACAAAATTTAAATTCACAGAAGCATGAAAACATTCAATCCATTCACTCCCGCCGATTGCGTTGCGGTTCACTGGCAGGAGATCAAGCGCACCGCAGAACGCCTCTTCGATTTCACCATGCCCGCCATGCTACGGCAGATGGGGATTTACC